>JBIOJM010000125.1:0-25846 GCA_044450785.1 Isosphaerales bacterium
GAGTTGTACACGAAACCAAGCCATCGTCCGCCTCCTTGCGGTGCAACCCCAGGGTGTGACCTCCTTGCCGAATTCGACGTAGATGTACCAAAATCCTCGAGAAGAGGAAATGCCTCATTCACCTCCGTGCGGAGTATAAAGAGCCCGGGCGGGCTTGCGCCGGGCGATCAAGAAACCGCCGGTGGTCGCCATCGCGACGATCGCCAAAACCAGACTGGATGGCTCCGGGGTCTGCACCCCATTGAAGTTGTCGATTGTGCCTGTGAAACCCTGGCTGCCGCCCGGCGGGTCCCAATTGAGGGCTGCGCTGTTAGTGAGGAATTGGGAGATGGTCGTCGCAGTCGGGAGGGCTTTCCCCCCAGTGTAAGTGGTACTCGTGAGAGTTAGATCGATGAAAGCACCGGGTTTCACAACCCCAGGCCCTCCCACCGTAGACACATGGAGATCCATTGTGGCTGGTGTGTTAGAGCCTTTAGCAGTCATTGTGATCATATACATCGCACCATTCGCCCCATAGAAATCGGACCACCCTCCCGTGCTCGTATTGGGGGTCGCGACATTGAGTGAGAAACTTTGGCCGAGTGGTGCAGATCCAGTAAACGTATAAATTCCGCTGGTGATGCTGCCGCTGAATTGCGTCGAGTTAAAACCGAAAGAGCCGGTAATGGCATCGCCGGCCACAACGTTTCCCGGGAAAGTGATACCTGCTTGGATCTGTGCTTGCGTTAGAGGGTTAACTGTGCCCCCGTAGCTGGTGATCGTCGAGGAACCGGCAACCGCATCCCGGACCAGCGGCCCGGCGACGAGAGACAACAGCAAAGTCGATTGGATGAAAACTCGAGCCGCGATCTTCATGACAAGCACCAATCTTGAGCCAATGATGAAGTGACTTCCGTCGTCAGTTCGGTTCTCGCCTTTCGGGAGGCACGGAGAAACGCTGATCAAGGAGTAGCATAATCGATGCAAAACGGCCCCACAATGAGTATTCCCCGTGAGTTCATCGAAAGCGGAAGCACGTTTACGGAAAAGGACATCATCCGGATTTGAGTTTTTCATGGCGTTTACTGTCAATTTTGAATCCTAATAAAGCCAGATCCGATCTCTCCAGTTTTCAGGTGTCCGATCCTGGCCGACCTTCGTTCAGAAAAGACCGCGGCAAGGCAAAAAGTGTCAAAACCCAAATGGATTTTCGGGGGCAACGCATGGTAACTTAGGAAACAGCATGCGTATGATTCGCCTTGAGGCGATGAGGCAATCGATGATTCAGGGGAATGCAATGATAGGTTGCCCTAGCCGAGAGCAGCTCGCGAACTTGGTGGCCGAACGGACCGGCGAGGAAAAAGGATCCGAGATCGGGGTGCATGCGCGAACGTGTCCGAAATGCCGGGAGGTCTTGGACGCGTTGTCACAAGATAGCACCACGGCGTCTGGCCCTCGACTACCCGATGATGGTGCGACGGTCGCCCAGACCCTTGGGGAGCCCTCGCTAGCGGCTGCCGCCTGGGCGGATTCCGGGCAAACGGTCGACGGTATCGCCTCGGGGTCTTCGCCCGGGGAAACGATCGACATCTCCTCGCGCGCTGACGCTGACGCGGCCGCCGCCCGGGCCGCTTCAGGACACACGGTCGACAGAATCTTCACGCCTTTACCCGACGAAACCCTCGACCTTCCCTCGCGCACTTCCGTGGCTCTCGAAAAGACGGAGGTCTCTACCCCCGCGCGCCGGTCTCGCTCGGGATCCTCCCGCACCGTCGACGACCGGGCGGCGACGCTCGACGAAGCCTCCGAACCGTCGGACGCGACCACCGATTTCTCCCGGGAGGACCGGCCGCGAACGAGAAAGACCCTCCCTGGTACGTTCGTCGCCCCGGGATTGGGGGGAGAGAACGGGCCGGTCGACTATGAGATCCTCGGGGAGCTCGGCCGCGGGGGCATGGGCATCGTTTACAAAGCCCTGCACCGTCGCCTGAACCGGCTCGTCGCCTTGAAGATGATCCGGGGGGGAATGCATGCCGACGACATCCAGATCGTCCGCTTCAAGATCGAGGCGGAAGCGGTGGCCGCGCTCCACCATCCCAATATTTTGCAGATCTATGACATCGGGGAATCGAACGGCCTGCCCTATGTCGCCCTCGAGCTGCTCGAAGGGGGAAGCCTCGCCGATCGACTGAAAGGAACGGCGCTGCCGCCGCGGAAGGCGGCCGAGTGGATGGTCCCACTGTCACTGGCGATGGACACGGCGCACCAGGCGGGCATCGTGCATCGCGACCTCAAGTCCGCCAATGTCCTCTTCACCGCCGACGGAATCCCCAAGATCACCGACTTCGGCCTGGCCAAGCGGCTGGAGATGGACGAGGGACACACGCATACCGGCCAGGTGATGGGGACGCCGAGCTACATGGCGCCCGAGCAGGCCAGAGGTGATACCAAGACGGTCGGCCCACCGGCCGACATTTACGCCTTGGGCGCGATGCTCTACGAGATGCTCACCGGCCGGCCTCCCTTCAAGGGGACCTCGGCGATGGAGACCGTCAAGCTGGTCATCGACGTCGAGCCGGTCGCACCCTCGCGCGTGCAGTTCCACGTCCCGCGCGACCTCGAGACCATCTGCCTGAAATGCCTGCAGAAGGAGCCTCGCAAGCGGTACGCGACCGCCAAGGAAATGGCGGAGGACCTGAACCGTTACCTGATCGGCGAGCCGATCCGGGCTCGCCGAACACCTCCGATCGAGCGCGGCATCAAGTGGGCCAGACGGCGGCCGACCGTCGCCACCCTGCTGGGCCTCGGGATCCTGGCGGTGATCACCGGGCTTGGCACCGGTGTGTGGTACTGGAACAACCAACGGGCCCTGGAACGAATCGCCGCGATCCATGTGGACGAGGTGAAGGAAAAGACGGCCGACGACCACATTCGCGCCCAGGATGCCATGTCGAAGCACGACCTGACTCAGGCCAAGGTCATCCTGACAACGCGCCAGTCACTGCTCGATCTCGAGAATAACCGCGGGCTCGCGAGCCTCTCCGATCGGACCAGACAGATGCTCGGAGAGGTCGAAAAGGCCGAGGAAGCGGACCGTGTGCGGCTGGCCGAGCAACAGGCGAAGGACGAGGTCCAGAAGCGCTATCGTCTCTTTCTCGATCGCCGCAAGGAGGCGCTGTTCCGAGATACGCAGTTCGGCGGCCTCATGCTGCCGACGAACTTCGATCTCGCCCGCAAGTCGGCCGAGCAGGCCTTGGTCGTCTTCGCCCAGCAGGGGAACAAGGACGACTGGACGCTCGGCGCTCTTCCCAGGGCGCTGTCGAGCGAACAGCAGGCCGAGGTGGGGGAAGGCTGCTACGAGCTGCTCTTGATTCTGGCCGAAGCGGTGGCAGCTCAGGACGCGAAACAGGTCGACCGGGCGCTCCTGATCCTCGAGAGTGCCGACCGATTGAGGCCGAGCCACTCCCGTGCCTACCACCTGAGGAAAGCGTCTCTGCTGGCGCGGAAGGGTGATCGGGCCGGCGAGGCTCGGGAGCTCAGCGAGGCTGAGCGCGTCCGCCGCGAGACCGCCTTCGATTACTTCCTGAGCGGGCAAGAAGAGTACAAGCGCCATCGGTGGCCGGATGCGATCCAGGACTTCGACATCGCCCTGCGGAAAAAGCCCGACCACTTCTGGGCCCAATGCATGCAGGCCAACTGCTTTCTCCGCACGGCCCGGCCCGAAGCGGCGAAGTCCTGCTTGACTTCCTGCCTCCAGATCGACCCCGACCCCGCCTTGCTGTATTTCCTCAAGGGCGTCGCCAGCGGTCAGATCGGCGCCAAGTATCTCTCCCTGGTCAAGAGCAGTCCGCGGCAGGAGAACGCCCTGAACGCCTCAGCCAAGTTCTATTTCGAGGAAGCCGAGAAGGATTTCCAGGAGGCCATGGGGCGACTCGTGAGTACCCCCGACGACGAGCTCCATTACGAGCTCCTGGTCAACCGCGCCTACTATCGAGTCCAGCGCGGCCGTCTCGACCAGGCCGCCGCCGACTACCAGGAGGCGATCCGATTGAAGGAGGACGTGTACCTGGCCCATGCCGATCTCGCACTCGTCTACCAGAAGCAAAAAAAAACCGCCGAGGCGATCAAGCAGTTAACCCGGGCCATCGCCCTGAAACCAGACTCGGCACCCCTCTATCGCGGGCGGGCTGGATTGCTGGCGGATCTCGCCGATTCGACCCCGGCACAGCGCGAGGCGGCCCGGTTCGATCTGGAGATGGCGATCCGCCACGAGCAGGACGACAATTCGGTCCTGGCCCAGGACCACACCAATCGGGGCAAGCTGCTCTATCTCGACGAGCGATTCGAAGATGCACTCGAGGAGAGCAAGCTCGCCTTGCGAGCCCTGTCCAACTATGAAGACGCTCACGGCCTTCAGGTCAGGGTCTTGCTGAAGTTGAGGCGTTACGATGAGGCGATCCGCGCGTGCGACGTCGCCTTGGCGACGGGCAAGAAATCCGCTTTCCTGTACGAGCTCCGCGGCGAGGCTCATGCCGACCACCATCACTATCCCGAGGCAATCCGGGATTTCGGCCGGGCCCTCGAGCTCCGCCCCGGCGATGGCCAGTCGCTGATCTACCGCGGCTGGGCATACCTGGTCTACGACTCGCCCAAACTGGCTCTGGCCGACTTCGATGCCGCGATCAAACTTGATCGGGCCAATGCCGACGCGTACAATGGGCGCGGCACGGCCCATGCGCGGCTCGGCGATCACCTCGGGGCCGTGGCCGACGCCCGCGAGGCACTTCGCCTCGCCAAGACAAATCCTCGGGACATCTACAATGCCGCGCGGATCTATGCCCTTGCGGCCTCGAGCGCGGCTGCGGAAGTGGGCGAGAAAGGCCGCCAGGCCAGGCTCCTTTCTTCGAGGTACCAGGACACGGCTGTCCAGTTGATCCGGGAGGCCGTCGAACGGGAGGCGCCCGAGAAACGCGCGACCTTCTTGCGGGATACGATCGGGCCTGACCCGGCCCTCAACGCGATCCGGCGGCGGCTCAAGATCGAGGACTTGATCGCGACCAGCAAGCAGCCGAACACGTGAACGACTGAATCCTTCGCGGCGAGTCATCAACCGAGGCATTGCTACGATGTTCCACCGCAAGTCGTGCCGAGTCGTCCGGAAGCCCGTCCCGAATCGTCGCGAATCCTTTCGTTGCCCGCGCTCGACCTGGTCCTCGGGCACGATCTGGCTCGAAGCGCGCGTCTTGCTGTCGGCGAGCCCGCTGAGCCCATCGGTCATGAGTGGCGCGGCGCCGATTGCAATTGGTTCCGCGGTGTCGGGCAATCTCGCCGTGGGAGGAGGCGATTTCTACGAGATCCAGCCGGGTTCGGACGGTCGATTGATCGCGCAGACCCACGCCGTTTCGGATGGCCTGCAGCTCCGGCTCTCGATCTACGATGGTCAGGGCAACCTACTCGTTCAGAGCGACGGCCAGTCGTCCGGGCGGCTGGACCCCCTGATCGATCAGCATGTCGCCGCGGGGGCCGACTTCCTCGAGGTCCAGAGCCTCTCCGGCTCGGGAACATACTCGCTTTCGACGTCATTGATCCCGTCGTCCGACCCTTTTCAATCCCTTGTTCTGCCCCCCAACTTCCAGGGGACCGGCTACGCGCCGATCGCCGCCGGTGACTTCACCAACAACGGCATCCTCGACATCGTGGCCCCGGACGGGGTCCACCTGGGGACCGGCGATGGGACGTTTCAGGCCCCCTCGGCGACCGGCGCACTCGCTGATCCCACTCTCAGCCCGTCCGCGATCGCGGTCGGCGAGTTCAACGGCGACCACAACCTCGACGTGGCCGTCGCCCTGGCCGGCACCGATTCCATCTCGATCTCGCTGGGCAACGGCGACGGCACGTTCCAGCCGGCGTCGATGTACGGTTTGCCGATCGCCGGTGCGCCCGACGCGATCGTGGCGGGCGACTTCACCGGCAACGGCATCACCGACCTGGCGGTCGCGGTCGCCGGCACGGGCGGCGCCACGGATGACGTCGTCGTGCTCATGGGCAACGGCGACGGGACGTTCACGGCCCTCGCGCCGATCCCGGTCGGGCTGGGTCCCGTCTCGATCGCCGCGGGCGACTTCGCGCACGATGGCCTCATCGACCTGGCGGTCGCCGACATCAACTCCGGTGACGTCACGATCCTGTCCAATCAGGGCGGGGGGAATTTTACGGCGACGCAAACCATCGTGCTCCCGCCGGGGAGCACTCCGACATCCATCGTGGCGGGCGACTTCGGCACCGGCAACCTCGACCTGGCCGTGACCGACTCGAGTACGAGCGCGGTTGATATCCTGCGGGGCAACGGCCACGGCACGTTTCAGACCCAGCCGGTGACGACGATCGGCGTCGGCTATAACCCCTTCTCGATCGTGGCCGGCGACTTCGGCAACGGCCATCTGGACCTGGCCGTCGCCGACGCCAACTCCAACGATGTCTCGGTGCTGCTGGGCAACGGCGACGAGACGTTCCAGGCCGCACGGCAGATGGCGACGGGCTCGGGCCCGATCGCTCTGGTCGCGGGCGATTTCAACGGAGACGGCCGCCTCGACGTGGCCACGGGAGATTACTACACCAACGAAATCACCGTGCTCCTGGGTAAAGGCGACGGCAGCTTCGACGAACCGCCCGCCAATGCGGTCGGCAATTCCGCGGCCGCCCTCGCGACGGGCGACTTCACGGGCAACGGCAACCTCGGCGTGGCCGTCGTCAACCAAGGCTCCGACAGCGTGACCATCCTGCCGGGCAACGGCGACGGCACGTTCCAGCAACCCTTGACCGTCACCTTGCCGCAGGGGAGCGGCGCGACGTCCATCGTGGCGGCCGACTTCAACAACGACGGCCGCACCGACCTGGCCGTCACCGACTCGTCGCTCAACGAGGTCTCCATCCTCCTGGGCAACGGCGACGGCACGTTCCAGAGCTCGACAATCCCGGTGACGGGCGGCCCGTATGCGATCGCCGCGGGCGACTTCGGAAACGGCCACATTGATCTGGCCGTGGTCGATCGCAGCTTCAGCACCATCACCATCCTGATGGGCAACGGCGACGGGACATTTCGCAGCCTGAAGCCGATCCAGCTCGGCGATCCCAATAACCCGCCCTTCCCGGACGCGATCGTGGTGGGCAACTTCAACGGCGACAAGAACCTCGACCTGGCCGTTGCCGAGCCATTCACCGATTCCGTCACGGTGCTCCTGGGCAATGGCGACGGCACGTTCAACCAGGGCTCCACGATCTCGTTCGGCGAGTCGTTCCCCTTCGTCCCCCAAAATATTGCGCTGGCGACCGGGGATTTCCGAAATAACGGCCTTACCGACCTGGCGGTCGTCAGCTCGAATTTCTATTACGGAGATACCCTCGACGTGCTGCTGGGCAATGGCGACGGGACTTTCCAGGCCCCCCAAGGCCCCACTGCGATCTCCCTCGGTTCCGGCGTGTATCCCATTGGGATTGTCGCGGGACACTTCACCAACAACGGCATCCTCGACCTCGCCACCGCCGATTCGAGCGGGGGTGGAACCGACGACTACTCCGTGTACCTGGGCAACGGCGACGGCACGTTTCAGGCCCCAACGCAATTCACGCTCGGTGGAACGGGGTATTCGACCGCTCTCGTGACGGGCGACTTCGCCGGCAACGGCCGGACCGACCTGGCGATCACTCAGACAAGTCCCGACAACGTGTATGTGCGGCTCTCCAACGGCGACGGCAGCTTCTCCAGCCCGTCGGTGATCGACCTCGTCCGTCCGGAGACGCCCCTCGTGGCCGACTTGAACGGCGACGGCGCCCCCGATGTTTCGGTGGTCGATGCGGCCGGCAACATTCTCTATCGCGCGGGGCGGCCGGGCGAGCCCGGCAGCTTCGCGCCCCCCGTGACGGTCAACCCGGGCGACCCGTCGCGCGCCATCGCCTTCGTCTCGACCGATCTCGGTTCCCTGCTCGCCAGTGTCGACGCGAACGACGACTTCATCTCGTTTTTCGCCCTGCGCTCGACCGGCTTCGTCAAGGTCTCCTATCTCGCGACCGGTTCCCAACCGGCGCAGATCCTGTCGGCCGACTTGAGCGGCGACGGACAGAGCGATTTGATCGTCCGCAACGCCGGCGATGGCACGATCTCGGTGTTCCGCGCGAATGGGACCGGCTGGTTCCTGCCGCGGATCGATCTGCCGGTCGGGCTCGGCGCCTCGGACGTGCAGGTGGCCGACCTCCAGCAGAATGGCCGGCTCGACATCGTCTATACCGACAGGCTCGCGGGCGAGGTCGGCGTCATCGAGAACCTGGGAGGGGGATTGTTCGCGTCCCCCGTGCTTTATCGCGCCGGCCCGGGGCCGTACGGCGTCACCGGGACGGCCAACCCATCCCCGGTCTCGAGCCTGGAGGGAACGACGAGCGTTGCCGTCGGGACGTTCACGACAGGTGGTTTTCCCTCGCTCGTCGCGCTGGACCCGGGCTCGAACACCTTCGGCCTCCTCTCAGGCCTGGGGGGTGACCGCTTCTCCAATCCGACCTCCTTCCCAACGTCGACCACCGGGCTGGTGGTCCGCGCCATCGACTTCAACGGCAACGGCCTGACCGGACTGGCCATCCTCAGCCCCGACGGACTCTTCATCTACCGCAGTGATGGCCAGGGCGGCTTCCTCCCGCCGGCGGAGCTCAATGTTGGTTTCGAACCCAATGGACTGACGGTCGCGGACTTGAACGGTGACGGCAAGCCCGACTTACTCGTCAGCAACCCCTTGGGCGACGTGCTGGTCCTGGTCGGGAACGGCGACGGCACGTTCCAGCCCGTCCAGAACCTCGACCAACAAGTCGCGCTGGGGGTCTACGCCCCCAACGGCAACACCCCGGCCGCGTTCATCTTCGCCGATCAGCTCACGGATCAGCTCGTCGTTCAAACCGTCGGCGGTGTCACGAGTGTCCTGGGAGATGCGTCGACCGGGCTGGTATCCCCGGGCGCGGTGAAACTGGCGGACCTCAACAACAACGGGATCCTTGACCTGATCGTTGCCAACAGCGGCAGCAACAACGTGCTGGTCTACCCGGGGCTGGGGAATGGGGCCTTCGCTCCAGCCTTGAACAACGGTCACGGCTTTTTCACGGGCACCAACCCGGCGGGGATCACCGTCGCCGATGTCAACGGCGACGGCCGGCCCGACCTGATCATCGCCAACAAGGGATCCAACGACGTCTCCATCCTGATCAACGTCAAGGTGGGCAATAGCTTCACCTTCGTGCCGGGGCCACGGCTCCAAGCCGGCGTCGGGCCGGTTTCGACGGTGGTCGCTGATGTCTTCGGCAACGGCGTGTCCGACCTCGTGGTCGCCAACAGCGGCTCGAACAACGTTTGGCTGCTGCAGGGCATCGGCAACGGCTTCTTCAACGACCAAAACCCGACGATCTATTCCGTGGGCACCAACCCGGATGCGCTCTTCGTCGGCCAGTTCACCGGTGGTTCGGGTCAAGAACTGGTGACCGTCAACTCGGGTTCCAACAACCTGACGTTGATTTCCTCGTTAGGATCCGGGTCGCCTCAAATGCAGTCGATCTCGAGTGGAGGCGTCGATCCCATCGCGGCCTTCGCAGTGGATCTCACGGGAAATGGTGTGGACAGCCTGGTGGTCGCCAACAATGGCGACGGACATATCTCGCTGCTCACGGCTGGTGACAACGGGCTCGCCCTTTCGTCGGTGCTGTCATCCTCCGGACTTCCCAATCCCTCCGGGCTGGCGCTGGCCAGCTTCGGCGGCGGGAATCTGGAATTTTACGCGACGACCGAGGGCGAACAATCCGCCACCCTTCTTGGGTTTCAGCTCGAAGAGAGCGGGGCAGGGGCAGTCTCTTCGCTTTCGTCAGCGATTTCGCCCGGGGGCTCGGCTCAACTTCTCAGCTTGAACGAGACGTCGCTTGCACTGATCGGCACTCTTTTGACGATCACGCTCGACTCGCAGAGCGAGAGCGAGCAGTCGGCTGAGGGCTCGGCCGCTCAGGTTGCATCGGCCGGGCCTGGCGCGGCCGGCCAGAGCCTGGTCGGGCCGAACCATCCTTCGGAAGAGGCCGAGGACTTTGCCGACTTCTCCGCGCCGCCCGCGGCCAATGCCGCGACCGCGCTGTCCTGGGCTCGATACGTCACGGGCGTGGATCAAGCGATCGAGAAACTGCGCAACGAGGCGGATCATCGCCTGCTCCAGGAGGAACAACCGGCGAAGGCTCAAGAACCCGGCACAACCCTCCTCGAGGAGGATGGCGGTGCCCGACAGACGGACTCGGCCACGTCCCTGGACCTGGAACCGACCGTATCGGGAGCGAGTCACCGATCCGAAACCGGACCGGATCGATGGGACGTCATCGACGCGGCGATCGGATCGTTGGGACAAGAGGAGGCCACCTCGTATCGATCGCTCCTTCCCATCACCGTGGGGAGCACGGTCACACGATCAACCACTCCCGTTTCTCAGCTCGTCGAGCTGAACGGTCGCGAGCAGCGGTTCCCCCGGCTCGATGACGATCCCTCGCAACGCGTCGAGATCCAGGTTTCGAGGGCAGCCGCCTTGGCGGCGATCCTGGCAACGGCAGGCAAGGTCCTGGAGAGCAGCCGATCGAAGCGATCGGTCCCCCGCCTCGCAGCAGGCTCCTCGCCCGCACACGAAGCCTCGTGGAAGGGTATGAGCCGCCGTGGTGGTCATCCGGGCAATCATGAGTCCGATCGCTGCCAATCTCGGCGAGCATCGACGCCTCGCAAGAAATGGTAACGACGAGCCCGTGCAAGACCAACGTTTCACCGCGCCGGGCTGAAGGCGCCCCGCGTGGCGAACGCCACCGGCAGGGCCTCCAGGCCATGCAGCACCAGTCCCGGCCACCGGAGCAGGGTCGCCGGCGGGACGGCCAGATGCAAGTCCGGCAATCGCCGGAGCAGCGTATTGATCGCGATCTGGCCCTCGAGGCGGGCCAGCGGCGCACCCAGGCAATAATGAACGCCGAGCCCGAACGCCAGGTGCCCGTTGGGCTCCCGCGCAAGGTCCAGCTGTAAGAAAACACGCTGCTCCGACGACCTATTAAATAGATAGCTCAAGCCATCGGAGCGAAGCATGCCGGACTGGCAGGAGATCTTCAGTCGGGACGGGAAGGCTGTTTGGCAGACAGCCTACCGGCTCCTGGGAAACCGAGCCGATGCCGATGATTGCTTTCAGGAGGCGTTCCTCGCCGCCCTGGAGGTGTCTCGGCGCGAGGACGTACGGCACTGGCGGGGCTTGCTTCAGCGCCTGGCCGCCGCCCGCGCCGTGGATCGCCTCCGCCAGCGGCACCGGCAGGCCGACCGCCAACAAACCGCCGACTGGGATAACCTCGCCGGGCACGAGCCGGCGCCTTCCCAGGCCGCCCTGGACGCGGAGCTGTCCGAGCGTCTCCGTGCAGCCCTGGGCCGGCTCCCGCCGAAACAGGCCGAGGTTTTTTGCCTTCATTGCCTGGAGGGCTGGAGCTATCAGGAGGTCGCCAGTCACCTGGCGCTCTCGATCGACTCCGTCGGTGTGCTCGTCCACCGGGCACGGAAGCGGTTGCGTCAAGTGCTGGACGTGCATTTCGAGGTCCCGCGCGCCGCGGGGTGCGATCCGGCCTCGGGCTCGGGGCCGATCAGTCCCCAAAAGGAACGCTCATGATGACCATCCCACCGCCGTCTTCCCCCGATGACTCCCTTGCCCGCGCGGAAGCTGCCCTCAGGCGGGCTCCCGTGCCGGAGGGGCCGTCGGACGAGACGGTTGCCCGGACCCTGGCTGCCCTGCGGGCGAAAGCCGGGCCGGACATCACCCTTTTCCCCAGGAGGAGAACGATGCTAACGGCGATCAAGATTGCGGCTGCGGTCCTGGCGGCCGCGGGCGGGTTGTTTTACTTTGCATTCGTCCCCTCGGCGGAGGCAACGATCAAGTTCGCCGAGGTGGCGCAGAAGCTGCGCGACGCCCACACCCTCGCCTACCGCACGACCACGGAATCCCCTGATCTCAAGGCACCGATGAAGATGCGGCTCCTCTTCAAGGAGCCGAGCCTGTTCCGTACCGAGGTGGACGGCGGCATTGTCACCATCGTCGACGGCAGCCAGGGTAAACAACTGATGCTCGACCCGGCCGCCAAGACCGCCCTGCTGCTGGAAGGCAAGGCCCCGAAGGCGCCCTCTGGCCCCGCCGCCGCTGTCGGGTTAATGGAGAACCTGCGACAGCTCACCGAGGGCGACGCCAAGCTCGTGGGCGACAAGTTGATCGGCGACGTTCGGGTGCGTGGCTTCCTGGTCAAGAAGTTCGGGATGGAGATGACCATCTGGGTCGACCCGGGGACGCGGCTCCCCGTGCGCATTGAGTCCTCGAACCGCATCCAGGGGAAAGAGATCCGGGTTACGCTTACCGACTTTCAGATTGACCCCAAGGTTGATGAGGCCCTATTCCGGATCGAACCGCCCACGGGCTACTCGCTCCAGAGAGCGGAGTCGACCATGCTCGAGATGGACGAGAAAGCTTTCTTGAACCCCGAAAAGGCGGCCGTGGCCATGCTCCGCAACTTCGCCGAGAAGACCGGCGGCACCTTCCCGAAACGGCTCGACGACCTGACCGAAGTCGATCAGGTGTTCCGGATGAAGCTGAAGCTCGGTGTGCTCCCGGATGCCGAGACGATCCGGGTCGCTCAATCCCTGATCCGGTTCGTGATGGCCACGCAACCGCTCAAGGGAGGCTTTGGCTACAGGTCCGACGGGGTCAAGCTCGGCGATGCTGAGAAGATCCTCTTCTGGTACCGCCCCGAAGGGGCCGCCAACTACCGGGTGATCCACGGCGACCTGCACGTGGCGGACGTGACCGCCGACAGGCTCCCGGAGAAACCGAAGCCGTGACCTCGGGCCCCGGTTGGTCCGGCCTTGGTCCAGCGCCCGACTCAACGAGCGAAGGGGTTGAACCCAAAGCGGGCGTCGAGCCTTGGGAGCAGAAACGGGGACGGAGCCAGGACAGCAAACACCGACCCGAAGGTCGCTGGCAAGACCCTCTCGTCGTTGTTCGCTCCGGCCCTTAAAATGCCGGCTCTCCCAGCCATCCTCTTGCTGAATGGCACTCCAACATTTACTTAACAAAACGCCCAGTGTGCCTTCCGTGTAGGGGCGGCTATCGCGTCAGCTTCCTGACGATCCGTTCATGCCGCGGGTAGAGCTGCAGAAGCTGTCCCCGGGCCGGCATCTCGAAGTCGGCGAAATCGAAACCGGGAGCGACGGTACATCCGACAAGCGCATAAGGCCCCGGAGCATCGACCGTGGCCCCGAACCAACAGCCCGCCGCGACGACGGCTTGGAGGGATTCCCCCTCCTCGAGGCGGCGCCCCAGCTTGATCGTGGAATAGTCGCCCGCGGGATCGAGGACATGCACCGTCAACGACGAGCCATCGTAGAAATGCCAGATCTCGTCCTGCTTGAGGCGATGCAGCGCGGAGAAGTCGGTTGCCTCCAGCAGAAAGTAGATGGCCGTCGAGAACGCGCGGTCGCCGGGGAACCGCTCCGGCAGACCGGCCCGGGGGATGACTTCTTGGGACCGGTAGGTCTCTCGAAAGAAGCCGCCCTCCGGATGGCGGAGCAGTCGCAAGCCTTCGACCCAATGCCGGGCGTCAGCCATGGGGGACTCCCTCAAGAGGCTTTGCTCCGCGCGCCGCACGCCCTTCCGCTACCAAGAAGACGACATCGACCATCTTTTGAGCCCCCGCCAGGGCTGTCATCGTTGCCGCGTCAAATGGAGGTGAGACCTCGACCACGTCACCGCAGATGACGTCCAACCGCACCCGACCGGATGCCGTCTCCGCACTCTATCGCTGGGGAAGACGCCGTGCAAGCAGCCGGCCGAGGGGAAAGGAAACGACGACCAATGAGCACAACTGTGGCGTTGGAGCAGTCTGTGGGCGAGAATGCAGGGAGATGATGCGACCGAGGTATTGTGATCGCCTTGGCCGGTGGAATGCTCAGCGGACTGGACCGATCGGGTCAATGCCTCGCTGACCTCGAAGGAACTTGGGCGCATGCGGGTGAACATCGAGCGAAGCCGGCCTCACGGCGAAGCCAACTGAGCCAGGAGACGGTAAGTCAACCATGCTTGGAACACACCGTTTGTCCAGAGGGCCAGCCGCCAAGACGGAGCAAGCCCGTGTCCCGGATGGAAAACTAGCTGCGTCCCGTTTTCTTAAATTTGCGGTCGCCGCGGCCTGGCTCATCGCGGCGTGCGCGACAGGTGGATTGGCCGCGGCGGACGAAGCGCGCGGAACGAGGTATTCCCCCCTCGAAAGGATGACACCCGCCCGGCTCAAGGCGGCACACGAGGATGTCACCCGGATTCAGCGGTCGCGACGCGCGGTCCCTCCGCTACCGGGCCTCAACGACTATCGCGCGATCCTGCACGCGCATGCGGAAGACTCGGCACACACGGGCGGTACGCGGCTCGAAATGCTGGCCGACGCCAAGAAGGCCGGGGTGAGCGCAATCTTGTTGAGCAACCACTTCCGGCCTCCGACCGACTTCATCAACGAAAGCTGGCGCGGACTGCACGACGGCGTCCTGTTCATCCCGGGCTCCGAGGATCGTGGCTTTCTGCTCCTCCCCACGCGCTCGATCCTCGCGAAGATGAAAGAACCCACGCCGTCGTTCATTGAAACCGTCAAGGCAGAGGGGGGATTGATCTTCCTGTCGCACATCGAGGAACGGCCCGACCACTCGATGGCCGGCCTGAACGGGATGGAAATCTACAACCGCCACGCCGACGCCAAGAAAGACGCCGCCGGTCTGCTCGCGGTCGTGCTCAAGCTCACACACCCTGACTCGCTCAAGGAACTCGAGGACAGCCTGCGGCTCTACCCCGACGAGCTGCTCGCTGCGCAGGTGGAATATCCGACTGACTATCTCGCGAAGTGGGATGCGGAGACCAAAACCCGCCGGCTCACGGGCGTTGCGGCCAACGATTGCCATCATAATCAGGTTTTGCTCATGAAGGTGGTCGACCCCGAGACGGTCCTGGTCGGTACCAACGTCGACCGCGACGACCAGATGCGCAAGTTCACGGCGACCCTCCGGCCTGGTATCCGCGCCCTGACCAAGGGTCATCGAGCGGGCGACATCCTGGCCCGACTCGATTTCGACCCCTATTACCGATCGTTTCAAAATGTGAGCACGCACGTTTTCGCTCCGGAGCTCACCGAGGACGCGATCCGGTCGGCGTTTCGCGAGGGGCATGCGTACGTGAGCCATGACTGGATGTGCGACCCGTCGGGCTTCTTTTTCGAGTTGATTGCCGCGGGACCGAACGTGGAAAAGCAACAAGCGGAACCTCGGGTCATGATGGGGGACGAGGTGAAGTTCGCTCCGGGCCGAAAGCTGGTGGCGCGATTCCCCGTGACGTGCCACATCCGGTTGCTCTCGGGAGGGAGATTGATCGCCGAGCAGAGTGGGAAGAGTCTGGAATCCGCAATCGTCACGGCGGGCGTTTATCGCGTCGAGGGCTGGCTCGACATTGCGGGGGAAAGGCGCCCCTGGATCTATTCGAACCCGATCTATGTGCGCTAGCTCCGAAAAATCCACGGCTCTCGCCTCCGGGCACTGGCATTTCGCACGTGATGTCGGAATAATGTGGCGATTCCGAAACGGACAGTGCGAACCACGGAGGTCGAACGAGCCATGTCAAGCGCCGTCGTGGAAGTTGAAATGCCGGTCGAGGAGACTGAAGCTTTTCAAGAGCTGATGACGCGTGCGAGCCGGCGGACCGGCAAGATCCCCGCGGAGTTGATGGTCCGCCATGTGCTGGGGTGTGTGCCGCCTCACGAGTGGCCGACGCGGGTCGAAGCGATGGATGCCGTGATCCGGCGGCTGGAGTCGGCCCGGAAAGACAACCTGCGCCTCGAGGCGCGGCCGGCGGAGGGCCGGCTGCTCGGGTTGTACGTCACCCGGCGGCCCGGCTCGGGCTCGCGCCCTTATCGCACCGTCCTGCACGGAGTCGATCCGGTTGAGGGCCGGTGTGATTGCCCTGATTTCGTCAAGAACTCGCTGGGCTTGTGCAAGCACATTCTGGTCGTGCTCGAACACCTGCACACCCGTCCGCGCCTCTTGCAACAGGCACTCAAGGAACAGGAGTGGAGCGACCCCAAGTCGGGGATGGGGCTTTGCTGGGACCCGATCCGGCCGCTCTTAGGGCTGGGAGACTGGCTGGAACGCGTCGTCTGGGCAAGCGACGTCGAGCCCGCCAAGGCCCGGTCGGCGCGGGTGGCGCAGGCGCTCAAGTGGTTTCGTTCGAGCAAGGACGGCATCGCGGTTTTGAAGAGCAGTTATTCGGACAAGCCCGCTCGGCGGCTCGAGCTGGTCGAAGACCTGCTCAAGGTGATGCCGGCCGCCGGCGCGAATGGGTCTCGGCATGACCCCGCGCTGCGCAGTTTGCTCGATAGCGAGCGCAAGCGGCTCAAACCGCTTGTGGAGCAGGCATTAAGCCCCGGAGAGATTCGCGAGGCGTTCAAGAACCAGAAGCGCGCGCTCTACGCCTACCAGCGTGAAGGAGTCGAGCGGTTCTTGGCGGCGGGTCGTTTGCTTCTGGCCGACGACATGGGGCTGGGCAAGACCGCGCAAGCGATCACGTGTTGCGACATCCTCCGGCGAAGCGGCCGCATCCGCCGCGGCCTGATCATCGCCCCGGCCAGCTTGAAGCCCCAGTGGGCTCGCGAATGGCAGGTTTTTTCCGACCTGCCGGTCCAGGTCGTCGACGGCCCTCCGGAGGAACGCCAGGCGGCCTACGGCAAGCAGAAAGAAGGGTTCCTCATCATCAATTACGAGCAATTGCTCCGCGACCTGGAGACGGTCCGCCGCTGGGACCCCGACCTGGTCGTGCTCGATGAGGCGCAGCGGATCAAGAACTGGGCGACCAAGACCGCGCTTTCGGTCAAGGGTCTGGTGCCGACATATCGCCTGGTCCTGACGGGCACACCCATGGAGAACCGGATCGACGAGCTGGCCTCGATCGTCGAGTGGGTCGACGACATGGCGCTCGAGCCCAAGTGGAGGCTGAGCTCGCTGCACGCGACCCGGGCCGACGGCCGCCGCGAGGTCGTCGGCGCCCGGCACCTCGACACGATCCGCGACCGGCTTCGGCACTGCATGGTGCGCCGCGTCCGTCAGGAGGTGCTCGACCAGCTCCCCTCCCGGACCGACACCCGAGTGCCGGTCGAAATGACCGGAGCGCAAATGGAAGAGCACGATGCCTTGATCCAGCCGATCGTGGCGCTCGTGAAAATCTCCCTGCGCCGGCCTCTGACCCAGGCCGAGTTCCTCAAGCTCATGCAGTTATTGACAACCCAGCGGATCATCTCCAACGGCCTGGCTCAGCTCGAGTTCGAGGACATGTGGCCGACGATCCGCAGCCGCGCTCCCGAGGAAGGTGTACTCAAGAGTCTCTCGGCCCCCAAGCTGTTTGAGCTGCGTCAACTCATGCGGCAGATCGTGCTCGAACAAGGGCGGAAGGTCGTCATCTTCAGCCAGTGGCGGCGCATGCTCACCCTGGCTCACTGGGCCGTGAGCGACCTGCTTGGCGAGGGCGGCTTCCGGGCCGGCTTTTTCACAGGGGCCGAGGGACAGCGGCGGCGCACTCAGAACATCGTGGAATTCCACGACGACCCTACCTTCCGCATGCTCTTTACCAGCGATGCCGGCGGCGTCGGCCTCAACTTGCAGCGCGCCGCCAACTGCGTGGTCAATCTCGAGCTCCCGTGGAACCCAGCCGTGCTGGAGCAGCGAATCGGCCGCATCTACCGCATCGGTCAGAAGCTGCCCATTGACGTCTACAACCTTGTCTGCGAGCAGGGCATCGAATCACGGATCGCCGCCCTGGTCAGCTCCAAGCAGGCGTTCTTCAAGGGACTGTTCGACGGTGACAGCGACACCGTCGACTTCGGGCAGTCTTCAAGCTTCCTGGCGAAGGTTCAGAAGCTCTACGAGCCGGCGGCGATCGAGGCCGTCGCATCCACCGGCAACGTGGCCGACGAGGATGCCGACCTCGCCGACGCTCGCCTCGACGACGAGGTCGCCGATCCGTTCGAGGAGCTGATCGAGGCGGCCGACGAATCAACGGACCAGGCCGTCGCACCCGCCGCGAATGGAGAAACCGGGGCCGGGGCCGGGGCCGAGCCGGCGGCGTCTCCCGCCGTGCCGTTTGAACGCGGCACGCCCGCTTCGTCGCGAGAGGAGGCCGCCTCGACGTCCGCGGTGGCAGCGATGCCGGCGGCGGGCGAAGTCCGAGAGTTCTTCTCCCAGCTCCAGGTCCGCCGCGAACCTAGCGGCAACATCGTGATCGAGGCGCCGCCCGAGGCCGCATCCACCCTGGGCGCCCTGTTCGAGGGGATGGCGGCATTGCTCCAATCGGTCGCCCGGCCGAAAGACTGAGAACCAGGCGGCAGCAGGTTGCAGACTCCGCCCTTGAGCGTCATGCTGAATGGACTGCCGACGTCGTACGGAGCGCGCCGGGCTGTCCCGTCGGGACGCCGGACCGGAATCCTCAAACCCGACGGCATGCCCGAGGCGCACCGACCCACCCCGCCCATCATTCCTGGGAGTCTCCAACATGGACCGTCGTGATTTTTTCAAACACACCGCACTGGCCGGCACGGGCCCGTTCCTGCTCGGCGCTGCAACCGCCTCCGCCCGCCCGCTCCGGCCTCCGCCGGCGAGTGAGCGAGTCCGCTTCGCTTGCATCGGGGTCGGCGGCAAGGGCGAGAGCGACACCAACGACGCCGGCAAGCACGGCGAGATCGTCGCCCTGTGCGACATCAACGACCTCGAGCTCGAGAAGATGGGGAAGAAGTTTCCGAAGGCGAAGAAGTACTTCGATTACCGCCACATGCTCGAGGAGATGGGCGACAAGATCGACGCCGTGACCGTCAGCACTCCCGACCACACCCACGCTCCGGCCAGCGTGATGGCCATGCGCATGGGCAAGCACTGCTTCTGCCAGAAGCCGCTGACGTGGTCGGTCGAGGAAGCTCGCGTCATGCGGACGCTCGCCGCCGAGAAGAAGCTCTGCACCCAGATGGGCAACCAGGGGACCGCCCAGAACGGCTTTCGCGCGGGGGTCGAGCTGATCCGATCGGGCATTCTCGGACCGATCAAGGACGTCATGGTCTGGACCAATCGCCCGATCTGGCCCCAGGGCATTAGCCGGCCCAAGCAGACCCCCGGGGTCCCCAATCACGTTCGCTGGTACGAGTTCCTCGGCTCGGCCCACGATCGTCCCTACCACCCGGACTACCAACCGTTCAACTGGCGCGGTTGGCTCGACTTCGGCACCGGTGCGCTCGGGGACATGGCCTGCCACACGATCAACATCGCCTGCATGGCCCTCGAGCTGTTCGACCCCGAGTCGATCGAGATCGTCGATACCTCGGGCATCGTCGACCACGAAACCTATCCGCTCTGGTCGATCATCCGCACCCGGTTCGCCGCGCGAAACGGACGTGGCCCGGTGACCCTGACCTGGTTCGACGGCGGCGAGAAGTTTCCCGAGGACAAGAAGTCCTACAAGGAACTGCTCCACGGCGAGGTCAACCGCAAGAGCAAAAAGGTCGCGGAGAGCGGGCTGCTCCTGGTCGGCGAGAAGGGCTCGTTCTTCTCCGAGAACGACTATGGCTCGGAACACGTCCTGTTGCCCAGGGGCAAGTTCAAGGACGTTGAGAAGGCGAAGCCGAGCCTGCCCCGCTCGCCGGGACACTTCCGCGAATGGGTCGACGCCATCAAGGCCGGCGATCCGAGCAAGGCGATGTCAAACTTCGAGTATTCCGGCCGGCTCACCGAGACCGTCCTCCTCGGCGTCGTCGCACTCAAGGTGGGCACCACGATCGAGTGGGACCCCGTGGCGCTCAAGGCCAGGAACGTCCCCTCGGCCGATCAATACCTCCGGCGCGACTATCGGAAGGGCTTCTCGATCCACGCGTGAATGAGCCCTCGGTTCAGCCTGTCATCGCTCAATACGAGTCGGCCGAGATGACTTCACCCCCCGCCCTCGTCGCCAATGCCTGGAATGCCACGTCGGACGGGTAATAGATGGTGCTGCCGTCGGGTCGTGTGCCCGCGTCACCGAGGATGTTCTTCAGGAAGTGGACCGAACCGTCGGCGAAGAGGAAGTTTGCCCCGCCGGGATGGAAGCTCGAACAATCGTCGAGGCCCCCATCCGGGTCGGAGTTCGTGTTGATCAGGTGGCAATGGGCCTGAACCAGCGTTGGCGCTGGGTAGAACAAAGCACCCGTCGCCGGGCATCCGTTCTGTGAGCCGCGGCGAATCGTGCCATTCGTCACGGCCCCCGCCCACACTCCGCTCGCTTTCGACCACGCTCGTTCCACCACAGCAATGGTCAGACTGGTTCCGTCGGTGATGTCGGCCAGCCGGATGCGACTGTTGCGGTAGAAGACGCCGGTACCCAAGCCGTCGTTATTGATCCCCGTGGCCGTGTCGGTCTCGTTGCCCCCGACACAGGCGGCATAGCTCGACGGGGCCGCCGTCGCCAGCACATTCCCCGAGGCGTCGCTGACCTGAAAAGGCCCGTTCGTCAGGTCGGACGGGCAGAGGTAGGTCGTGATCATCGTCCGGATTACCGTCGTGTTCTGCGAGGATTCGACCGGCAGGCCGAAGTTCACGGCGTTGAACAGCGGTCCCTGTTCGATCTGGGAAAGGATCATCGTCCCCCATCCCCAACCCGGGGCCGTGTCGGTGGCCCCGGCGATGAACCGGCCCCGGGCGGCGTAGCCCATCGGGAACGCGCCCAGGGCGTCATGATAGTTGTGGAGAGCGAGTCCCAATTGCTTGAGGTTGTTCATGCATTGGGCTCGCCGCGCCGCCTCACGGGCCGCCTGGACGGCGGGCAAGAGCAAGCCGATCAGGATCGCGATGATGGCAATCACCACGAGGAGCTCGATCAGGGTGAAACCGCCACGGCCGTGGGTAGGTCTCATGATCTGGCCTTTCAAGGCCGGCTGGAGTTCCTCTGGTCTCTGATGGGATTGAATCTCAACAAGGGGCGGCACGCCACCGAGGAGTGGTCCCGCATCCGTCGATCCACTCGACGAAGTGCGCTCCCCGGCGGACGTACCATCGATCTCCGCGCCGGCATGTAACCTGCGCCCGGAGCCCGATCGCAGCTCTGTCTCATCTGAAAGCTCAACGCAGCTTTGACTTGCTATGATCGGCCAGCGGAGATCCGAAACCTGAACTCGGTTTGGTGTGACATTCAACACGGTCTGGTCCCTGGAATGAGAAGAGGAGGAATGCCGGGTCGACGGGACCAGTGCCGAGCCGGATTGACGAGCTAGATGAAACTGAGATTCAGTCTCAATAAGGATCGAGATTACCGTGGCTCGCGTGGACTGTCAAGAGCAGTGGACCGCAGTTCCGCTGGGCGTCTTCACGGCTTGGCCGGGCGTTTGCCGGCTGGGGGGATTGGACGGAGCCGCACACGGACCAGCATGTCTGCCTTGAGCTTGCCGTCCACGTTGGGGATGCATGCTCTGAGCTTGATGGCGCGGGTATCTTTCGAGACCTCGCTCGCAACGTACTGCACCTTGGCCAGGATGGTCCGATCCATGTACGGGAACCGGATTTCCAGGTCCTGTCCCACCGACACCTTGGCCTGGTCCGCTTCGTTGACGTTCATCCATACGAAGAAGTGGTCGAGCGGAGCGATCACCATGAGCACGTCGTTGTTGTCATAGAGATTGCCGGGGACCACATCGCGTTGGATGACGATGCCGTCGACCGGAGACAGACGCGTCAATCGTGCCTTGTCGGTGACGTTACGGACTTGTCCCTGTTTGTGAGGATCGCCAAGGTCCTTGATCAATGAATCGACCTGATCCTCGGGAACTCCGAAGACGGCCAGCTTCTGCCCGGCTGTCATAAAAGCCAGCCGGCTCTTGTTTTCGTCGTTCTGAGTATCGACGAGGAGTTGGCGAGAGATTGCACCCGCCTTGAGCCGTTTCTGGCGCAGGTCGAGTAGGCGCAGGTCATGCTGATGCTGGACGTAGGCTGTCTGAAAGTCGTTCTTGGCCGCGGCGAGCTCGGTGCTGAACAGGTCGATCAGGGGATCTCCCTTCTTGACCTTTTGGCCCAGTTCCGCGCGGACCTTTTCGACGAGCGTATCGAACCGGGGCCGGATCTTGGCGAGCTTGTCCGGGTCGTAGGCGGTCCGACCCCCCAACACGAGATCGGGCTTGGCGGGTTCGGCTCTTGCTTCGATCTGGGGGGCCTGGTTGAATCGCCGCAGCGGTTCTCTGGCGACGAGCGGGTTTCCGAGGGCCATCCCCAGCGCCCCGAGAGCGAGCGGAGTGAGAGCGAACAGGACGACCTTGATTCGAGTCACGATCATGGTCTTCAAGAAACCGGCTGCCAGGGCGTGGATGGACGGCGGAGCCACCTCGGCGAGCGAGCGCCCGGCCGTGGTCCGAACGGCCGCCTGCACCACGCCGCTCACCAGCTTCCTTGACACTGAGACCGGCGCCAATCCGTCCGGAAGTACCACCCCGATTGCCGGGGCCCAGGACGCCAGGCCGCGCCGGGTCAGACGGATTCGTAGACGTTCACGGCCTCGCGACAAGCGGCTTTCGATCGTACCGACCGGACAACCGAGCTGGCGAGCAACGACCGGGTGAGACAAGCCCTCCAGGTCGCAGAGGACAACCGCCACCCGGTACTTTTCCGGCAAACGCGCGATCTCTTCGTCAATGATCGCCAGGAGTTCTCCGCGATCCGGATCCTGGGCAGGGGCTTCCATGGATTCCATCCCTGGGACAGGAACCTCGCGGGCCGACCGGCGGGCCGCGGACGACCGGGCCTGCATGGCAATCCGCCGACTCACTTCATGGAGCCACCCGCCCAGTGAATCCTCAACTTGCAGCGTCGCCGCCCTTCGGACCAGCACGAGAAACGTCGCCTGGAATGCGTCGGCGGCGTCATGCGGATCCCTCAGGATCCTCCGACAAACACCCTGCACCATCGGGCCATGACGCGCCACCAAGGTCTCGAAGGCCGACTCGGCGGTTCCGAGATCACGGGCTACGAACCGCTCCAACAGTTGCCCATCGGTCAAAGCTCCGCTTACTCCCACATTAAACAATGTGTGGAGGTGCGGGAGCAGGGCGGATGATCCGACTCGAGCCATGGCCTTCTCCTCCTGCTGATCGCGCTTCCCTCCTCTATCATGTGCGAGACGGGCCGATTCCTTCCGTTGTTTTTTCCAGTGAGCAAGCCAATCGCCTGGTCGCGCGGCGATGAACCGGGAGGTTTGGTGGCTCAATTTCATTCATCGGCGAACTGCCTGAGATTCCAGACGATCACCCCCGAGCTCGAATTCGGCTGCGTGCTGGTGAGCGTGAAAGTCAGGGTGTGCGACTGGTCTCCGAACAGGTCGCCCAAGGTGATCGTCCCCGGACCGGTCTGGGACAACCGGCGGAGACGCGTTCAGGATGCCCTTCAGGATGGGCAGGATGCCCGTTCCCGATACGACATGATCCGTGCTCTCATGAAAGCAGCGGGCGCTTTTCGAGACTCCACGACGATCTCGACCAGATTGTGCACTTCACCGCCGAGCAAGCCTGCGAGCCCCACGAATCCGACGTCACCCATGGTACGGAATCAGACCCGAGACCGGACGGGCGACATCGGACGGGGGCCTCAGCAGGCGAGTTTCCCGGCCGTCACGATCGAGCCCGGCGCGGCCGAGGCGTCGCCGGGCCCGATCGTCGAGCTACGGACCGCGTTTCAGAAATCTGGTCTTATCTGTCACCACCTCCGCCCATCCAACCACCTCCACCGAACCCACCATCACAGCCGCCCGGTCCTGCTCCTGTTCCCACCACGAGGTTGAAGTATGGGAAGGTCGAGCTCGTGCTGCCCGGAGGGGTCTGAGCGGCCAGGACAGCCGCCCAGTCCAAGTTAATCGTCGTGATGTTCGCCGTCGTGATGTTCGCGGAGGTCACGGCCGGCACCAGCGCGTTGTACGCATTGGTCAGGTCCGTCGTCTGCTGCATCGTCAGGGTACTGGGAGTAGTGGTGTAGATAGCGACGAATAGACTCGGGGCCGTCGTGGTGACTGTCACTGGGGCTGTGGCGTTGGTCATCACCAGGTTGTTCTCGAAGGTCGCGAGGGCCGATTCGCTACTGGGAGAGAGTCCGTCGCTGTTGAGCGTATGAAATGCGACCCTGATCGCGGTGAGCTGGCCGACTGTCGTGGTCGAGGCGAGCTCGATCGCCTGGACGTCTGTCTGAAGCTTCGTGAAGGCGGCGGACAACGCGGGGTTGGACGAGCTCCCGGAGTTGCGCGATTCCGTCGACTCGTTTTCCGTCGACGTGCTGGTCGGGGCGGTCGTGGTACTGGTCAAGGTCAACGTCGTGCTGGTCGGGGCGATCGTCGTGCTGCTCGAGGCGATCGTCGTGCTGCTCGAGACGATCTGCGAATGGTGCGAGTGGTGTGAGGCCGTGTTCAAATGCGCAAGCGCATGATGGGCGATACCAAAATGGGCAGGGGCCACGCGCCCTTCGAGGCTATCACAGGAAAGGACCACTTGCCTGGTCCGCCGGACTCTAGCCGCACGGGGGCCGCTACGGCCGAAAATCAGTTCGCGCATGAAGTTCCGTCGAAGTTGCATCAAGACGTCTCCGCAGATCGAGGTATCGGATCATTCTGAGTGAGAAGCGAGTGCCCCGAGAAGAGGTCGGTGGCCTACCTGGCGGTCGCGAGGTGTACGTGTCGCTTGGGAATCGGACTTGACTTCTCGAGCCCACCTGTCTTTTAGTCGAAATTCCATCAAACCAGCGCACCCATTCCTTTCCAAATTCGCGATTATTTACAATAAAATTCGCTGGTAGAGATTCGCGGCCGTCGTGGAGGTCAATTTGATGGCGATCCGCACGCCTCAGCCAACGATTCGTCATGAGATCCATCGTCACCGCACGGCCTGCTGCCTGGTCGGATTGAGCGGACCGCTGCTCTTCGCCGTGCTCTGGTCGTTCGTGACAGGGGTGTTTGTCATCTCTGTTCCTGCGTCTCGCCGAGACCGAGCAGATCGTGATCACCCGGCACGGAAAGCCGGCCGGGGTACTGATCGGCTTCGGATCCGAAGACGATTGGTTCGAGTATCGTCTCGTGAATGATCCGAGGTTCCTCCGCCGCATCGAGGCAGCCCGGCAGCGCTTTCGTGAGGGACAAGGCATCCGTCTGGAAAATGTCGAGGATTGAGGGAAAGAGGCTCCCTTCCTTGACGAGCCCCTCCGGGCTCAAGAGACGATTCCACGCCTCGACCCGAACCACATTGGACTCTGGCTTGTCTCTTCAGGAATGTGTCAGGCGTCGCCCTGATCCATGCCGAAGACCCGTTTGCCCGGTCCGCCGCGAAACCGAGGAGGTGTGCCATGCGACCCAATTTCGACGACGACACGCCCTGCTTTCGAGGTCATGGCCAAGCGACGACGGGGGTATCCTGAGCGAGGCCCATGTCAAGCCGGGTCGCAGGGTCGTCCATGGGGACAAGGAGCTTCACGAGAGGCTCGGCCGCAACGACTTCTGCCCCTGCGGCAGCGGAAGACGGTTCAAGCGGTGCTGCCGGAACACGGGCTGCTTTCGACGGCGCTCTGAGGGACCACTACGAACGATAGAGGCATTGCGTGAAAAGGGGATAA
Source organism: Isosphaerales bacterium (assembly GCA_044450785.1). Classification (GTDB taxonomy): domain Bacteria; phylum Planctomycetota; class Planctomycetia; order Isosphaerales; family Isosphaeraceae; genus JBIOJM01. The sequence goes on from JBIOJM010000125.1 coordinate 25,721, forward strand.
GTCCAATTCTGCAGCCCATAATGCCGCTGAACTTGCCGGTGAAAGTCCGGTCGTGGGAATTGACTGTTTACCCACGTAGTCATATTCGACGCTGATTCAGGGTGACCTGGATTGGCGCAAGCTCGA
>JBIOJM010000126.1:0-25739 GCA_044450785.1 Isosphaerales bacterium
ACCATGATCTACTTCTACGGCAATGCGATGTGCCTCTATGACGCCACGTTCGACCTCGAGCAATTCCGCCGCCTGGGACTCAACGTGCTCATCCCTGAATATGTCGGCTATGGCATGAGCGAAGGCAGTCCCTCGGAGAAAGGATGTCAGGCCACCGCCCTTGCCGCCTACGACTACCTGGTCTCGACCCAGAGGGTCGATCCGCGGCGGATCATCGCCGCCGGCTGGTCGCTGGGAGGGGCCGTTGCCATCGATCTGGCCTCGTGCCGCGAAGTCGGCGGGCTGATCGCCTTCTCCTCATTCACCAGCGCGGTCGACATGGCCCGGCGCGTGCTGCCCTTCGTACCCGTTTCGCTCTTGCTGCGCCACCGATTCGACAGCATTCACAAGATCGCCAGGGTCGCGTGCCCGATTTTGATCGGCCACGGCCGCCTCGATCCGATCGTCCCGTTCAAAATGGGCAAGGAGCTGGCTGCGAGGGCCAAGGGCCCGGTCACCACTCTCTGGATCGACCACGCCGAGCACAACGACTTCTACGAGGTCGGCGGCCCGCGGATCGGCGAGGCAATCGCGATGTTCGTCGAGCAGATGACGCCCACCAAGTGACGCTTGACCCGTCGAAATTGCACCTTTCCGCTCGTCCGACCTTGCCCTGCGTGCCGGCTGGCAGAGCAGGGCAAGCGTGCAAGCCCCGGCGAAAACGAATTGCGGCCCGGTTTCCACCCCGGTGAAAACGAATTGCGTCCCCGTTTCCACCCCGTCCCTGTTTCCGCCCCGGTGAAAACTAATCGCGGCCCGGTTTCCGCCCCTTCAAAGGACCGTGATACTGGTTCTTCGTCGGTTCAGGATCGGCCACGTACTGCCGGATGCGGCCCAGCTCGTCCTCGATCACGATCTCCGAGAAGAGGATGCGAAGGAACCGCTTCACGAGTGCCTCGCTCTACTCCTCGACCCAACCTGTCTCAGGTCCCATACGGCCTGAATATCGCAACCGTCTCCAGTCTCTCACCTGCAAGCCTGAATTCTAGTTCACCAGTTCCAGGTTTCGGCATCCTCGCACGCCGGATTGTCCGCGCCAACTATGAATCACTCATTGCGCTCGTAGGAACTCGTTCCTGGGACGCGGCGGGCCGTGATCCGCTGGGTCGACGTCCACAGCAACTGGGACGAATCCGTCCTGATCGTCTCCTCCGATCACAGCGACTACGTGGTCGGGGACGATCGCGGGGCGCTGATCGAAGCGAAGTGATCCGGCGTCCAGGATCCCGCCGCTTCGGCGACATCACCTCAAGGCTTCCAGTAGACCCCGTGGGTTCACGACGGGCCCGAACTCCACCGCCTTGCCATCGCGCTGAATCTTCGTGATCACACTGGTCTTACGTGCCGTCTCCCAGAAGATTTCCGGAGTGACTTGGGGATTGACGTGGCAAGCAAGGGCGTAGAGCCCCGCGACCCACGGCACCGCCCAGCTCATGCCGCCATTGCGGTAGAAGGCATAATCGGAATCGCCGGTCGGGCTGGCAATGCATCGCGAATCCATGGGGACCATGAGGGAGCCGATCTCTCCTCCCCACGACCTCTTCCAGAACTCGCCTGGGCCGAAGGACGTGAACTCATCGGGATTCTCGAGGGGTTCGCGACCCAGGCCCATGAAATCAGCCCCGACATACACGGTGTAGATGCCCGCCTGTTCGGCCCTCGACATGGCGTCCTTGACGAGGTCGAAGCCCTTCATCCTCGGATTGATCCCGAGCGAGATCGAGATCACCCGGATCCTGCGCTCTCGAGGTAATGTCTTGCTGATGGCGACGAGCCGATCGATCGATCGCGCCAGGGGAGGCAGGTCAATTTCGAACCCCAACGCGCCGAAGGACCTCGCGTGCCACTCGGCGATGTAGTACAGGTCGGCCTCGGGCGCGACGCCGACGCCCTTGCCGACGGCGATCGAGGCGACCGCCGGGCCATGCATCTGGGCGTCGGATCCCTCGAGCCAATGGATCTCCTCGTAGAGCCTCAGTTGCTTCTTGTATTCGACATGCTCGACCAGGAGCGCCTGGTCGATGATCCCGATCCCGATCCCGGCGCCCGTGATCCCTCGCGCATGGAGGGCCCGCAATCCCAGGCCCGGGTTCTTGCCCAGGTCCATGATCCGCGCGACGTCGAACTCCTCGGGCAGTCGTGACGGCCAGATCGTCCGGCTGTCGAAATCGGCATGGAGCAGGTCCTCCCGCCGGTCCCTGACATCCAGCGCGGACAGGTCGCAGGAGCGGAGGTCGACCTGCCAGTTCTCGCCCGATCCGGGCCGATACGACGGAATCGACTTGAGCTTCCCGCGCGATGGCATCCGGGTGTAGTCGGCGGCCGAGGGATGTCGGACGATCTCGAGCTTCCCCGGAGAGGAAAGCAAGTCCGCATACTTGACGCCTCCCGACCAGCTAGCGATCGTGACGCCAACCACCAGAACGAGTATCATCCAATTGATTGCTGGACTTCGCATGATGCCCCGTCCTCTCTTGGGGTTCCCATGAACCGAGCTCAGAGGTCGCTGTGGCACCAGGGCCACGGCGGCCGTCGGTTAGACCAAATTATACGTAACCTTTGATCTATTGATGAGGCGTTGCAGGTTCGAGTGCAGATCCGTGTCGCCCTCTGATGGCGGACTCATGGAGCGTCCAGTCAAAATCCGCAACCTCCTTGTCCGTCATGCTTCTGGACCAGTGTGACCCGTCGCTCCCGACGAAGCCGATGCTTGGCCGCAAATTTACCCGTTACACTTCCCGACCGCGCCCAGGGCCCAGTGTCAAGTCTCAACAATAGATGAGGCGTGCCACTGATTTCGCAGAGCGATGACCTCGGCCGACCTATGGAGCTTCCTTGATCCGGCCTTGGCTATCTTCGACCAGGTAGACGTCCCGATTGGCGTGTTGCCCACGGATCTCAATCAAGTAACATTCCCGCCCGAGATCCATCAGGTCCGGCGGCAAAGAGGTCTCCCGCATGAAGGTCCGGGCGGACGAGGTGGACTTGAACCAATTCCGTTCTAGCCAAACCCGCATCCGAGACTGGAAGAAAAGCTCATGGTCGAAGTCTGCCAGCGGCGGCACGCTGTGGCCGTCGTGCACATGGACTGTCGGGAAGTACAAGGACCGCGGATCTCGACGTGGGAACTTGAAAGCCATCGGGTGGATGTGGTTCAAGCCCGGTCGCAACTTGAAAACTGCGAAGCCGAAGTCCTCGTAGATCGACAGTTTCCCGCAGACCTCGGGGTCTAGCCGGAAGCGTGAATCGAGCCGGTCCAGATCGGCCCGAGTCGGCGCGAAAGATGCCTCGAAGCTGCCGACGTTACGGACCAGCAGCGTCGGCTGGGCTAGGGTGACTTCCCTTTCTACGAGCGAGCGATACAAACCCGAGACCATCTCAGCATTCTCGAGATCCTCGAAGAAGTCAGCGTAGGCAGACAGGTCAATGAAGTTCACATCCATTTCGCCGATGCCCAACTTGATCGGAAGCGGCAAGATCATCGCCAGTTCGTCGTCGGCGTCGATGGTCATGCTGTAGACCAGGACCTGATGTCCTGTTGCGCATGACCGCGCGAAGATTTGGGTATTAGCCACCTGGGTCACAGATCTGGTGAACATGCACATCGATATAACCCTGTCTCTTATTGAGTGGCAGGTGTTTCCATGTCGGTCTCTTGCGGTTCCCGGAACGTAAGCTCTCGTCTCTAGTCGAGGATTTACACCGCAGATTTGACGTAAGTCCTCACTCGGCGTCTCCATTTCCGTTAATGCCGGTGGGGTATTCAGCCTTTACACGTCCGGCACTTGTAAAACACCCGTCTCTCGTGGTTGTCGGACGTTCACAAGTTGGACGATGTAACCTACGATGATACCGCGCCGCATCGGTTCATTGCGCCACCGTCAAGAACTCGGGTCGTGATCCAGGGCACACAGCTCAACTAGCCAAAGCGGCTGACGCGGTAGAGCCGCTCACTTGGCGTGCATGATGACGGTGCTTTGGAAGCAGTCCCGCCTCTGGCTTCCGCCGCTCCCGAGGCGGCTCATGGGGTTGCGGCGAGCCTCTCGAGCTCTGGCTTCAAGGCGTCGGTCATTCGCTGAAAGACGCCGTCCCAGTCGCCGAGGGTGGTCTGCCGGAAGAGCCTCATGGTCGGATACCACGGGGTGTCGTCGCGGCCCTGAGGATAGCGCCAGTCGCCCATGGAGCCGATGCCGGCCCAGACTCGCAGACCCAAGCCTCCCGCCAGGTGGGCCACCGCCGTATCGGGCGTGACCACCATGTCAAGATGGGTCATGATGGCCGCCGTCTCCATGAAGTCGCGACCGCGGCGGCCGGTCAAAACGGTGATCGGGAACCGCCTGGCCGATGCATCGAGCTGATCCAGGCCGTGTTCGGTCTGCAAACTGATCAGCCGGACGCCCGGCAACTCGGCCAGCGGCGCGAAGTGGGTCAACGGGAATGATCGCCAGTGATCCATTCGACGCGCGGGGTTTCCCTGCCAGGCGATCCCGATCAGGAACGGTCTTACAGGCCGGGAGCGGCTGGACCCGGCCGCATCCGCCCTGCTTGCCTCGCCGTCGATTCCGATCGCGCGGTACAGCTCCGAGCGCCAGTGTTCGACGAGCACGGCATCGGTGAGCAGATAGGGCACACGCGCCGGAAGCGTGGCCAGGGTCGTGCTCAGTACTGCCGGCAGGCTCAGCAAGGGGGCGTGAACATGACAATCCGGCTCGTAGGAGGACCCGTCGAAAGCCAGATCGACTCCCGCACAGCGGGCGACCAGTTGGAGCAACGGCGCCGGACAGCGCACCAGGACCTGGCCGCCTCGCCGCTTGACCAATGGAGCGAAACGGATGAATTGCAAGGTATCGCCGAACCCTTGCTCGGCGTGGAGCAGGATCGTCCGTCCCTGAAAGTCATCGCCGTTCCAGAAGGTTCGGTTGATCCGGCAGCCCGGGTGGGGGTGGCACCTCAAGCGCCATTCGTGTTCCGGCCAGCCGCGCTCGTAATCGCCGCGGCCGAGTAACGCGTAAGCAAGATTCCGGTGCACCTCGGGGAAGTCGGGCTGCTGGCGCAGGGCCTGCTCGAATTGGTTGATTGCCTCGTCCCCCCTCCCCTGACGACCGAGGTTCAGCCCGATGTTCTGCAGCGCGTCCGCCGAGTCGGGCCGGAGCCGGTGCGCCGCCTGGAGCCAGTCCATCGCCTCGTCGAACTTCCCCTGGTCGGAGAGCACGACGCCGAGATTCATCATCGCTTCGAACGTGTCGGGCTGGATCTGGAGTGCCCGGCGGTATAACTCGCCGGCCTCGTCGGTCCGGCCCTGCTCGTAGAGAGCGAGGCCGAGGTTGGTCAGAATCCTGAAGTCGTCCGGTTTGATCTGACACGCGCGGAGGTAAATCGCCTCGGCCTCAGCCGCCCGGCCCTGGCGCCAGACCGCCACCCCCAGCTCGTTCAACACGTTGATATCGTCCGGGCGGAGCCGGAGCGCCGTGCGCGAGCAAGCCTCGGATTCGGTGAACCGGCCTCGCAACGACAGCCGTATTGCCTGGTTGCAATAACTCGTCGCCAGATCCGATTCTTCGCCTTGTATGCGCGCCTCTTCCGGCGCGGCGTTCCTCGCCCATCCGTCCTGTCGTGCTGCCATGGCGGATCCTCCTGTCGCCGTCGTGTGCGGCCCAGATTAGATCGTGATCGCCTGGCTTTTCCAAGCCCAACTCCGTCAGTGCTCATCCCGCTGGCATCGTAGCAACGGCCAAGACCGCTTCAGTGACGTGACCATCGGTCCTCTGTTGATCGAGCTCGTCGTTCGGAATAAAGTGATTGCAGGAGGCGAAAAAATGCCTACGCTCCAAGAACGGATCACGGCAATTGACGGACAGTTCAAAAACCTTGCCGAACGATTGAACCGGATGGAAGGCCTTTGTGAGAAGATCTCGCATGGCTCGGTCTCTGATCCGATCTCAACCTTAGCTCCAGAGCCGTTTGAGATCATCAAGGAATTCAAGGTCGTTGTGCAGCCCGAAGAGGACAGTTTTAACGCAACGCTTTTCGATGCGAACATCAGCTCGTCTGGAGATACCCAGGCAGAAGAAGTCGCTAATCTCAAAGATCTAATCCTGATGGTCTTCCAACAGTTTGAACGCGAAGACGACGGGGATCTCGGTCCCTCGATGATTCGACAGAAGCACGCCCTTCAGAGTCTCATCCGGAGAAGATGAAGTCTGACCGATCGGTAATCATCGATCGCCAGATCGAACTCGATAATAAACTCCACGTTCATGCTAGCCACGCAGGGCTAGGACGGCACTCTTGAAGACCCGCAGGCCATCCCCATCGGCCGGCAAATTCCCGCCCTGCCGAGTCCAGCGCGGGTGGTGCCAGGGAACGAGATGGCGCTCGGGGTGGGGCATGAGGCCGAAGATACGGCCCGTGGGGTCGCACACCCCCGCGATCGCGCGCGCTGAGCCGTTGGGATTCGCGGGGTAGTCCTGCGTCGGCCGCCCGCCTGGATCGGCGTACTGCAGGACCACTTGACCGGTCCCCTCCAGCAGTTGCGGATGCGCAGGGTCCGACGTCACATATCGGCCCTCACCGTGGGCCACGGGCAGCTCGATCGGGTCCGAGAACGTGACGAACGGCGACAGGCCGGGCCGAGGCAGAAGCCGCACCCAGCGATCCTCGAACCGCCCCGAATCGTTCGGTGCCAGCGTGGTAGGGCAATGGAATGGTCCACCCGGCAACAGACCGGCCCGCACCAGGACCTGGAACCCGTTGCAGATGCCCAGAACGAGCCCGCCGCGTTCGTGAAACCGCCGCAGCCCTTCGCCCAGCGCGGTCCGGAGCCGTGTGGCCAGGATCCGTCCCGCGCCCAGGTCGTCGCCGTAGGAGAAGCCGCCGGGAATCGTCAGGATCTGAAAGCGATCGAGGTCCGCTTGCGACTCGATCAGCCGGTTGATGTGCCAGGTCACAGCGAGGGCCCCCGCTCGTTGCCAGGCGTCGGCCGTCTCTTCGTCGCAGTTCGTGCCGGGAGCACGTAAGACGATCGCGCGGGGTCGGACCATGTGTTTCTTCCAGGGTTTCGGATCTCGGCCGTCACCGGGCCGCATCCATGCCACGGGTCAATTGGAGATCGAAGCCGCACAGCCGGGCACTTAAGTCTCCTCCGTCCTCCGTCCTCCGCGCTCCGCCCTCCGTCCTTCCGACGGTCAGTACTGCGTATCGCCGGGCCCGAGCTGAGTCGAGTAGTCCGACTCGGAGCGATACGCGAGGTTTCGCCGGATCAGGTCGGCCTCGTAAACCTGGACGACGAAGTCGGCGGCGATCTTGAGCCGCGACGATGTTCCCTTGGTGGGGAAGTCGGCTGGAGAGCCGCGGCGGAACTCGGCGACACCGACGTGCTTCGCCTGGCTCTTGACGTAGTTGATCCCGGGAATCCCATCGGCGTCACCCGAGATCAACAGGGCGATGTCATAGGTACCCTGGAGCGCGACCATGTCGACGGCAAGGCTGGTGTCGAGGCCCTTCTCGTTGACGGTGTGATGCAGCAAGTCGACCTTCCAGTGCCCCTCCTGGCGGATCTCGACAAAGTCGGTGGCTGCCTGGACTCCATGATAGAACCGCTTCTTTCGCTCGAGGGCGCGCCGCTTGCTTTCGTACCACTCGCGCGTCTCGTTGAAGCAAAGGTTCCAGGCTTCCTCGATCCGGCGGTCCAGGGGCAGGTCGGGCAGCCGCCGGCTCGCGTCCTCCATGTAGGCGTCGCGGAGCCGCGGGTTCATTTCGAAGCGGGTTCGCAGCCGTGCCTCGGCCTTGGGGTCGTTCAGGTCCCACTCGTCCATCTTGCCCACGACGTACCAGTAAATCCGCGAGTGCTGGGCCGTCGGCCACGCGGCCCCGTCGGCGAACGTCCGGCCCCAGTACTGCACGCTCTGCTCGAAGACGTGGCGATAAAACGCCCCATAATCATCCACACGCAGATTCAGATGTTTCAAGACGCCGTCGAGGTTCGATCCGTCGACAAAGGTTACGAAACGGAGCATCGTTGATCCCTCTGATTCAGTTGTCATTAGGCTTTTCGTCAATGGTTAAGAACGACTCCCAAATCCGGCCCTCACCATAACCTAGCTCCAGGCCGGCGCCGAGTCACGACCACCTGAGCGGCCGTTGCCAGGCCGCTTTCAACTCCGACGCTTTCGCGTCGATCACGACCGAGTCATCAAGCCCCAGCACGGTCAACCGCGGGGAAGCCGCCTCGAGTCGAGCGCTGGCCGATGTCACTTCACCGAGGTGGCCGAGCGGCAGACCGTCCAGCAGCCGGGCCAGCTCATCGTAGCAATCGGCACGCACTTCGAGGACAAAGCGGCTTGGTGATTCCGAAAAGAGCAGCGCGAAGTCGCTGGCCGCTAGATCCGCGCGCGGAACATCGGCCAGTGTCACCCGCGCACCGAGGCCGCCGGCGATGGCCATTTCAGCCAGTGCCACCGCCAGCCCGCCTTCGCTCAAGTCATGACAGCTTCGCACCAGGCCGCGCCGGATGGCCGCGTGCAATCCGCCGAAGCAAGCCCGCCCCACTCCGGGGTCGACCCGCGGCACGCGTCCACCGGCCTGCTGGTGGACCTGGGCCCAGAGCGACCCGCCCAGCTCGAGCCGCGTCACGCCCAGCAGCAGCAGCAGGTTGCCCGGCTCCTTCAGGTCCATGGTCACGCACGACCGGACGTCGGGCACCTGGCCGATGGCACTGATCAAGAGGGTAGCGGGGATCGCCAGGGTGCGATCCTCGTGGGTGTATTCGTTGTTCAGGCTGTCCTTACCCGAGATGAATGGCGTGCCGTAGGCCACGGCCACGTCGTGGCACGCCCGCGCGGCCAGCACCAAGGCGCCCAGCGCCTCGGGCCGTTCGGTGTTGCCCCAGCAGAAATTGTCGAGGAGCGCGATCCGATCAGGGTCGGCCCCCACGGCCACGCAGTTGCGGATCGCCTCGTCGATGACGCAGGCCGCCATGGCGTAGGGGTCGAGCCGGCCGTAGCGAGGGTTGATGCCGCAGCCGACGGCCAGCCCGCGGGTCGACCCGCGCACGGGCAGGACGACCGCCGCGTCGCCAGGCCCGTCATCCTGTACCCCCACCAGGGGCTTGATCACTGTACGAGCCTGAACTTCGTGGTCGTACTGGCGGACGATCCATTCCTTGCTGCAGACGTCCCAGTGTTCCAGAAGCGAGATCAAATCAGCCGTGAAATCACGGCGATCGGGCCGCTCTATCGAGTGATCGACGGGCGGCGTCCAGCTCGCCTCGCGAACGACCGCCGGACGGCCTTCGTGGAGGAACCGCATCGACAGATCGGCCACGAGCTCGCCCTGGTACCGGAGCGTGAGACGCCCCGTGTCGGTGAAGCGGCCCAGGTCGGTCGCCTCGACGTTCTCGCTCCGGCACAGGTCCAGGAGGGCCGGCCATTTTTCGGGCGATACGGCCAGCACCATCCGCTCCTGGGCCTCCGAAATCCAGATCTCGGTGTACGAGAGCCCCTGGTACTTGAGCGGGGCTTTTTCGAGATCGACCTCGGCTCCGAGCTCGGCCCCAATCTCGCCGATCGCCGAGCTGAAGCCGCCGGCCCCGCAGTCGGTGATCGCGTGGAACAGGCCCAGGTCACGTGCCTGGACGATCACGTCCTGTACCATCTTCTCGGTGATTGCGTTGCCGATCTGGACGGCGCCCCCCGAAACCGTTTCGCTCTGGGCCGTCAGCTCGATCGAGCTGAACGTGGCGCCGTGGATTCCGTCGCGGCCGGTTCGGCCGCCGATTACGATGATCCGGTCACCCCGCTCGACCTTCTTTTCCGCCTTGCCCCGAGGCAGCACGCCCACCGTCCCACAGAAGACCAATGGATTTGCCAGGTAGCCCGGGTCGACCGCCAGGGCGCCGTTGACCGTGGGAATCCCCATGCGGTTGCCGTAGTCGCGGACGCCCGCCACGACCCCCTTGAGCATGCGCTTGGGGTGAAGCACGCCGGTGGGGACCTGTTCCGGCGCCAGATCGGGCGGCGCGATGCAGAACACGTCCGTGTTGCAGATCGGTCTGGCCCCGAGCCCGGTCCCGAGCACGTCGCGGATGACTCCGCCCAAGCCCGTGTTGGCCCCGCCATACGGGTCGATCGCGGAAGGATGGTTGTGCGTCTCGACCTTGAAGCAGACGTCGTGCTCTTGGTCGAACCGAACGACCCCTGCATTATCGGAAAAAACGCTGACCAGCCAGTCGCACGCCAGTTCGCGGGTCGCGCGGAAGATCGTCTCCTTGAGCAAGTTATCGATCGTCTCCCCTTGAAACGCGATGCGGCCCCGCAACGTCTTGTGCGAGCAGTGCTCGCTCCAGGTTTGGGCCAGGGTCTCGAGCTCGCAATCGGTCGGCTCGCGGCCGAGCTCGGCGAAATGACGCTGGATCGCCTTCATCTCGCCGAGACCCAGAGCAAGCTGACCCGACCGGCTCAAGTGCAGCAGCTCGTGGTCTCCCAGGCCGCGGATCGGCACCAGAACGCGACGAAATCGATAGGGTCGTCCCTGGCCGATCTGATCAAATGGGAGCGAGCCGATCACCGCCTGCTCGACGGCGTCGTTGGCGAGCACTCGCTGGATCAAGCGCGGCATCGCGCCCTTGGGCCCCTCGACGCGGTACGTGCGAATCGTGCGGACGTTTGAGACCGCGAAGCCCAGGTCGCACAAGAGCGAGAGAGCGCTTTCCGCCTCGGGGTCGGTCACGCCGGGCTTGGGCATGACGTGGACGACCGTGCCATCGCCTCCGAGCCTCGCGCTGGTTTGACGGATTGCGTAAGTCTCGACGACCCCGTCCACGAGCACCTCGCGGGCCGCCCGTTCAACCTCGGCCGCCGAGAGATCCCCCTCGATCAAGAAGCCGCGGCTCGTCCTGAGCGACCAGGGACCGGCCAAGCCCGACTCGACTGCCTCGACCTCGAGCCGGGCGCCGAGCCGGTCCACGTGTCCGGGGGCGGGTTCGATCTGGATGTGCCAGAGCATGGTCGTCGATGACTCAAAAAGCCTCAGACCGTGCGCTCGATTTCGACCTCACGCAGTCAGTCAAGCCGATTGCGCCCCCGGATCAACGTACTTCCCCTGGCGTGTCGAGGCCGGCGTCGAAGACCTGGCGCCGGCACTGAGCCTGTTCCCACCACGAGCGGATGGCCTCTTCGTCGTCAGTCATGAGGGCGTACTTGAAGGCGTCCAGGCGTTCTTGCAGCGTACTCATCGCTTTGAGTAAAGGTCCACGATTGTCGCGAAAGATCGCCGTCCAGAGCGCGCTGTCGGCGGCGGCGACGCGAGTGCCGTCGCGATAGGCGCCGGCGGCCAGGGGCAGCCACTCGACCGGCACCGAGGAAGCCAGGGCGCCGGCCAGCGCGTGGGGCAAGTGACTGGTATAAGCCATGATCTCGTCGTGCTCCGAGGGCAAGAGCTCGACGACGCGGCAGCCGAGCGCCGTCCAGAAAGCCAGGGCGCGACGGGTGCGCTCCAGCCGGGTGCGCGGCGTGGGCGTCAACACGCACACGCGGCCGTCGAACAGGTCAGCGCGCGCGTGGACGACTCCCCTCCGCTCGGAACCAGCGAGCGGGTGGGCCCCCACGAAGACCGCCGCCGACCGCGGGTGTCGTTCGACGGCCTCGGTGATGTGCCGCTTGGAGCTCCCCGCATCCGTTACGAGCACGTGGCTCGGTGCCGATTCGGCAACCCGGCCCACGTCCTCGGCGACCCGGGAGACCGGAGTGCAGACGACGACGACGTCGGCGTCGGCCACTCCCGCGCTGAGATCGGTCGTACCTCGATCGATGGCACCCAGCCGGGCAGCCTGGTCGAGCGCGAACAGGTCACGCCCCACGCCGATCACCTCCCTGGCGAGCCCGCGCGCGCGGACCGCCAGGCCGATCGACCCTCCAATCAGTCCGACGCCGATGATCGCCACTGGACCCAGAGGCTCCAAGACACCGCCCTCTCGACTCAACCCCTAACATGACGAACCGCACGCACCGGCTCCCCGGCCCTGGCCGAGCGGCACGAACCGACTCGCTGGCCTTCACAGGATTTTAACCTCTGCGCGCCGGCTTCGCCACCAAGTCTTCCGCCTCGATCCGGAGCGCCGATTCACGACGACGAAGGCGTGGCAAACGGGCGGAGGGCATCGGCCATGGCCTGGGCCGACTTCCAGCGATCCCGGGGCTGCTTTTGCAGGGCTCTCATCAAGACACGTTCCAGTCCCTCCGGAGCGTCCGGCCGAAATGCACGCAAGGGAAGAGGGGGATGTTGAAGGATGATCTCGTACGAGCCAGGCTGGCGCGGGTCGAATCCGAGATAAGGATACTTGCCCGTCAGGAGGTAGAACAGCGTCGCGGCTGCGCTGTAGATGTCGGCGGGCTCGCGGATATCGCTGAATGCGCGGATGTGATCGGGTGAAATGAACCCGATCGAGCCGCCGACGTCACCCTGGAACGTCAGGGTGGGGAGTCCCTGCGAATCGGCGAAGCTCTTGGCCAGTCCGAAGTCGGTGAGCTTCACCCGAGGCCGGTGGATCGGGCCCATCACCAGCAGGTTCGAGGGTTTCACGTCGCGGTGCACGTAACCCTTGGAATGGGCGTAGTGCAGGGCCGACAGCAAGTGACGGCCGATCTCGGCGCCGCTCGCCATCGGCAGAGGCCGGTCCAACCCCTTGATCCAGTCAAGCGCGTTCTTGCCGTCGACGTACTCCATGACCAGTTGAAACTGTGAATCGACCTCGTAAATCTCATAGAACGCGACGATGCTGGGATGACACCGGCCACTCGGCATCTCCAACAGGTCCCGCAGGACCTCGATCTCGCGACGGAAATATTGGCTGGCTTTGTCTCCCATCGCGTTGTTGGAGCTGATCATCTTGATGGCGACCGGGCGGCCCAGGGAGAGCTGCCGGGCGCGAAACACGTCGCCCATGCCCCCGCCGCCGATCCATTCTTCGATCAGATAGTCGGGATCGGTTCTCGGAAACTTGAGACGGCGGGCCTGACAATCATCGCAAAGCCAGACTTCCCCCTCGCCCGAGCTCAGCGAGATCTCGTTCGTCGATCGGCCTGATCTCGATCCGATCGGGATCCGCCCGCCACACCCCGCGCACGTGGCGAAACCCCCGGAGTCGTGCGAACCCGCGACGAAGTGGACGCTGAACTCGCTGTCTCCCGCCTCGATCACGTCTCCTTCGCGCAGCGCGACCCGCCCGACGCGTAGCCCGTTGACCTTCGTACCGTTGGTGCTTCCCAGATCGACGAGGTGAGAGAGGGGGGGCTGGTTGTCGACCTGGAAATGTTCCCGCGACAGCACCAGGTCCTGCGTCATCGGAAACTGCGCGCGCGACGACCGGCCGACCGTGAACGTTCCCGGGCGCTCGATCAGATACTCTTGATCTGAATGAGGGCCTGACGTGACCCGAAGCACAATTGCCATCCACTCCCCCTGGTCTTTATTATGCACTTTAGGGCGCTTGATTGACAAGCATCCCCGATCAGATCAGGGCAATTCCCTCGCCGGCGCCCTGGTTCAGGGCGATTTCCTTCAATCTCCGCAGGTTGACCTTGCCCGAGGGAGTGATGGGGATCTCCTCGACATGGATGAAATCGCGGGGGGTGGGTATCCAGACCTTGGGCAGCGGGCTCGCGTTCAGGCGATGGCAAACCTCCGTGGGCGAGATCCCCAGATTCGTGTAGAGAACGCACAAGCGCTCGCCGTGCTTCGGGTCGGGCACGCCGGTGACCGCAAGTTGGGTCTCGTCCACCCCGGTTGCCTCCATGATCGCCGACTCGATGCTCAGGTGCGGGACCATCTCTCCGGCGATCTTCGAGAACCGGCTGAGCCGGTCGGTGATCTTGAGGAACCCGTCTTGGTCCACGTACCCCAGGTCACCGGTGAGGTACCAGCCGCCCTTGATCACCTGGGCGGTGGCCTCGGGCCGGTTGAGGTAGCCGGCCATGACCTGAGGTCCCTTGACCGCGATCACACCCTCGGTTCCCACGGGGAGGTCCGCTCCCGTCTCGGGATCGACCGTCTTGATCGCCGTGCCGGGCACGGGGAGACCCACGGTTCCCATGCGGTTGCCGTGGATCCTGCGACCATCGGGCAGCTCGACTTCGCGCGGAACATTCACCGCGACGACCGGTGAAAGCTCGGTGCAGCCGTAACCCTCCATCGGCTCGATGCCCAGCGTCCGCTGGATGTCGCGGCCCAGCTCGGGCTTGAGCTTTTCGGCGCCCAGGACCAGGTGCGTGATCGCCTGAAATTGCCTGGGCTCGCAGTTCTTCAAATACAACCTCATGAACGTGGGCGTACCCACGAGCAACGTCACGCGGTGCTGCTCGCAGAGCTTGCCGATCGTCCGGGAATCGAGGGGATTGAAGTGATAAACCACCTTCTTGCCCAGGCACATGGCCGTCCAGATCGTGACCGTGAAACCGAACGCATGGAAGAACGGCAGAATCCCCAGCAGGACTTCCTCGGGAAGGAGATGGACCTGCTCCTCGACCTGAAGAATGTTGCTGAGGATGTTGCGGTGCGTGAGCAGCACGCCTTTGGGATCGCCGGTCGATCCCGACGTGAAGATCACGGTTGCCGTTGCGTCGAGGCCTTCGTTGCGCAGACCAGGCACGAAAGCGGCCATGGCTCCCGCTGGCGCCAGCTTCGCCACGGCCCAGGCCCAGAGTTTATCCGCCAGCCGCACCCGCGGCGGTATTTCCTCCAGCAGGATCAGCCGCCCCTTGGGTGTAATCTTGAACCGATCCAGCACCTTGGCCGAGGTCACCACGTGCGTGATCCCGCACTGGTCGATCGAGGCATCCACCAGCCCCTGGCTCGCCGAGT
Source organism: Isosphaerales bacterium (assembly GCA_044450785.1). GTDB lineage: Bacteria > Planctomycetota > Planctomycetia > Isosphaerales > Isosphaeraceae > JBIOJM01. The sequence continues at coordinate 14,893 of JBIOJM010000126.1, forward strand.
AGTTGAGGTTGACCGGGATCTTGCCCCAGAGCGAAACCGCCAGGTTAGCCACGGCCCCGGGGACCGTGGGGGGAACCATCAGGCCCACGTGGTCCGCGGCACCCCATTCTCGAGCCAGGACCCGACCCAGAACCAAGGACCGCACCAGCGTTTGTCCGAAGGTCAGGCTCGCGCCCGTACTGTCACTCATGGCCGTGCGAGACCGGACGGCCCGCGCCTGATGGATGAACGCCCTGGGAAGCGACCGCCACCGCGCCGGCAGCGGCGATAACGCGCGGAGGGGCGCATACGGGCCGGCTTCCTGACTGGCACCGCGCGACGGCGTCTCCACTCTGGAGCTCATTCTTGACCAACTCCTGAATTTGACTCCGGGGCCCTGAGGAGAAATCACCCCAGAATGACGCAGACACCGCGGAACCCTCACTCTACGCGAGTCGAAAACCCAGAACAACAGAGTGGCGCGGGCGGATGAGGCCGTTCTTTCCGGGTGATCTCACCTGGCTGGCGCGCCCTTGCGGGCTGACCGCGATCCACGATGATGGAGGCGTGGCCGCCGGGGTCGGCCTCGCTGGCAGCGCGGAGCCCTTCCGATGAGCGCGCTTTCCTCATGGCAACGACGCGCCGGCGCCTGGGCGTCGGCCTGGGTCACGGCGATCCTCGCGGTCGCCGCCGCCGGCGCCATCGGCATCGGTGTCCTCCTGGCTCTCCGTTTGCAGGACGCCGAGGCCCTCGAGTCGCCGCTGATGTTGTCGATCGCCCGGCAGTTGTCCAGCAGTCCCTGGGCGCTGTACGGACCGTTCGGCGGCCGGAATCTTTTGGTGTTGATCCACGCGCCGCTCTATTACCACCTCGCTGCTCTCCTGGCCTGGCCGATGGTCCGCGCGGGGCTCGATCCAGTGACCGCGGCCCTGGCGGCGGGCCGTTCGCTCTCGATGTTGGGACTGGCGCTCGCGCTGGTGGCCGCCTACCGGCTGGCTCGGCTCGACGGCGCGCCGGCTCGAGCGGGGTGGTTGGCCATCTTCCTGCTCGCGTCCGCGCCGGTCGTCGGCGTCATCCCATTCGCGGTCCGGCCTGATATGTTGGGGGTTGCCCTCCAGATCAACGGTGTCCTGCTGGTGCTCTCGGTCCTGCGCTCCGAACGGCCGAGGGAGACGACGTTGATGGCGGCCTTCGCGTCGTTCGGTCTGGCGATCTGCGTCAAACAGCACTTCATGGTGGGGCCGCTCTACAGCACATGTCTCTTGCTGGCGGCCTGGCGGCGCGGTCAGATTGCTTTCAGGTCCATCGTGCGCGGCCTCCTGACCGCCGCGACGCTCGTGCTGGTCGTCTACGGTACGGAGGAACTCGCGACCGGTGGCCGGATGTCGCAGGCAGTCTTCCTCGCCGCGATCAACGTGGCACGAGTCCACCCGTCCGACTGGTTCCATTCTCTGATCGTTCTCATTGCGATCTTCGGCCGGAGCAGCGCGCTCATCGCCTTGCTCGTGGCCTCTTGTTTGGCGATGGTCTCGGTTGATGCGAGCCTTGGCCGTCGGGCTTTCGTGGCGGCCGGGACCTTGCTGGTTGGCGTGATCGTCGTCCTGGTGATCCTCCCGTTCATCGTCACGAACAAGTGGCAAGGCGCGTTCTTGTTGCACGCCGTCTTCGCCGCCGTGCTCATCGTCCTTCCGGTCTGCGCTTTCCTCGAGCCGAGGTCGCTGGCCCGAGGGCGCCTCGATGGAGCCCTCTGGGTCTACCTGGCTGCCGAGCTCGCCTTGATGTTGGTCCTTTGTCGAACCAGCACCGGTGCCTGGGTGAACTACGCCATCCCGTCCGCGGTCGTCGCCGCCGTCCTGACCGCCCGCGTTCTCGATCGTGCCCTGGGCGACGCGATCTCATACCGCCGGCTGATCCCAATCGCCACGGCCGCTTCCATCCTGCCGATCGGCGTCGTCATGGACCCTTACGTGAGTGCGGCCAAGCGTCGCAACGAGGGGCTTGCCATTGCTCAAATCTCGCAGGTGTTGGGGCGCCCTTCTTCCGAGTTCTTCTTCGTCGGCCGCCCCGGCGACAACCGTGTTCGCGGCCGGCTCGATCTCGTCTACGACGAATGGCTCTACCCCGTTTTCGAGTCGATGCATCTTGCCGAGCCCCGGTCGATCTGGCTCCGGCGCGCCCTGACGGCCGGTCCAGTCCGCTTCGTCGTCAACACGTCGGAAAGCCCGCAGATCGACGGCCTCGGACTGACACTCCCCCAGCTCGGCTACTCCCGCCGTATCCAGGTCGGACCTTTTTTCGTGTGGGAGCGCATCCTCTAACGGTCTGACAGCTTGTCCGGGGGGAGCTTGCGACCCGTAACATAGTCAATCACGTTCTGGCCGACCCAGATGGCCTTGACCACCGCGGGGTTGGCCCCGTGGTGCTTGAACTGGTTCCAGTAGCAGGATAAGTCTTCCGGGGAGTAAATCACCGCGGTCCTGCCACCGCGGCGGATTCCCAAGAGGCGATGGAGCTCGGGAGAAAGCCGGTGCCTGGCCCGCCAGATCGGATGATCGTCGGGTAGACGTCGAAGCTCATCGTCCTTCCCGGGGAACATCTCCTCCATCACCTTCTTGAAGCCCCGGTCAAAACCGGCACTGCCGCAGCAGGCTTCGGCGAAGATGAACCCTCCTCGCTCGACGTACTCGCGCAGATTCATCTTCTCGGAGCTTGTGAACTCCGGGGCTTCGTGTCCGTTGATGAAGACGATCGGCGCCTGGAGCAGGTCGGCGACCGTCGCCTTTTGGGAGTCGACCATCTGCCAGGTCAGAAGGTGCTTCCAGTCCCGGGAGACGATCCCGATGAGGTTGCGGACGTCGTCGGGGTCATTATCCCAGTCGTCGGCGGGGAGATGGCGGAGCTTGTTCATCAAGACGGGTGCCCGCCCCTTGGCCAGAAAGAGCAGCGCGAAGCTGGTCGCCAGGACTTCGTCCGTTTCGATCAGTTGGCCTTGCCAGTACCCGCCTGGCTTCTTTTGCTCCTGGACCAACCCTTCGGCGCCGACGCGATACCAGTCGTGCTGGCCGAAGAACCGAACGCCCGCGAGACGTCCGGCGCGTTCCAGGCCATGGAGGTAGTAGAATCTCCACTGCTGGCCGGCCCCGAAATTCTGACCGATCTGGAAGTGGCTGGCCAGCCAATCGATCCCGGTCTGGTGGCTGCGGTTGACTTCTCCTTTTCCGCAGTTCTGGATCGCCTCGCGTTGGAGTACCTCATGGCCCGGCAATCGGCTAAGCCTCGAGATGATCACGCTGGAAATGCCCGCGCAGGTCATGCTCGCGCTCGGGTTGGTCGAATCGGGAGTATAGGCCCAACTGCCGTCGTGCTTCTGGCTTCGCTCCCAGTAAGAACGCGACAATTCCCAGACGGACGGTTGCACGGGAACACCCACCTCGCTGGCGGCGAACAGGCCGGCAAGTGCGTATTGAGTGTTCGAATTATCACCCGGCCGGCCGCGCTTCGAGTCCGAGTAGGTCCATGAGCCCGGCCAGGACTGCGGATCGCCCGGCTTGATCTGGGCACTCTCCAGCCAGCCGACATTGGCCGCGATCCGCGACTGGTCGCGCTCCGGTAGGGCGGCGGCGAAGACCTGGGTTTGCAGCGATATCGCGTAGGTGCTCCGCAGGTCATCGGGGCCGAAGCGGCGGAGGTACTCGAGCGCCTTGCGGACGGTGGGTGTTTCGGGGTTCTCGCCCGCGGTCAGCAGCACCAGGGTGACCAGACTGGTTACACCGGTTCTGGCGTCCTGTTCGATGTCGCGCCAGGAGCCGTCGGGCCGCTGCTGCTCCTTCAGGAATTGAACGCCTTCGTGGATCGCGCGCAGCACTTGTTTCCCGAACGCCGAGAGACGACGCTCAGGTGCCGTCACGATCAGCTTTCTCTTTTCTCCACCGGGAAGCACCGGCTGACTCTCAGGGAGACCAGGATCGGTATTGGAGACGATCGTCAGATCCCTGCTGGCGACGATCGGCGCTTTCGCGTCGGGCGTCTGCCCTTTCTGGGAATTCGAATCGATCCCCTGGGTGCGCCGGCCGAGGGGGCCGGTCAGCGTCAGCACGATCAGAACGACCGCCACGCCGGCGGCGAGGGCCGCGCCCGTGGCGAGCGTGACCTTGGCGAGGAACATGGCGCTCAACTCCCTTTGTAAGAGCAGGGCGATGGATGCGGAGACCGACCCCGAGACCGGCGCGGCGGTCGTTGCGGTGCCCAGGGCGGATTGCAGGGCGGCGCGCGTTGTGGCCACGGCGAGCGCCAGCGGCACGGGTGCCGCCGAGGCCGGCGTCTCGGCAACGGCGGCCGCCAGCGCGAGTGCGGGTGCCAGTCCCCGCCGCGCCAGGCGGCCTTCCAATCGGCGGCGGCCACGGACCAGCCGGCTCTTGACCGTCCCGACCGGCCACCGCAGTCGTTGCGCCGCCTCTTCATGCGAGAGTCCCTCGAGGGCGCAGAGCACGATCGGCAAGCGCTGGGCGTCGGCCAGCCGGTCGATTTCCTCGTGGACAATGGCCCGGAGCTCGTCGCGTTCCAGCGGGTTATCGGCGGCGACGGCGATCTCGCCCGTCTGGGGGCGTTCATGGTTGTGGCGCCGGTGGATCCCGGCACGGGCTCGGAGCGCGACCCGCCGCGCCACCCGATGGAGCCAGCCCGCCAGCGCGTCGGGATCATGGATCGTGCGCGCTTTGCGGGCCAGCAGCAGGAACGTCACCTGGAACGCATCCTCGGCCAGGTGGCCGTCGGCCAGAAGCTGGCGACAGACACGCAGCACCATCGGCCCGTGGCGCTCGACCAGGGTCGCGAACGCCGTTTCGGACGCCTCTCCACCGCAGGCGAAGTGATCGAGCAAGCCTCGATCCGGCATTGCGCCCAGCGCCCCGACGTCAAAGAGAGTGCGAATCTGCTTGCCGAGAGTGATCGTCGAAATCCTGTTCGCCATGAGCCTGCTCGTCCGTTCCCGGTGTCGACCCCTCTTGCCCGATCCTACCTCTATTGAGGCACAACCGGCAGGAACAGGTCCCGATTTTTTAGCAGCCCCTACGCCTTCTGCAAGGCGACCCGCAGCACGAAACCCTCGAGGTCCTTGAAGCAGCGCCACGAACCGGCGAAGAAAACCAGGAATTCGTTGTAACGTTCCACGCCAACCAGCGCGATGGCCCGGTCGCGATTGGCGACCAGGTTGTCAAACCAGGCGCGGAGGGTCGGCTGGTAATCATGGATCGACTGCTCGATCACTCCGAATCCCGCCGCCTCCCAGGATTGGCTCTGGTGCTTGTAGGATGAGAGCGCCGAGCCCGGAAAGAACGTCTGTTCGCCGATCATCACGGTCGTCGGCAGGCGTTCTGACGGCAGACAGATGAATTGCTGGATCAGTCGTCCACCCGGTTTCAAAGCCCGGAACAACTTCCGTAGAAGAGCAGGGACCTCGTTCGGCCGCACGTGCTCCCATGCCCCGATCGAGTAGATCTTGTCGTAGTGGCCGTCCGGGTAAGTCGTGGTGACGAAGTTGGTGAGCGTCACGTCGAAAAGACCCTGGCGCTCGTTGTAGGCAAGCTGTTCCCGGGAAAGGGTGTATCCCGACAGCCTCTCCTTGTCCCCCGTCTCCTCGTAGATTCTTCGGAGCATTCCTCCCCAGCCGCACCCGAGGTCGAGGATTCGTTCCCCCGGCCTGGGAGAGAGCAGCCTGATGAAGTCGTTCGCCTTGTTCTCCTGGGCTTGCTCGAGGCTCTCGGCGCCCGTGATGAAGTCAGCGCAGCTATAGAACATGGACTTACGGTCCAGGATCAATGCGAAGAGCTCGTTCGATGCATCATAGTGCGCGGCGACCGCGACGTCATGATCGAGCCGGAGCTTGGAGCCGACGTAGAGCTTGCGGACGAAGTGGGGTGGGTACCGGCGAGCCAGCCACGAGAAACGCGGGCGGGACGCTTCGGTCGCGTCCCGCCAGGCTCGCTCCCCGTCCAGCGGGACCGGAGACCGGATCAGGTACTTGAGCGCGCCATAGAGCGGACCGTGCGTGGCACTCTCGACGGGCAAAGCAAGCAGGCGAAAGGTCCGTGCAAACATCAGAGGCTAACCAGGATCACGCGACCGTGAGGCGGCAACGTAGTTGAACGCCTGGAAAGGATTGACCATGCATGCTTCGAAGGTCGGCAGATCGAGGGGGAGACCTCCGGAGAGCCACTCTTTGAGCAGGAAGATGTTATATCTGATGCTCTAGTGAGTAACGAAAAAAACTGGCTGGCCGTCAATCCAAAGTTAGTCAGTCCCTCTCTCGCGCATTCGAAGAGGACGATCGGTTGGCTCTCGCCGAGCACCCTCCGCGCTCCTCGTAAGACGTGGAATTCCGCCCCTTCAACGTCGATTTTCAGGAAGCCGATGCGCCGCTCGGGATGTCTCAGCCGTTTCGGAAGTTGCCACAACCTGCGCAACCCTTCGGCCGGACGTTGGAGAGGCGTGCCGATCAGCGAAGAAGCGAGCCGCTCGTACAACGGCATGTTGGAAGACCCATCCTTCGAGTGGTCCCGGCAATCGGGCGGGCTCGCCTTGAAACCGTAAGCGATGCCAGTTTATCCTGGGGAATGGGGCAAGTGCAACGCGCCCTACGGCACCGTCGCAACGAATCCCTCATCAGCGATCGTACATGCTTCCGGACGCGGATCAAGGCGTGGCCGCGAGCGAACCGTGGAAAGGCCTATCATGAGATTCGAGCTCGCGATCGTGCTCTCTCTGGTTAGTAGCGCGGCAATTTCGGCAGGCTGCGGAATCGGACGAGCCCGGTCCGAAGCGGGTGAGACGCAGAAACGCTCGGCCGCCGAGCGGTACGATGAGCCCGACACCCGCTCCTGGTATCGCGACGCTCTGGACTGGGACGCGGCCCCGGTTGACCTCCGCTTCTTGAACCGCGACGAGCGGCCCGCCGGCCGCCGCGGCTTCATCCAGGCCGTTGGCGACCGATTGGTCTTCGAGGATGGGACCCCGGCGCGGTTGTGGGGCTCCAACCTGGCCGCTAACGCCTTGTTCTCGACCCCCAGGGGAAACGTCGCTCGCCAGGCGAAGCGGATGGCGCAGCTCGGCTACAACCTGATGCGCATCCACCATCATGACTCGGAGGGGTGGGTCCGCCCGAACATCTTCGGGAATCGGTCCAAAAACAGCCGGCGCCTCGACCCGAAATCCCTCGATGCACTCGACTGGTGGATCAAGTGTCTCAAGGACGAAGGGATTTACGTCTGGCTCGATATGCGCGTGGGTCGAGTCCTGAACCCCGCCGACGGCGTCAAGCTCGGTCCCGCGGAGATCATGAAGAAGAATGGGTTGTTCGCGGGGTTCGACTACTATAATCCCGAGCTTCAGGATCTGATGAAAGAATTCCAGAAATCGTATCTTGGTCATTTCAATCGATACACGAGTTTGGCCTACAAGGACGACCCTGCCGTGATCGGCGTCCTGATCACGAATGAGGATGATCTGACAGAACATTATGGCAACATGATGTTGCCGGACTACCACCTCACGGAGCACAACGCCTTGTGGACGCGGGGCTACAAAGCCTTCGCCAAAGAGCACGGGCTGCCCGCGGACCGCGTGTACCAGACTTGGCTGCCCGGCCCGAGCAAGATCTACTTGAGCGACGTGGAACATCGCTTCAACGAGATCATGATCGGCGAGCTGAAGGCGCTGGGCGTGAAGGTGCCGATCGCGACGACCAACTACTGGGGAAACTGCGCGCTCTATTCGCTCCCCGCCTTGGCGGACGGGGATGTGATCGACGCCCATAGTTACGGAAAGAGCGAAGCACTCGAGACCAATGTCCGATCGGAGGCCAACTACATCGCATGGATCGGTGCGGGGCACGTCCACGGCAAGCCGCTCACGATCAGCGAGTGGAACGTGGAGTACCCCGCCACGGATCGGTTCACCGCTCCACTGTATGTGGCCGGCATCGCGGCCTTGCAGGGATGGGACGCCCCGATGCTCTACGATTACTCGCAGAACACCCTGATACGGCCGACCGGGGTCGACAAGTGGTCCACCTACTTCGATCCGGCACTCACCGGCGTGATGCCGGCGGCGGCCCTCGCCTACCGCCAGGGCCATATCAGCCCGGCCCGGCAGAGTTATTGCCTGATGCCCGGTCCCGCCTTGCTCTCTCGTCGCCTGGACCCAAAAACGTCGGCGACCATCCGCACGCTGATGGAGCAGAGCAAGTTGACCATCGGCCTACCGGCGGTCAAGGAGTTGCCGTGGCTGAAGGCAAGCCGGCCAAAGGGCGAGACCGTCATCACCGACCCCGATCGCGACTTCATCCCGCAGGGCCAATCGTTCGTGCGTTCGGATACCGGCGAGATGACGCGCGACTGGGAGCTCGGCATCCAGACGATCGACGCCCCGCGCACCCAGGCCGTCAGCGGCTGGATCGGCGGCAAGACATTGAAGACCCGGGACGCCACCTTCCAGTTCCGGACGAAGAAAGCGGTCGTGGCCTTGACCAGCATCGACAACCAGCCGCTGTCCGGCTCGGGCTTCATCCTCATCACCGCGATGGCTCGCGCGGTCGCCAGTCCGGGTAGCCGCACCCCGATGCTCTCCGAGCCCGTGGTCGGTACCATCTCGCTCCGGGCATCGACCCAGGGCCTCGAACTCCTGGCGCTGGGCGGCGATGGTCGCGTGATACGCCGCTCGTCGCCCGCGCGATTGGAGGGCGCGCTGACCATCTCGATCCCCTCCGGAGGCGGTACCCACTGGTTCGTCCTCAAGGTCGACAATGCTGCGAAGGAATCACCGAAGGCCGGGAGTCGCGACCCAGGTTGATCCGGCTGATCGAGGTCGAATGGCCGCAAACAGCGATGCGTCGAAAAGATCAGGCGTGCACGTGTTCGCACCGCAAAACACCCGAGAGGGGAATTTCCCGGAAAGAGGCGTTGAGTTGGCGCGGTTCAGTCCCCCGGTGGGTATGCGCGGATACTGTTAAGCTCTTGAGCTGATCAAGAACCCTCGGGAAGACTTCCGCCTGAAAGCGGTCCTGAACGGCCTCGACGAGAGTCCTTGGGGACGCAAGCTCTTGGATCGGGGCAAATTGGATCGAGGACATATTATCGCAGACGAGCATGTCGAGGGCTTGAAGACCAGATTCCGGTTTTCTCAAGAAGAGCACACTTTCAATCTTTCGGGTCAGGGCCTCCGCGGTGTGGTCGATTACATGACTCACAATCGGATTGTCATCCTTTAGTCCGTAGTGGGACAGATCGGCCGCCCAAAAAACCAAAGAGTCATTGCTCGCACCAAGTATGGCGAAATCGTAAGCGCGATCAGAATGGCGCATGTCTGGGTAGAATCGGCACAAGGTGGTCCGCAGCGTTTCCATTGCTTGTCCCTTCACATGCCCGGATACCAACGGCTCAACTCATCCAGCACTTTAGTTCTCCTGGCGATCAGGAAATAAAGACTTCCCATTGTGTTTTCTTCGCAGACGAGGAGAACGTTGCGATGATTGTCACGATCCTGATTGCCTAACCAGGCGTCAAACGACACAAGTTCGGCACCCGAATGGAGCACGAAAGTCAGGATTTAAGAGAGAGCACCGTGGCTCGCCATTCATCTCGTATCTTTTTGTCCATGCGTGCAACCTCGCCGAATGAACGGCTGTGTTCAGTTTGTAACCGGGTGGACAGATTAAAGCAATCGCGGAGGCAGGCCTTGATTCTCTCGTGGTCTGATCACACGACTGACTAAAGCGGGCTTTCCGAATCGCGCCTAGACATACGCACAGAGTTATGCCAGCGTCGAACGCATGTGTGGATAGCAATGCTTCGGCGTGACGGGGTTTCGTTCAACGGCCGTAGGTTGGCTTTCCGTCAGCGCTCCCCATCGCGCCCTTGACCAGCGGCCGACTTGGGGGGCAGGCAGCGGATTCTGGGCGGCGGCTTCCAGCCAAGCCCGAATCCATCTTCCCGGGTACAAGGTCCGCTTCCTCTGCCGAGTATTGCGAAGCATCCCCGCTCGGCGGGCGTTCGCCAGGGCAACGTCGGTCAACCCGGGGGGCCGGACGCGGCGATCCCTCATCGTAGACGGCCTCGGGTTCGATCAGGATAGGCTCGATCATTCGCGTGTCTCCGGGTGGAGAAATGTGGGAACCACGCGAGCGATCGTAAGACCCGAGGGGGCGGTTGCGTGCGGTTGTCGGCGGTTGTCGGTTAGCTGACTGACATGGAAACTATCCTCCCGAGAATCTTTCGGGCAGGATCACGCCAAATTCTTTGGTCAGCCAGGGACGCATTATCTTCCAGTCGTAGAGGGCAAACTTCCCCCCTCCACCTTCGACGGTTGGTTCTGGAAGCGTCCCCTTCGTCTTGTATCGTTCGAGCGTCCGCTTGCTCCGATGCACGCGGGCGGCGGCTTGATCCAAGGTCACCAGGTCGGGCAGCTCGGCGGGGGCCTCGGGCGTCACGATCCCCGAGGCGTCCGCGGCGACGGCGGTCGTTTCATCTCCCCGAGGGGGCGGCGGGCTGGCGGCCTCGGGCTGTTCAAGCAGGCGCATGGCATCCGCCAAGGGCATCAGGTCGATATCGGCGAATATCATCCTCTGTCGTTTCGCTAATCGAGAGTACAACTCTTGAGCGGCGTCAAAATCGGCATCGCGGCCAAGCTCGATGTTCGCCCACTTCACGAATTGCCGATAGCTAGGGCTCTCGCACAAGCGTTGGTTGCGACGGACATAATCATCTGGGAGAAACTGAGTGGGATTCTTCTCGATGATCGCCCATGACTTGGCCTGATCGTCAAGCAGCCGTGTCAACTGGCCAACAGTAAGCGTGTCTGGGTCGTCAGGTAGATGC
>JBIOJM010000127.1:0-25680 GCA_044450785.1 Isosphaerales bacterium
GCGGATGACCGCCGGGGGCGGTGGCCGGGGCGGGAACCGTGGGCATCTCGACCGTGAAGGTGGCGCCCAGCCCCGCGCCGGCGCTGGCGGCGGCAAGCCGGCCGTCGAGCTGTTCGACGATCGAGCGGGAAAGGGTCAGGCCCAGCCCCAGGCCGCCGAACTGGCGCGTCGCGGCAGTACCCCCCTGCTCCATGATGTCGAAGATCCTGCCCAGTGAGTCGGGCTCGATGCCGATGCCTGTGTCGCTGACCTCGATGACCAGCCGGGCGGCGGACTCGCCGTCGCAGGCCCCCTCACGATCGCGCGAACGGACGGTCACCTGGCCTCCGGAAGGCGTGAACTTGATCGCGTTCTTGATCAGGTTCCACAGGACCTGCTGGAACCGGATCGGGTCGGCGTCGACATGGTGGCGGCACGCGGCAAGGTCGAGCTCGAGCTCGAGTCGCGCGTGCCGCAGATCGTCGTCACAGATCTCGATGACATGATTGATCATCTCGTGAGCATCGATCACCTCGCGCTTCAGGTGAAGCGTGCCGCGGCCGATTCGCGCCAGGTCGAGCAGGTCGTCGATCAGCCGCGCTTCCAGGACCACGTTGCGGCGGATCATTTCGAGGACGGTGTGCAACGAGTCGGGTGTCGTGGAATCGCCGAGCATCGCCGTGACGGTGGCGAGGACCGGGCTGAGCGGCGTGCGGAGCTCGTGGCTCAGGGTGGCGAGGAACCGGTCCTTGGCGCGGTTGGCCGACTCGGCCTCGGCCCGGGCGGCTTGCTCGCTGACCATGCGGACCCGTTCCTCGGCGGCACGTTTCTGTTCGGTGATGTCGCGCAGGACCAGGATCCATCCCGAAGGGGAGCCGGCCTCGCCAAGCCGCGAGATCCGTGCGTCGAACGAGGAGGGCTGTTCCGAGTCCCCGCCGACGATCTCGAAGCTCGACTCGCCGTGTTCCACGATTCCTGACAGGCGCTCGGCGAGTACGTTCCAGTGGGAGAAGGCGCGGGCGGCATCCGTGCCGAGGACTTCGGAATAGGGCCGGCTGGCCAGGCGCTGGGCGGCGGGATTCAGCTCGACGATCCGTCCCGAGGGGTCCATCACGACGACCGGGTCGTTCATCCCCTTCACCACGACGGCCCAGGCCACCGGCGTCAAGTCGAGCAGCCGGTATCGAAACAAGCCGGGTAAGAACGCCAGCCCGGTCACGCCGAAGGTCATCGCGGCCGCATCAACGTAGATCCAGCCGAAGACCTGCGACATGTCGATCATGCTGGCCACCCAGGGTAACATCACCGCGAAGAGCAAGACGGCGGCCTGGGCGCGGTAGACCCCGGCGGACCGGACCACCGCCTGGGCCAGCAGCAGGGTCTCAACCGCGATCAGCAGGTAGCAGTATGAGAAGTGCGCCCAAAAGCCGGGTCCGTACACAGGCTTCGCGAGATGGAGCTTGCCGATCACGACGTCCTCATGACCGATCCAGTAAAGGTGATGCAACGGGTTGGTCCATGCCACGAGAACCATCGCCACCGCCGGGGCGCAGATCAAAGCGAAGCGACGGAATACCAGCCAGTCGGTGCAGCCGGTGTAACGGAGGACGAACGCCAGCATGCCCAGGACCGTGGTGACCGCGCCGGCGACCCTCAGCTCGAAGCAGACCTGCTTGAACTGCATCTCGACGAGAACCAGCTCCAGCCCTCCGAAGAGAGCCCAGGCCGCTTCGCCGGCCATCATGACGCTGAAGGACGGGGCCATCGGCATCCCGCGACGCCGCGAGGTAAAAACGGCCAGGGCGCCCGAGATCGCGGCGGCGACGAAGAATGGGATCGCGTTGGGATCGGCTTGGAATAACATGATCCGGGCTCCAATTGGCTTAATTGTACACACGCGGCGCCGGTGCTTCGAGGGGCATCCGGCCAGCGCATCGACACCACGGATTGCGCTCGCGTACGATAGGCTCCAGCAGCGTGGAGCTGGATTTCAAACTTGTCGCCCGCTTTGGAAGATTGGATCGAGCCCGATCGATGCCGACAGGATGTGACCGCGATGACTTACCGCCCGATCGCCCGGTGGATTGCCGCGTTGGTGTTGCTCCTTCCTGGCTCCCTGGCGCTCGCGCAGGACGCAGGCTGGGAGAAGAACTCTGCGGCGGGGCGCGAGGCGCATGAGCGGGGCGACTACGCCGAAGCCGAGCGGCTTTTGAGGCTCGCCCTGGACCAAGTCGAAGTGCTCGGTAAGAATGACTGGAGGACTGCTCAGGTGCTCGACGAGCTGGCGCGGCTCCTCAGTTCCCAGGCGAAGTTCGGCGAAGCGGAGTCGCTCGCGAAACGATCCCTGTCGATCCGCGAAGCCGCGTACGGACGTAATGCTCTCGCGGTCGTTAATAGCCTCGACACCTTGGCCAACGTCTACGAGGCTCAATGCAAGAACACCGAGGCCGAGCCGCTCCGCCGGCGAGACATGGCGATTACCGAGGCGTCTCCTGAAGCCGATGCCGATGACCGCGCGACTTCCCTCAACAATCTGGGCTCTCTCCTTCTCGACCTGCGGAAGGATCAGGAAGCTGAGCGGCTCCTCCGGCGCGCACTCGACGTCTGGGAGCAATCGGTCGGGCCCGACCACATCAATGTGGCCAGGTCGCTGAATAACATCGCGATCGTGTTCCGCCGGACCGGCCGGCCCGCCGAGGCCGAGCCTTACTACCGGCGCTCCCTCGCCATCCTTGAGAAATCGCTGGGTGCCAAGCACCCGCTCGTCGCGCAGAGTCTCCAGAACCTGGGGTTACTGCTGACCGTCCTGGGCCGGTATGACGAGGCCGAGAGCGCCGCGACGCGCTCACTGGCGATCCGCGAGGGACTCTTTGAGACAGACAACCTCGACGTCGCTCACAGCCTGAGCAACTTGGGCGATCTCCGGCGCTGTCAGGGCCGGTATGCGGAAGCGGCGACGCTCCTGAAGCGGGCACTAGCCATCCGAGAGAAGAAGTTTGGTCCCGAGAATCCCACCGTCGCAAGTAGTCTCTTGAGCTCGGCCGATCTGTCCAACGAGCTCGAACGCTACACCGAGTCCGAGCCGCTCGCCAAACGAGCTCTGGCAATCAGGCAAAAGTCACTTGCAAAAGACCATCCCGATGTCGCGGAAGCGATGATCACGCTTGCCACTTCCTACCGCGGGCAGGGAAAGCAGGCCGAGGCTCTGCGACTCTTGAACGAGGCGATGCCGATCTTCGAGAAAGCCGAGGGGCAAGACGACAGCGGCGTGGCGGATTGCCTGGTCGAGCAAGCGGCGATCGAGCGAGACCGAGGCAAGCTTGCTGACGGTGAGGCAAAGATCAAGCGTGCACTCGTGATCCGTGAACGTCGAGGAAAGGATCATCCTGAAGTCGCCCGCTGCCACGAATCGCTGGCGCAACTCTACCAGGCGCAGCGCCGCCACGCCGAGGCCGAGGCCGAATACCGGCACGCTCTGTACATCTGGGCCAAGGCAGGTCTTCAAGACCACCCCCAGGTTGCGAAGCTCCTTGATCACTACGCGGAATTGCTCCGTCGCAAAGGACTATCCGACGAAGCCAGGGAGATGGAGTCTCGCGCCCAATCGATCCGATCGAAACACCCGGTGGATCCTTGATCCGCACGAAAGTCACCGCCGCTGGAGGGCGGCAGCTTCATGAGGTGCTGCCCAAGACGGCGAACTGGCGCTAGCGGGCCGTCGATCTGCGATTGACGGGTGAAACACGGGGAGACCTTCGGTCGGCCGAAGGGGCGGGGTCAGGAGACCCGCGCCCAGCAGCCCGGGGCGGGGTCAGGAGACCCGCGCCCAGCAGCCCGTCAATCCAAGATTGACGGCTGACTAGCCGGTCGCCTTGTTTTCTGACGGCTCGTCAAAATCGTCGTTCTCGGCCCACAGACACCGGTGACGCCAAACCCGGCGTATCGCCTCATGCCACCACAGCCTCGAAGGTGATCGTTACCTTGCCATGGGCCGGGCCCTTACCCTTGATCGGGACAGTCGTGAAGATGGCCTCGCCGGAGCCAGACGCACCCACATATTTGCCGGTCCCGCCTGTGATATGGTAAATCACTGGACTGCCCACCGCCCCCGTGCTGAGGTTGGCCTTGATATTTCCGTGTTTGGTCGAAATGGTCGCCGTGCCCCCCGGAGTCTTGAGGGTGTAATTGAGCGACCCTTTCAAGGTCACACTGCCGACCGGAGTCAGGGAGCCCGTGGCGGTGAAGCGGGTCACCCCGCCCAAGGCCGACGCGGATTGGTATGTTCCCCGGATTGTTCCCTGCAGCAGAATCGGCGAGCTGCTTTGCGCCACCTTCGCGAGCAGCACCGCCGCGGCGTGGTGGCCGGTGGCCGCAATTCCCGACAGCAACAACATCGACTCCAGCGACTCGAACTCCAGGCGGCGACGGAAGGATCTGCGGATCATGGTGCTCAACTCCCATTGTGGTCCTTGACGGTCCCGAACTGATCAAGAAGACCGTCCAGAATTGGGTTTCGGATACTCCAGCAGCCTCATGCTTCTTAGTATCCTATCTCGTCGGGGACATCGCCACAAGTCATTGGGCAAACATGAGTTGCATAAAATCACCGTGGGACGGACGGTCGAACGCAATTCTTTGTCCATCTTCAAGTTACCGTCGAAGGCCGATCAAACAGGACACGACGACGGATGCTCGGCAGAGCGGCGCGGAAGAAGGCGGAAGGATGAATCAAAGCTTCTTGTTGATCCTTCATCCTGCATCCTTGTCTTCACTCGGGAAAAGTTCTTGAGCTTGTCTGAATGAGCAAGAAAACTTAAAAGATCGACCGTCAGTGAGAGCTGGTCGCATAACTGGCAAGCTCGGGTGACTGCCCTGCAGCGTGATCCATCTTCAGTCCCCGGAACGAGATGAATACGGGAGACCTTCGATGGAGTCTGGATTGCAGGCCATCTGCGCGAAACAAACGCTTTGCAAATGCTGTGGTGGTCTGGCTTTCCCATTCGGCGTCGTGGATTTCCACAAGAACTGCGAGATTGTCCGTCGTCGGGTTTTCGATGTCTCGGGCGTGCCCATCTATTACTACCGATGCCGGCAATGCCATTTCATCTTCACAACCGCGTTCGACCAGTTCACGCACGAGGACTTCCGGCAGTACATCTACAACCAAGAATATCTACTCATTGATCCTGATTATCAGGAGACACGTCCAGCGGGTAACGCTCAAATCGTGTGCAACTTGTTTCCAGAGGCCAGACCGCGGCGCATTCTCGATTACGGCGGGGGTCACGGCGTTTTGGCGCCGTTGCTTCGTACCAGCGGTTTTTCCCACGCCGAGACCTACGACCCTTTTGTCCCACGCTACTCCGCCAAACCGCTCGATCGCTTCGATTGCGTCGTCTGCTTCGAGGTGGTCGAGCATTCCACCGATCCCGCTCGGGTCTTCGCGGACATGAGCGACCTCTTGACAGACTCGGGCTTGATCCTCTTCTCGACCTTGCTTCAGCCCGTCGATATCGACAGTCAAGGTCTGAACTGGTGGTACGCCGCTCCCCGAAATGGTCATGTCTCTCTCTATACGAAGGCAAGCCTGGCCATGCTCGCGCAGCCCTTGGGGTTCAACCTGGGCTCGTTCAACGAGAGCTATCACGTCTTGTTTCGAGGGATTCCCGACTTCGCGAAACACTTCATCAGACCCACGGATCCATGTGCCCTAGCGGAGCACGCTTCCGCTATCTCGGTCGCTTGACTCGACTGACCACTGACCACTGACCGTTGCGGCTCTGCCGCGTTAGGATCAATGGTCGCTCGGTAGATCGACGCCCAGCCCGCGGATTCCGGAAGAAGGGAACGGTCATGCTCGTCGTGATGCACAGCCACTCCACGCCGGCCCAGATCGACAGGGTCCTGGACACGATCCGCCAGATGGGCCTGACGCCGCACCCCATGCCCGGGGCCACACGAACGGCGATCGGAATCACGGGTAACACCAGCTCGATCGATTCCAGGACGCTTGAGGTCGTCCCGGGCGTGTTCGAGCTGATCCGGGTCACCAAGCCGTACAAGCTGGCCAGTCGCGAGATGCACGCGCATGACACGGTCGTTCGGCTGCCCCAGGGCACCTTTGGCGACAGCCACTTCACGATCATCGCCGGACCGTGCTCGGTCGAGGATCCGGAAACGATCTCACGTACCGCCGACTGGCTCATGGCCCGCGGTATCAAATTCCTCCGCGGAGGCGCGTTCAAGCCCCGCACCAGCCCGTACGCCTTCCAGGGACTTGGGCTCGAGGGCCTGGAGATCCTCCGCCGGGTCCGTACGAAGACCGGAATCTGTGTCGTCACCGAGTTGATGGACACAGAGAACGCCGACGCGGTCGAAGAGGTCGCCGACGTGATCCAGATCGGGGCTCGGAACATGCAGAACTTCAGCTTGCTGAGGCGCGTTGCACGGGCACGGCGGCCGGTACTCTTGAAGCGCGGGATGTCGGCCACGCTGGAAGAATGGCTGATGTCGGCCGAATACCTGCTCTCGGGCGGCAACGGCGACGTGATCCTCTGCGAGCGCGGCGTGCGGACGTTCTCCGACCATAGCCGCAACACGCTCGACTTGTCGGTCATCCCGCCGGCCAAGGCCCTGTCCCATTTGCCGATCCTGGTCGATCCCAGCCACGGCACCGGCCGGCGCGAATACGTGCCGCCGATGGCCCTGGCCGCGCTGGCGGCCGGCGCCGATGGTCTCCTGATCGAGGTTCATCCCCAGCCTGACCACGCCCTGTCCGACGGCGCGCAGTCGCTTGACTTCGCCGGGTTCGAGCAACTTCTCGGACAGCTCAAGAAACTGGCCGAGCCCCTCGGGCGGCTCGTCTGATTCTGCTCTCGGCAGCCAGCAGAGCTATGCCAGGGTCAGTCGATCGCGGGTCACGCCGCAGTGGGTCTGGATGCTCTGGCAGGTGGCGGGGACGTCCATGCGCAGCCACTTGTCGCGTCCGCTCAGTTCGCGGTGCGCCTCGCGGACGGCACGCTTGATGGCGAAGTAGGCGGAGACGCCGAGCGAGAGGGTGGGCTCGCACGTGGACTTCGAGGCCGCGACTGCAAGAAGCTTGGCCCGCTGCTGCGCGTCGAGGCTCTCGGGGGCGTGCTCCAGCAGCGAGACCCGAAAGTCGATGGGAATGGTCTTGGTGCAGGGGGGATTGTATGTCCATATGTTGTCGGACACCAGGCGGCCTTGGTCGTCGAAGAGGACCTGCTCGGTGGTCACGAAGCCCAGCCCTTGGACATATCCGCCCTCGATCTGTCCGACGTCGATGGCCGGGTTGGGCGACCGGCCGGCATCGTAGTAGAGATCGGCGCGGAGGACGGTAAACTCGCCGGTCAGGACGTCGATTTCGACCTCTGAGACGGAGAACCCGTACGCGAAATAGGCGAAGAACTTGCCGTGGGGGAAGTGCTCCACGGGCTGCTCGTAGTGAGGGGCCTGGTAAGTTTCGGCCGCGATGAGGCTGACGCGCGCAATCCAGGCCTGCGCGGCCAGCGTCGGCCAGGCGTCGCGCCAACGGACGCGCCAGTCGTCGATCGCGGCGGCGCGCAGTTGTTCCGCGTTCGCTGCGCAGAAGTCCTCGAGCCGCCGTCGCAGGACGCGGCAGGCCTGCGCGACCGCGCCGCCGTTCAAGTCGAAGCCCGTCGATGCAGCCGTCGGTGGCGCGTTGTTGATGGCGTCGGTGTTGTTGCCGGTCACCCGGACGTACTCGAGCGGTACGTTCAGCTCGTCCGCGACGACCTGCGCGATCTTCGTGTGCAGGCCCTGCCCCATCTCCACCCCGCCGTAGATCACGGTGATCGACCCGTCATCCTTGTTGACCTGGACCAGGGCGCTGGCGGTGTTCAGGGCCGGCATCTGCTTGAAACCGATGCCGTATTTCAGCGGCAGCATGGCGATCCCGCGCTTCTTCCAGCGGTGCGCGCGGTTGAACTCGTCGACGCAACGGACGCGGTCCTCGAACTGCGCGTCGGCAGAGACCTGGTCCCACTGCTCGCGGAGCTTGCAGAACCAGAGGGGCTGGCCGAAGTGCGTGCTGTCGGCCTCGTCAAGGCCGGCCGAACGATAAAGGTTGAGGCGGCGAATCTCCTCCGGCAGCAGCCGGCGGCCGGTGCCCTGCGACAGCTCGAAGGCAACGCGCTCGATCGCCTCCTCCTGGATCAGGTGCGGCTGGACTTGGCCGAAAGTGCGGAAGGCGGTGTTGCTCGCCTTGTGCGTGCGATAAACGTTGCCGCCGGCCTGGAAGGTCGCAACCTGGTAACAGCCGTCCGACATCATGCAGCTCCCCTTGAGCACGGCGAACGAGATGTCGGTCGTGTTGCCGCCGTCGGAGCAGTAGTCGAGCTTCATGCCGTGCAGCCTGCCGTCCTCGGAAAAAGCGACGTGGTAGCTTCCCAGGTACGGGTGCCGCTTGCCGATGAGCTGCGTGTCCATCGACCGGTCGAAGGCCACGCGAACCGGCCGGCGGAGCTTGCGGGCCGCCACCGCGGCCACCGCGCCGATGAACACGGCGCGATTCTGCTTGCCGCCGAAGCCGCCGCCGATCTGCTCGACGCACACCGTCACTTGATTCGCCTTCACACCCAGGGCCCGCGCAATCTGCGCCTGGTCGCCGTTGGGGTTTTGGGTCGAGCTGTGAATGGTGATCTGACCGTGAGCCCCGGGAATCGCCAGGGCGCAATTCGTCTCCAGGTAGAAATGCGCCTGGGCCCCGGTCTGGAGCTCGCCGTGGAGCGTCGTCGTCCCACTCGGGGCGGCGCTCGGGTCCTCGAGCCATTGAGCGTTGCTCCCCGCGCGGGTGATCAGGACGTGCCGGTCGTGCTCGGGGTGGGTCGGGAATCCGGCGGGCGGCTCGAGCAGAGAGTGCTCGGCGATGGCGTCCGCTAGCGACAGGACCGCGGGCATGTCCTCGTACGCGACGCATCCGGAACCGACGTACGCCGCGACCTCAAGGGCGACGGTGCGTGTCCTGGCGACGGCCAGCGCAATCGGCGCCGACACGCAGGTCACTTCACCCTCGAAGAATATGGGGTCGTCCCCCCCCAGGCCGATCGACCGACTGCCGGGGACGTCTGCCGCGGTGACGAGCGCCGTGAAGCCGGGGAATCGATCGCGCAGCAGGGTCTCGAGCCGGTCCACGGGCGGGTCGAACCGGAACCGGGCGTGCGCGCGGCGGCTGAGCACCAGCACGCCGTGAGCACCGTGATTCGGCAATGGCTCGTCGTGCGGGTAGCGGATCTCGCCGCTGGCTTGCGCGAAGGCCGCGCGCTTGACGATCGGCCGCGTGACCGCTCCGGGCCCCGGGGCGACCTGGAACACTTGCCTTCCCTGCGACAGCGGCCGTTCGTCGGCGTCGGCCGCGCTGAGGTTCGCGGGGTCGATCTCCTGGGGGCAGATCCGCTTCGCCACGTGGATGTAAAACTTGTAGAAGAAGCCGAGTGCGAGCCGGCGACGATACTCGCTCGTGAAGCCCTCGCCCTCCATCGGGATCGTCACCGCCTCGACCTCGTCCTCGAGCACGGACAGGGCGTCCCGGAGCGTCGCGGAATCCCAGCGCCGGCCGGTGAGGGCCTGCTCGGTCCTGGGCATGCGGCCGTTGCACGACGCGAGACCGCCGAACACGATGGCGACCTCACCGGCGACCGAGCGCCCTTGGGCGTCGAGCAGGCAGCGGAAGCCGGCGTTGACGATCGGGTGCGCCATCTGCGGCCTGCGCGCCATGCGGAAGGTCCGGACGTGCTCGTCGGGCCTCGTCCAGGGAATCTGGAAGTGGACGAACATCGCGTCATCCGGCAAGTCTTCGAGGGGTGGCAACGCGTCGAGCGAGAACGTACGAGCCCGGGCCGCGAAGTCATCCGATCTGACCGTCACCGTCGCGCCGAGCGCCGCCAGGACCGTGAACAGGTCCGAGGGGAACGGCTCGCCCCGGCGCGTGTGGCTCTTGGTGATGGCGATGTTGCCTCCGACACTGCCGGCGCTTCGGACCTGGACTCCGGCCAGGAACTTCGCGTGCCTCGTCAACTCGCGCAGGCCGATGGTCCGGTCGGCCGATTCCCGGGCGATCGCGGTCTTGGCCAGCTCGATCAGCCTCTGGATCGACACGGCCGCGCCCACGCGGAGACCGCCGGCGTCGGAGCCGCCCGTATTTAGCTCCGGAATGCGCGAGACGTCGATCAGGCAGGCGGCCACATCGCCGGGATAGATCGCGCGGGCGGTGTTGCCGACGACCAGGCGAACGCGATCCGCCCCGACGTGTCGGGCCAGCAGCGCATTCAGCTCGTGGGCTTCCGCCAGCGCGGGGGGCCGGAACCAGTGCAGGTTCGGCCGGTGGAAGTAGAGACCCTGCGGCGGACCCTCGGGGTCGGGCAGGCCGTCGAGGCAAATCGCTCGGGGGGCCGATCGCACCGGCACCGGATAGCATGGGTCCGCCTCGCAACGGGGGTTCGATTGGGCGGCGGGATCGTGGTCGCGGGCGAACGATCGCATCGCATGCAGGATGGGCCGATAGCCCGTGCAGCGACAGAGATTACCGCCGAACAGGTCTTCCATCTGCTGTTGCGTTGGGCTCGAATGATTGCGGAGGAAGACGTGAGCGTTCATCACGAAGCCGGGCGTGCAGAACCCGCATTGCGTGCCGTTGCAGAGCGCGATCCGATCCTGAACCGGGTCGAGGCCGTCCTGGACGTTGCCGATCCCCTCGACCGTCGTGACGTGGCTGTCGGCGACGGCCGCCAGGGGACTCAGGCATGAGTTGATCGCGCGATGGTCGTCCCCCTCGGGCATGCGGCGGCTGATCATGATGGTGCACGCCCCGCAGCCGCCCTGGCCGCAGCCTACTTTGGTTCCGGTGAGGCCCGAGTCGCGGATGTAGTCGCTCAGCAGGACCGCCGGGTCGGGGTTCGCGATCTCCAGAGGCTGACCGTTGAGCAGGAACTTCAGCCGGCTCGAATACGCCGCGATCTTTGCCAGCACTGGGCCGGGGAGCGGCAGCACGTCGTCGCCCGAGCGGCCGTTGCGTGCGTATCCCACCTCGGCTGGTTCGGTCACGATTGTGACAACGGCACCCGGGTCGTGAACTCCCTCGTCCTGGCTCATCATCCCCCTCCAAGAGGTCGATCGTGCAATGCGTCAGATGTGCAGCCCGAGCGCGAGGAACACGACCAACATGCCAAGGATTGCACCAAGGACAACAAGGGTCCCGACGAAGTTGCTGCGCCGGTCGATCAGCGCCGCGGGCTGGAGCCAAAAGGCCAGAATTCGGTTCCACTGCGGCATCAAGAGCCACTGCAAGGCCGAGATGCTGAGAATGTTGCCGATGAGCATCGTCAGCGCAAACGGCAAAACGCCCAGCCGAGGCAGGATCACGCGCGTGATCAGCATCCGCTCGTCCTGGTTGGCGATCAGCATGCGCCGCGGTTCGATCTGAAGGGCGGTCACCGCGGGGTCTTCGCGTTTGGGCTTCATTACGTGCCTGCCACGTCGCGTGTGAAGAGATCCCATTTCAATGTAGGATGAAACCGGGAACGAGGCAACCGAGTTCGGAAACTTCTCGCTGATCGCCACCGACAGCGACGGAGACAGGGTATGGACTCTCGATTCTGGGGCAGAGAGAGAAAACGCGACTCGCGTGCCTTCGCGGGGTGAAGTTATATTCTGAAGAAGCGAACCTGGTCTTTCGTCACGAGGACATCATGACATGACACGCGACGAGATTCTCGCCCGCATCACGATCGATCCCGGCATTTGCTCCGGCAAGCCGCGCATCCGAGGGCATCGAATCGAGGTGTCCCGGATCCTCGAATTCCTCGCCAACGGCTGGTCGAGCTCGGAAATCCTGGCGAACTTTCCCGGCCTGGAGGAGGCCGACGTCCAGGCCTGCATCGCCTATGGCGTCGAGACGACGTGGGAGCGAGACGTGCTGAAATGAGGGCGATTGGGAGGGCCGTCCGATGCTCCTGCGGATCGGCTGTTTAACGCTCTGTCCCGAACAGAAGAGGTTTCACGATGAGAGCGGCGTGGTGGGTCCTGGCCGTAGGCCAGTTCGCATTTTGTCCGGCCATCTCAACGGTCGCCGGCGAGGCAGGTCCCATGACGGTGCCGCCGTCGGCCTTTCACGCGCCGCGGAACGATCCGGCGCCGGGGTTCCAGGCCGAGGGTGTCAAGGCGATCTTCTTCGACGGTCTGGCGTGGCAAGGGAAGCTCACGCGCGTATTCGCCTGGGTCGGCGTGCCGAAGCTGGAGCCAGGCAAGAGAGTGCCGGGGATCGTCCTGGTCCACGGCGGCGGCGGGACCGCGTTCGACGCCTGGGTCCGGCTCTGGGTTTCCCGCGGGTACGCGGCGATCGCGATGGACACGTGCGGCTGCGTGCCGAGGGGAACCTACGGGCACTGGCAGCGGCACGACGCGGGCGGGCCGCCGGGCTGGGGTGGGTTCGACCTGGCGGACGAGCCGATCGTGGACCAGTGGCCCTACCACGCCGTCGCCGACGTGATCCTGGCGCACTCCCTGCTCCGTTCGATGCCGGAGGTCGACGCCGGCCGGATCGGCATCACCGGGATCTCGTGGGGTGGGTATCTCACCTGCATCGTTTCCGGCCTGGACGACCGATTCCGGTTCGCGGCGCCGGTGTACGGCTGCGGCTTCCTCGGAGAGGACTCGGCATGGGCGCCCGAGTTGAAGAAGCTAGGTGCCAAGGGAGAGCGGTGGCTGTCGCTGTGGGACCCGTCACATTATCTCAAGGACGGCAAGATGCCCAAACTCTGGGTCACCGGCACCAATGATTTCGCCTACCCGTTGGACTCGTTGCAAAAGTCGTATCGGCTCGCGGGTGGTTCTTCGACCCTGTGCATCCGGCCGCGGATGCCGCATGGCCATAACGGACCGGGCGAGAACCCGGCGGAAATCGTCGCGTTCGCTGACTCGATCGTGGGGCGGGGCGCGCCGCTGGCCACGATACAGGGTCATGGCCGGGACGGAGAGCGGGTCTGGGCCCGGCTTCGGAGCGAGTCGCCGATCGTCAGCGCGGAGCTCCTGTACACGGAAGACGGGGGAGCGTGGAAAGACCGGCGATGGAAGACGGCACCCGCCCGCCTTGACCCGGCGGCGAAGACGGCGACAGCAACCCTCCCGCCGAAGGCGAGGGTCTATTACCTGAACCTGATCGACGACCAGAAGCGGATCGTCAGCAGCGAGCACGAGGAGACGGATGCCGGACCGGGCGAGACGCTGCCGGGCACCAAGCCGTTGACCGAGACGCGAGACCTGTCCAACACGATGCTCGACGGCCTGCACCGCTTCGCCGAGCGCAAGATCGACGAGTCGGTCGCGGATCGGGCGAAGTTCTGGAAGCGAGACACATCCTCGGGGCAGGCATACGAGAAATCGATTCAAGCGAACCGCGAGTCGTTCCGAAAGATCATCGGGATCGCCGATCCGCGCGTGCCCGTGACAATGGAGCGCTTCGGCGACAACGATCGTGGGGGCTTGGTGGCCGAGAACGACGCCTTCCGGGTCGAACAGGTGCGCTGGCAGGTCCTCGAGGGCGTCACCGGCGAGGGCTTACTGCTGGAGCCGAAGGGGAAGGTCCTGGGGAACGTCATCGCCCTGCCCGACGCGGATCAGACGCCGGAGCAAATTGTGGGCCTTGCCCCCGGCGTCGCGCCTGCATCTCAGTTCGCCCGGCGGCTGGCGGCGAATGGCTTCCGCGTCGTGGCGATGACCTTGATCAGCCGCGGCGTCGACTTCTCCGGAACCCCGAAAATTGCAATGACCAACCAGCCGCACCGCGAATGGATCTACCGCCAGGCGTACCACATGGGCCGTCACGTGATCGGCTACGAAGTGCAGAAGGTTCTGGCTGCGGTAGACTGGATCAAGGCGCAGCCGGGGCCGGGGTCGAAGATCGGCGTCGCCGGCTACGGCGAAGGAGGCTTGATCGCCTTTTATGCCGCGGCCGCGGATCCGCGGATCGACGCGGCGCTGGTCAGCGGCTACTTCGGCCCGCGGCAGCGTGTCTGGGCCGAGCCGATCGATCGCAACGTCTGGGGCCTGCTGCGCGAGTTCGGCGACTCGGAGATCGCCACGCTGATCGCCCCGCGCGGCCTGGTGGTCGAGCACAGCGAGGGGCCGCGTGTGGACGGCCCGCCCGCCGTGTCGGCGGGGCGGCGCGGCGGGGCCGCGGCGGGCAAGCTCAGCACGCCGGCGCTAAACGACGTCGTCGGCGAATGGCAGCGGTTGGGCGCGCTCCTGCCCGCCGGCTTCCAGAAACGCGTTTTCGTTCTCGGGAACAGCGGCGCGGTGCGCGATTTCCTTGGCCCATCAGCCGTCCGGCACTTCGCCCTGTTGCTCGGCGTCAAGTCGGAGATGGAGCAACCCAAAGGCTCGCCGCTCGACAGGCGAGAGGCCTTTGACCCGCAAGAGCGCCAGCGACGCCAGGTCAAGGAACTGGGGGACCACGTCCAGCGCCTGGTCCGGATCAGCGACGCGGCGCGCAGCGACTTCTTCCTCAATAAGACCACGCTGATCCAGACTTTGGCACCACGTGGCGAGCGCTTCGGCATGTTCCGCGTCAAGGAGCAGCCGGCGGAGGTGTTCGCACGGGAATGCGAACCGTTCCGCAAGACGCTTGCCGAGGAGGTGATCGGCCGCATCCCCGATCCGGTCCTGCCGGCCGACCCGCACTCGCGCAGGGTCTACGACACCCCCAGGTGGACCGGCTACGAGGTGACGCTCGACGTATACCCCGACGTCTTCGCCTGGGGCGTCCTGCTGGTGCCGAAGGACATCAAGGAGCGTGAACGGAGGCCTGTCGTGGTCTGCCAGCACGGGCGGAACGGCCTGCCGAAAGACGTGATCGAGGGCGACAGCCCGTCGTATCACGACTTCGCGGCCAGGCTGGCGGAGCGCGGTTTCGTCGTTTTCGCCCCGCACAACCTCTACCGCGGCGAGGACCGCTACCGGATGCTCAACCGAAAGGGCAACCCGGTCAAGCTGTCGATGTTCTCATTCATCAACGCGCAGCACCGGCAGGTCCTGAAGTGGCTCGGCTCGCTGCCGTTCGTCGATGCCGAACGGATCGCGTTCTACGGCCTCAGCTACGGGGGTGAGACGGCGGTGCGGGTGCCGGCGCTGCTCGAAGGCTACTGCTTGTCGATCTGCTCCGGCGACTTCAACGACTGGGCACGCAAGGTCGCCTCGACTGACAGCGACTACAGTTTTATGTTCACTGTCGAATGGGAGATGCCTTACTTCAATATGGGGAGCACGTTCAACTACGCGGAGCTGGCCTACCTGATCATTCCTCGGCCGTTCATGGTGGAGCGCGGCCACCACGACGGCGTCGCCCCCGACGAGTGGGTGGCGTCGGAGTACGCCAAGGTCCGCTGGGTGTACGACAACCTCGGACTGGCCGGCCGCACGGAGATCGAGTTCTTCAACGGTGGCCACACCATCAACGGCCACGGCACCTTCGACTTCCTGCACAGGCACCTGAAGTGGCCGAAACCGGACGGCCAGCGGTGATCGACAGGATCAGCGGGCGGGGCAGGAGGCACGGCGCCGCCTAAGAATTAACCCCGCCCGAGGGCCTTTCGGCACGTCGAGCGGGGGGAAAATGCGTGGCGATAACCCAGCCAGAGCCTTGGAGGAGTCCAGTTGGAAAGTGCATGCATACAAGTTTATCACAAGGTTCGGATATGTCAATCCCTCCGAGACGTTATTGGGGAGTCCCCTGCCCGCGACTCTTCGTGTGCCGTTGGGTGAAGCGGGTGTGACCGCCGTTTGATGTGAGCCGAATTCACGACAACGACGGATCATCTCGCGGAGGGCGAGGCTGGGGTGAGAAAAAGTTCGTGTTGACTGGACTGGAGCGGCAGCTGGGAGACGGGTGTTTTTGTTGGGCGCGAACGAAAGACGGCGCGACCGAGCGAACCCTTTCCCCCCCTTGCGAAGGGGGGGCCAGGGGGGGTGGCGGCGGACGCCTCGGACATCGTGAATGGCTTTCCCATCCTTGGCAACGGGGCTAAGAGATGCGGCGAGGCGGGTCAGAAGCCCCTTTGAAAACGCCGTGATTGCTTGTGCCGGGGCCACCCCCCTGCCCCCCCTTCGCAAGGGGGGGAAAAGAAGGGGGGTGCTCGCCGGGGAAAGCGCGCAACGAAACCGCGATGAGCGCGGCATCTCCGCGAGCCCAACTTTTCATCACCCCAGCCTCGCCCTCTCGAAACCTCGTCCTCCCGGTGTCGTTGCGTTCGGGCGCCGGATCCACGGCAACATCATTCATCGGCCGCACCCGGTGAAGCTTTCTCGGGTATCGACGGGTTAGCTCACGACTGCCGTTTCGGGGGCTTCCAGCGGTCACGCTCCTCCGTGGGGAGCTCACACCAACAGTCCCTATCACGCACCGCGTGCTCGACTCGTTCATAGTCTCCTCGAATTGCGTCGAGTCCACGCTCCGCGCGGTCCCGCGCGAATTCCCCATAGAGTCGCTGGAGTGCCTGAAACGTATCTTCGTCCGGGAACTCTCTAAGAATGATCTCCGGCCATTGGGACCTTAAACAGGAGTCGAGTTTGACAACCAGCCATTCTGTGAAGCCCACGAGTCCATCGTTTCTTGGGTCTGCAAGCGATTCGTCCAACGCGGAATCGTAACCAAAGAGGTAGGCGGCTGCTTCAAGGAAGTTCCTACTTCCCACAAACATCCCTGGGCGTTTGCACACTTCGTGCAGTCAGTCGTGGAACAATCCCATGGTGATGACTCCTGCCTTGAGGATACCGCTCCTGACGATTCGTTGCATCCCCCCAAACCGCCGCCTAATGACCATTTGGTGCCTGTTCAGATCTCGGAAAACCGCTCCGTGGCGGACCGCGTATGCCGCCCTTATAATGTCCGACGGTTGCCGTTTGTCACGCTCCTCCTCTCCCAGAGATGCTGGCCCCGGCATGAACACAATCGCGGTCCGAAAGCTCCGGGAAAAGCTCGCCGCCGGTCAGGCGGTCTACGGCCTGTGGGTGACGCTGGAATCGGCCAGCGTGACCGAGATGGCGGTGGCCCTCGGGCTGGATTGGGTGGTGATCGACGCCGAGCACGGGCACCTCGACTGGAAAGAGGTCGTCGAACACCTCCGGGCCGCGGTCCGGAGCGAGACCGTCGCGCTGGTCCGCATTGCGGGGCTCGACCGGGGCTTGATCAAGCGGGCGCTGGACATCGGGGCGGATGGGGTGGTCGTGCCCTGGATGGAGACGGACGACCAACTTCGTGAGGCCGTGGCCTTCGCCCGTTACCCTCCGGAGGGGTGCCGCGGTCTCGGCGCCGAACGGGCCACCGGTTGGGGCGAGTGCCTGGCCGAGCACGCGGCCGAGGCCAATGACCACGTGCTCGTCGTACCGATCATCGAGTCCGTCCGCGCTGTCGAGTTCGTGCCGCGGATGTCTCGAGTCGAGGGGGTGGACGTCTTCTTCTTCGGCCCGGCCGATTTCTCCTCCACCGCGGGATTTCGCGGGCAATGGGAAGGACCGGGTGTGGCCCGGCAACTGCTGGCCTTGAAGGACACGATCCGCCAGGCTGGCAAACACTGCGGGGTCGTGGCGACGGGCACCGCAAACCTCGCCGAACGCTTCGAACAGGGGTTTCGGGTGATCGCGCTCGGCATCGACGGTGGCCTGCTGCTCCGGTCGCTCCATGAGTCGCTGGCCGCGGTCGGCCGCGACCGCGGAATTCGCTCCGGGTTCCATGTCGAGGAGAGTGTGCGTCCGCGTCCGGGAACCCCTGGCGCGACGGGAGAGTCAGTGCGATGAGTGAAACGCCGAGGCGATTCCGCGTCGCCCTCACCGGCGACTTCTTCTCACCGGACGGGTCGACGAAATACCCCGACATCGGCCTGTCGGTCTTCGAGGGACAGTCGCACCTCGAATGGATCAAGTTTCGCGAACACAAGAACCCGATCGCGGCTGACCAGGTCGCCGGAGCGCAGGGGGTCATCGTGCTGACGCCGTCGGTCACGGCGGAGACGGTTTCCCTGAACAAGGACTTGCTGGCGGTCGGACGCTTCGGCGTCGGCTATGACGCCGTGGATGTGGAAGCGTGTACCCGCGCCGACGTCGTCGTCTTCATCACCGCCGGCGCGGTCGACCGATCCGTGGCGGAGGCGACCGTCGGCTGGATGATCGCGCTCGGGCATCACTTCCGCACGAAAGACATTCTCGTGCGCACCGGCCGCTGGGACGAGCGTTCGCGGTACATGGGCCGGGAGCTTCGCGACCGGACCTTCGGCGCCATCGGACTGGGAGGGATCGGCCGGGCCACGGTGGCCTTGCTCCGCGGGTTCGGCATGAAGACGCCGCTGGCGTTCGATCCGCACATCGACGCCCGGACCGCCCTAGCGGCCGGCGCGCGGCTCGTCCCGCTCGACGAGCTGCTGGCCGAGTCGGATTTCGTCTCGATCCACTGCCCCCTCACCGACCAGACGCGCGGCCTGATCGGCCGCCGCGAGCTCGCGCTCATGAAAGCCGACGCCTACCTGATCAACACGGCCCGAGGCGGCATCGTCGATGAAGACGAGCTCTATGGTGCGTTGGAACTGCACTTGATCGCCGGCGCGGCCCTCGACTGTTTCGCGGAAGAGCCGGTCACCCGGCCACACCGCTTCGGCCAGCTCGACAACGTCCTGCTGGCCCCGCACAGCATCGCATGGACCGACGAGTTATTCCGCGACATCGGCCGGTCGGTCTGCCAGGGGATGCTCGACCTTTCGCTCGGCAAGCTGCCGCGCGGGGTGGTCAACCCGCAGGTCGTCGACCGGCCAGGCTTCCAGGAAAAATGGGCCCGATTGAGGGGTTGACCTGATGGGCCGGAGGCTGGAAGGACAGACCGCCTGGATCAGTGGGGCCGCATCGGGCATCGGGGCGGCCACGGCCCGTCTGTTTGCCGAGGAAGGGGCGAACGTCGCCCTGGTCGACATCAGTGCCGATCGGGGCGCGATTGCGCGGGCGACGGCCGCCGAGCGCGGCGGGGCCGCGGTCTTCATCCAGGCCGACGTCTCGGTCGAGGGGCCGGTCCGCGACTCGCTGGCGCAGACAGTCGCGCGGTTCGGCGGTTTGCAGATCATCGTCAACTGCGCGGGGCTGATCCACGTTAAACTCTTGCATGAGTATGATGAGGCCGACTGGGACCGGCTCATGGGGGTCAACCTCAAGAGCATGTTCTTTTCGGTCAAACACGGACTGCAATACCTGCGACGCCACGCGCGGAGCTACGTCGTCAACGTCGGATCGATCAGCAGCTTCGTCGGCCAGGCCGCGACGCCGGCCTACACGGCCTCGAAGTCGGCCGTGCTCGGGCTGAGCCGATCGATCGCGCTGGACTATGCCGCGCTGGGCCTCCGCTGCAACTGCGTCTGCCCGGGAATCACCGACACGCCGATGTTGCGCGAGCACCTGGACAAGGCCCCGGACCCCGCCGCGGCGCTGGCCGAACGTCTCCGCCGCGTTCCCATGCGGGTGCCACTCTTGCCCGAGGACATTGCGAAGGCCGTGCTCTATCTGAGCTGCGAAGACTCGGCCGGGGTGACGGGTACGTCGCTGGTGGTCGACGGAGGATATCTGGCCGCCGCGGAATGGAACGCCGGTTGAACGCTCTTTCGGAGACTCCTGGATGACGCCGAAGCTGGCCTGTGCGGACTTCACGTTCCCGTTGCTTCCCCACGACAAGTCGCTCGACCTGATCGCCCTGCTGGACTTCGAGGGAGTCGACATCGGTCTGTTCGAACAACGGTCGCACCTCTGGCCTTCACGCGTTTTCACCGACCTGCGGGCGTCGGCCGGGGAGCTGTCGAGCAAGCTCCGCGACCGCGGGCTCGCGCTCGCCGATGTCTTCCTCCAGACAGCGCCGGATTTCGTCTCGCTCGCCCCCAACCATCCCGATGCCTCCGTCCGTCGCCAGGCGCGCGACTGGTTCGCCCGAACTGCCGAGTTCGCCCTCGAGTGCGGCGGCCGACACGTCTCGGCGCTGCCGGGCGTCCACTTCGACGGTGTTCCTGAACTGGAGTCGTTCGAGCGCTGCTGCGACGAGCTGGCCTGGCGCTGTGAGACGGCCAGGCTGCAGGGCGTCATGTTTTCCGTCGAGGCGCACGTCGGCTCGATCGTCCCGTCCCCCGAATCCGCCGCCCAGCTCGTGCGGTCGGTGCCGGGGCTGACGCTGACGCTGGATTATACCCACTTCACCAGGAGCGGCATCTCCGACCACGAAGTGGAACCCTTGATCGCCCACGCCAGCCACTTCCACGCCCGAGGCGCCCGCCCGGGTCGCCTCCAGGCATCGTTCAAGGAAAACGTCATCGACTACGGACGCGTCCTCGAGGTCATGCGCCAGGTCGGGTACGCGGGCTACGTCGGGGTCGAATACGTCTGGATCGACTGGGAGCACTGCAACGAAGTCGACAACCTGTCGGAAACCATCCTGATGCGCGACCATCTCCGCAGCCAAGGGAGGCCCGCATGACCCAGCCCGACCCCGCGCTCGGTGTGATCTTGCACGCCATCGGCGGGCTCGCGTCGGCCAGCTTCTATCTGCCGTTCCGCGGGGTCAAAGGCTGGTCCTGGGAGTCGTACTGGCTCGTTGGTGGTATCTTTAGCTGGGTCGTCGCTCCCTGGATGTTTGCCCTGGTCGAGACTCCGGAACTGTTCCGAGTCCTGGGAGCGGCCCCACCGACCGCCTTGTTCTGGACTTATCTCTTCGGCGTTCTCTGGGGAATCGGCGGACTGACCTTCGGCCTGACCATGCGCTACCTCGGAATCGCCCTGGGCATGGCGATGGCGCTGGGCTACTGCGCAGCGTTCGGAACGCTCATACCTCCCCTGTTCCGCGGCGAACTGGCAGGCTTCGCGCGGACGACCGCCGGCGCGACGGTCCTGTTCGGGGTCTTCGTTTGTCTGGCCGGGATCGTCATCAGCGGCCTGGCTGGCCGCTCCAAGGAGCGTGAACTGAGCGACGACCAAAAACAGGCCGTCATCCACGAATTCAGTTTCGCGAAGGGGGTGTTCGTGGCCACGGTGTCCGGAATCTTGAGCGCTTGCATGTCATTCGGATTAGCGGCCGGCAAGCCGATCGCCGAGCTCGCCGTACGGCACGGGGCTCACCCGCTCTGGCAGAACCTGCCGGTCCTCGTCGTCGTCCTGGCCGGCGGGCTGACCACCAACCTCATCTGGTGCCTGGCGCTCAATGCGCGCAATGGGACCGCGGGCGAATACCACGGGGCCGCCCGGCGGGGCGGCTCGTTGTCATCCACCAACCTACGAAAGAACTACCTTCTCTGCGCCGCCGCCGGGACCGTCTGGTATCTGCAGTTTTTCTTCTACGGAATGGGGAACACCTTGATGGGCAAGTTGGAGTTTTCGAGCTGGACCCTTCACATGGCCAGCATCATGATCTTCGGAACGGTCTGGGGGCTGATCCTCAAGGAATGGAGGGGATCAAGCGTGCGCACCCACGTCTTGAACGCGGTCGGGTTATTCATCCTGGTTTCGTCCACGGTGGTCGTTGGCTACGGCAACTACCTCAGTCAGTGGTCAGTTGTCAGTTTCACGGCGGCATTCGCCCCGGAGCCGGGGAGGGATCGAGCGGGTACGACCCTCAGCGTGGACGACTTGCGCTGTGAATACTTGAGTAACCCCCTCGGGATCGACGCGCGTGCTCCGCGCTTGAGCTGGAAGCTTCTGGCGGTCCGCCCCGAGGCGAGGAATCTGGCGCAATCCGCCTACCAGATTGTCGTCGCCTCCACGGAGACATCGCTCCGCGAGGATCAGGGGGACCTCTGGGATTCGGGCAAGATCGCGTCGGACCAGTCCCTGCATGTGGCCTACGGCGGCAAACGGCTGGGGTCGCACGCCGCCTGCTGGTGGAAGGTGCGGGTCTGGGATCAGGACGGAAACGTCTCCGCCTGGAGCACGCCCGCGCGGTGGACCATGGGCCTGCTGGACGCGAAAGACTGGTCGGCCCGCTGGATCGGCTGGGACGGCGGGGATGAGACCACTTCCGGCTCGAACCACCGCCGGTTGCCGGCGCGAATGTTGCGCCGGCAGTTCAAGGTCGCCAAAGAGGTCCGTCGGGCCACTGCCTATGTCTGTGGCCTCGGCTTCTTCGACCTCCACCTGAACGGCCAAAGAGTCGGCGACCATCTCATGGACCCGGCCCTGACCGGATATGACCGCCGCGCCTGCTACGTCACGTTCGACGTGACCCGCGACGTCCATCCGGGA
Source organism: Isosphaerales bacterium (assembly GCA_044450785.1). Lineage (GTDB taxonomy): Bacteria > Planctomycetota > Planctomycetia > Isosphaerales > Isosphaeraceae > JBIOJM01. Next base: position 22,264 of record JBIOJM010000127.1, read on the forward strand.
CGCAACGCGATCGGCGTCGTCCTGGGCAACGGCCGCTATTTCGCCCCCCGCAGAGACGTCCCCGTCCCGATGACGACCTACGGGTACCCCAAGCTGCTGCTCCAGCTCCGCCTGGAGTATGGCGACGACTCGGTGGAGAACGTGGTCAGCGACGCCGCTTGGCATCTGTCCACGTACGGTCCCACGCGAGCCGACAACGAATACGATGGCGAGGAATACGACGCGCGGCGCGAGAGGCCGGGCTGGTCGCTGCCCGGTTTCGACGACTTCGGCTGGCGGCCCGTGGCTCTCGTCCAGCCTCCCGGCGGAACGCTCGAAGCCCAGATGCTCGAGCCGATCCGCGTCACGGAGGTCCTCAGGCCGGTCGCCATCACCAACCCCCGGCCGGGCATCTTTCTGGTCGACTTCGGCCAGTCCTTCTACGGATCCGTGCGGCTCAAGGTTTCCGGGCCGGCGGGGACGGAGGTTCGGTTGCGCACGTCGTTCAACGTGACACCGGAGGGCCTGCTCAAGGTCGCCAACGACCGCAGCGCCCTGAACCTCGACGTCTACGTCTTGAAGGGTCAAGGGGTCGAAACCTGGCACCCGCGGTTCAAGGCGAACGCAACGCGTTACGTCCAGGTCGAAGGGTTCCCGGGCACGCCTACCGTCGACAACTTCGAGGGCCTGGTCACCCACACCGACATGGAACCCGTCGGTCAGTTCACCTGCTCCAACACCCTGATCAACCGGATCTACCAGAACGCCCGCTGGGGCACGCGGATGCAAAACCGGAGCGTGCCCATGGAGCCCGACCGCGACGAGCGGATGCCCTGGTCGGGCCACCCGGCCAAGACGTCCGAGAGCGAAGGGTATGTCTTCAACGTCGCTCGCTTCTACGACCATTTCCTCCACAATTACCGCACGCACCAGGGCGCGGACGGCAGCCTGCAAGAGATCCTCCCCCCCTACTGGACGTTCAACTCAAAGGACATCATCTGGCCCAGCGTCATCACCGTGATCCCGGACTGGTACTACAACTTCTACGGCGACCTCCGCCCGCTGGCCGACAACTTCGAGTGCATGAAACGGTGGCTTTTGTTCCAGCAAAAGGCCTACCAGAAGCCGGACTATACCATCGACTATTGCTACTACGGCGACTGGGTCGACGGGTCATGGATCAAGGGTACCGACGACAAGCGAACGACCTCCCGGCCATTGATGTCGACGGCGTACTACTACAACAACTGCCGGATCGTCGCCCGGGCCGCACGGCTGCTGGGAAAGGCCGGCGACGCGAAGCAATTCGGCGACCTGGCCGGCCGAGTGAAAACGGGGTTCAACGCGAGGTTTTTCAACCCCAAGAGGAACACGTACGAGAGCGAGACTCAGGGATCGTACGTCTTCCCACTGGCCTTCGGCCTGGTCCCCGAGGAACGCCGGGCCGCGGTTGTCGCCAACTTCGTTGACGAGATCCAGGTCAAACACAAAGGTCACACGTCGGTTGGCCTCGTCGGAATGCAATGGTTCATGCAAACGCTGACCGACATCGGCCGTCCGGAGGTGGCCTATACCGTCGCCACGCAGACGACCCGCCCGAGCTGGGGATACATGGTCTCGAAAGGTGCCACGACCAGTTGGGAGCGGTGGGACACGGACATCCAGGATGGCGGGATGAACGGCGAGAGCCAGAAGATCCTCTCCGGCAACCTCGAAGCCTGGCTCTATCAGACGCTCGGGGGCATCAACTATGACCCGGAGACGCCAGGGTTCAAACACATCGTCCTGCGCCCCAGGCCTGTCGGTGACCTGTCCTCTGTCCGGGCCTCGCACCGGTCCTTGTACGGCCCCATCGTCAGCGACTGGAAGATCAAAGAGGGCGCATTCCTCTGGACCGTGGGGGTGCCTCCGAACACGACCGCGACAGTCTACGTGCCTGCGAAGGATGCTGCGGCGGTGACCGAGGGGAACAAGTCCGCCGCTTTAGCCGAAGGAGTCCGATTCCTGAGAATGGAGGCCGGCTCGGCGGTCTTTTCGGTCGGTTCGGGGACTTACTCGTTCCGATCGCCGTGGTGAGGTGCTGGATCAGTACGATCAGCAAGTTCATCAACTCCGATGGCGCAACAGCCAATCGTTGGCGGATTTGTTCAACGCAGTAGAACTCTGAACTGCTGGATAGACCAACTTCATGCTGACGACGCCATCGATGGGCGAGGACGCGTCCTTTTTGAGATCGTCAAACGCTCTGACTTCCGCCTTCTGGCATTCCAGACTGATTTCTCAAAGAACCGGGAGGGATTTCCATGCTGCTCAGTGAATTCCATAGGGAGGGATCGAGTTAGAACTTCGGTCGATTCTCATCATCGATTTGGCAGATGATCTCCTCCTTGAAGGGATCGATCGGACGTACTATCAGTATCTGGCGTAGAACAACGCAGAAGAACTGAGACTCCTTTCCGTTCAGAGTGTAAAATGTTGGGATTCCGATGCTCTCCAGCGCGATCATCAAGTCGCCGACCGTGAGGCATGGGTTGCTCGACATTGCAACACCTGAGTTTTTCAAGATATCCTCAAGAAATGCCTCGGAGTTCTTGATCTCCGCGGTCTTACGTTCCGTCGGAAGGTTCTTTAGGAATTCGCGAATTGAGCTTAATTCATCCGTATGATTACCTAAGTATTCGCTCACTCCACACTTTCCCGCCGTCTCACTGCATTTGTCGGTCCCAAAGTCGTATGTATGAAACGGGCGCCTCTCTCGAATTGGAATCGTGCTGCATGCACAACTGGATCCTTTGATCACATGGCCTACTCGGCCGTCGAATTCATCCAGACCAAGTGTGAGTAGGCTACGCATATACAACTTCAACCGTTCCGTCAGTTCTGCATCGTTCGCACCTGAAAATACCTGTGCACACATCTGCAAGCAGATATTCTTCTTCCTTCTGAGCTTTGCGAACGAATGATCGGGAAGCCGCACGACGTGGTGATAGACCTCTTCGTATGAGTTGCGCCGATTAAGTTGATCTAGCACATATTTGGCTTCTTTTAAGAATCTTCGCTTAAATTCTTGTCTGACTACCGAGCTTGTCACTGTGAAATCGTATTGCCGAATACGTTGTTCGATCTTACGCTTCGCTTCTGAGCTATGAATAAATCTAGCAATCTGGATCGACGTGTCCAGAAAGATAGCTGTCCCGCTGGTCGTCACGAATTACTCCTCTGGGTTCCCTGAGATCGCGGCCCACGGGTCGAGTCCAGACGTTCCGAGGATCTTTAGTGTACTCCGGACGCTGTCCTTATCCATGCTCGAAGGACCCAAGTGGTCTTTGACGATCTCCTCGATCGCCGTGCACTGATCAACCGAAAGCTTCTCGAAACCTCCCGATACGTTCCAAGCGTATCTCAAAACTCCTTGCAGAAAATTGAGCACGCTGCACC
>JBIOJM010000128.1:0-25369 GCA_044450785.1 Isosphaerales bacterium
AGCGCCGAGGGCTGGCTGGCGGCTCGCAGGACGCGCGGCGGGTGCTCAAGGCGCTGAAGCTTCTCGACCAGCGGCCGCCAGCGGCGCCGGAGGGGGAGGAAACCGTAATGTAGTGACTAATTCAAAATTCGACCCTTGCGCCGCAAGGAGTTACGACGCGCCACCCCAAACATGGGGTAATGATCGCGATCTCCGACTTCCTGAATCGATGATGAACCGTACTGCCCCGCGTGCGGCAACGACCTGGGCCCTTCGGAGGTGCGGGAAAAACGACGGGCCGAGGCGGTGGAGGCTGCCGCCGCCAACCTGCGAGAAGCGTGGGACATCTTCCGGAAACTCGTGGCGATCTTTGGCGGTGTTTGCTGGATCCCGATGTTTCTGGTCGCCACGCCGCGCTGGGCGCTGGTTGCGGAACCCGTTGTCGTGCTGCTGCTGGCTGGCATCTCCTCCATGGATCCGCTTTCACTGTATTTTTCCATCAAAACATCGACGGCCTATCGCCGGGGCGCCCGAAAATCTCCGTGGACCCGCTGGCTGCGCGGCGCTCGCATGGCATTGCATGACGTCAAGGTGCTCAATCGCGCATTCCGTTTCGAGAGCATCGCCTGCCTTTCCGCGCTGGCGATCCTGGTCGTTGCACCCGCATGGACCGGCTGGCGCTGGGTGTTCCCCGTAGCAGCGGCAATCCCTTGCCTCCTGTTCGTCGTCGGCCGGTGGATCGATGCCATCGTCGACTAGTAACGCAAGCCCGAGCCTCTTTCTGGCAAGCCGTCTCTCGGCTGCACGTTCTTCAGCCCGGCTCGCTCCCGGCATAGGATCTGACCCGGCACTGCGGCGGACTCTCCTCGGCGCGGCGCTCTCTGGTACAGGGGATCCTCGTGGATGTCTTCTACGACCACTTCCTGGCTCTTGACTGGGATCAGTATGCGTCCGAGCCACTGGAAGCCTTCACGGCTTGCCTGTACACCGAAATCCGGGCTCACGCGATTGCACTTCCTGAGCCCGCTCAGTCCGCGGTTGACCAGATGATCTGCGAAGACCGGTTAGGCTCGTATCGCCGCATTGAGGGAATCGAGGCGTCGCTGCGGCGAGTGTCCACACGTCTGGCGGCGAGGGTTGGCAAGGAGTTCAAGCTTGAAAAGGGCGTGTCCGAATTGCTCGCCAACTTTGATGGGCTGAAAGAGGACTTCGCGGAGTTTTTCCCCGCGCTCCGCGCGCACGTTGCCGACCCCACGCATGCCTGATCAAGGGTGGCATGGCGGAGGACTGTCGAACTAGCGGTCGGTCGCAGTCAGTTCACGCTCGATTGCCTGGGCGAGCTCGGAGCCGGGTTTGACGTTGTCGCGGGCCTTGCGGAATTCGGCGACCGCTTCCTTCAGCTTCCCCTGGGCTTTCAGGGCGAGGCCCAGGTTGAAGTGTGCGCCGACGTAGTCGGGATCGAGCCGGATCACGGTGCGGAATTCGGCGATTGCCTCCTCCAGCTTCCCCTGGCGGCCCAAGCCGACGCCGAGGTTGTTGTGGGCCATGGCGTAGTCGGGTTTGAGCCGGATTGCCGCGCGGTAAGCGGTGATCGCCTCATCCAGCTTCCCCTGGGCTTCCGTGGCCCGGCCGAGGTTGAAGTGGGCGCCGGCCAAGTCGGGTTTGAGCCGGATCGCCGCGCGGAATGCGGCGATTGCCTCTCGCAGCTTCCCCTGGGCTTGCAGGGCGTTGCCAATAATGATGTGGGCGTCGGCGTCGTCGGGCCTGATCCGGATCGCCGCACGGCATGCGGCGATCGCCTCCTCCGACTTCCCCTGGGCTTGCAGGGCACTGCCGAGGTTTTTGTGGGCGTCGGAGTCGTCGGGCTTGATCCGGATCGCCTCACGGTAAGCCGCGGCCGCCTCCTCGAGCTTCCCCTGGGCTTGCAGGGCACTGCCGAGGTTTTTGTGGGCGTCGGAGTCGTCGGGCCTGAGCCCGATCGCCTCACCGGAACCGGCGATCGCCTTCTTCGGCTTCCCCTGGGGTTGAAGGGCCACGCGGAGGTTCTTGTGGGCCTCGGCGAAGTCGGGCTTGATCCGGATCGCCGCGCGGAAAGCGGCGATCGCCTCCTCCGTCTTCCCCTGGCCTTGCAGAGCGACGCCCAGGTTGTTGTGGGCGTCCGCGTAGTCGGGCTTGATCCGGATCGCCGCGCGGTAAGCGGCGCTCGCCTGCTCCGGCTTCCCCTGGGCTTGCAGTGCGACGCCGAGGTTGACTTGGGCCTTGGCGTGGTCAGGCTTGATCTTTATCGCCGCGCGGAATTCGGCGATCGCCTCCTCCAGCTTCCCCTGGTCCTGCAGGGCGTTGCCGAGGTTGAAGTGGGCGCTAGCGTAGTCGGGCCTGATCCGGATCGCCGCGCGGAATTCGGCGATCGCCTTCTCCAGTTTCCCCTGGGTTTGCAGGGCGATGCCGAGGCTGTAGTGAGCGTCGGCGTGGTCGGGCTGGATCCGGATCGCCGCGCGGTAAGCGGCGCTCGCCTCCTCCGGTTTGCCCTTTGCTTGCAGGGCGTTGCCGAGGTTATTGTGGGCCTCGGCGAGGCCAGGCTTGATCCGAATCGCCGCGCGGAATTCGTCGATCGCCTCGTCCAGCTTCCCCTGGGCTCGCAGGATGGTGCCGAGATTGACGTGGGCATCGACGAAGTCGGGCTGGATCCGGATCGCCCCACGGTAAGCGTCGATCGCCTCCTCTCGCTTCCCCTGGGTTTGCAGGACGAGGCCGAGGTTGTAATGAGCGCCGGCGTAGTTGGGCTTGATCCGGATCGCCGTGCGGAATTCGGCGGCGGCCCCCTCCAGCTTCCCCTGTTCGGCCAGGTCGACGCCTCGGTTGACGTGAGCGTCGGCGTCGTCCGGCTGCTCCCCCCGCGTGCTCCCGCACCCGAGGCCCCCCACGAGGACCGCGACGAGGGCCGCGACTGATGCAGTCCGCTTCGTATCGCGCCGCGCCCCCTCGGAAGGAACGGGGAAACCGAGGGATCCTCGCTCCGGCCACCCCGGGTGTCAGATTGCCGGCAGAGCGGGCAGAGGCCCGCCGCGTCATCGGTCGGGGGTGAGGCTCCGCATCGCCGACAAGCAACCTGGTCTGGTGTGGCCATCGCGTCGCCCTCGCTCACTCGCTGGGTCGGGTCGAGACAACCTCGCTACTGATACGTCAAACCTCTCGATATCTTACGGAAAACCGCTGGACAAGGACAAGTGTGGGGCTCAGGTTGGGCGACCGCATCGGAAATGCACGCAGGCCCCGCCACGCGCGTGCCGAAGACCTACGCTCGACCTTTTCCGCGGGTTCAAAAGACGCGCGCGGAGTTCCTGCGCCTGGAAGCGAGCCAGCGGACGATCGCGCGGGTGAGCCCCTACCGTTTGTTACCGAGCAAGACTTGCTGGGCGAGCCCCGAGTCGCGTCGCGCGTTGTCGCGGGCCTTGCGGTATTCGGCGACCGCCTGCTCCAGCCACGGAGACCCGCCACCGTCGCCGACAGGTTGGAAAACAACGAAACGCATCCTCCTCGGCCGCTATCAAAACGCGAACAAGTCGATTGCGGGCCGGTCGAACGACTTGCCACGGAACGAGACAGAAAACAAAATGACGTCAGATCATCGCTTCGAAGGAGACAGCAGGATCGACACGCTTTCGGCTGGCCTTCTCCAGATCCTTAAACACGGCACTGATTATCCGCCCGGTCCAAATTGACACCGATTTCGGCACGTGGTCGGGGGCATGACGAATATGAATGATAGATTGACCGTACTAGCCGTCGTTATCGGAGTCCTCGCTCTCGTTCCGCTGTTCACTGGCGGCTGGGCACTTTCCTTCGCCACCAAGGAAAGTATCCGCCAGAATACCACCCGAGGCTTTTTCGTAAACGTCGGAGCAAAGTTGCGTGGAGAGTTGTGGGGGGTGCTCGCGACATTACCTCTAATTGTATTTGTTTATATCGTTGTATGCATGGTAGTTAGCGTTCGGTTGCTGCTGGGCGTTAAACCGGGGGTGACCTTCCGCCACGTGAAGGGCATGTTGATCGGTGTCGTCTTGACAGCGATATTCGTTGGCTCCGCCTCGGCCTTTCTCATCGTCCCACTCATGAATATGTCATGGGCTCCCGGCACACTTGCGGCGAAAGGCCTCGGCGGCCTTGACTGGTTCTTATCCACCTGGTGGCTCCCCAGCATATTATCTATCCCGCTTGGGGCGATCATTGGATTGAGCCATACCGACGCGCAGAGATCGGATGCGATCGATCCTCCTCAATTGCCTATGCATCGGCAGCGAATGCCCTCGGCGGATGAGACATCCCGTCCACCAGAGAAGGCGAAGAAGCGGGCGAGCAAGTTCGTAGGGTGCATCGCGATTGGCTTCGGCGTTCCAGAGAAGGCGAAGAAGCGGGCGAGCAAGTTCGTAGGGTGCATCGCGATTGGCTTCGGCGTTTCGGCGACCTTCGTCTGGACCTTCATCGCGACGCTGAATTCCACTGGTAAGCCCGGCGCGGGCGTCGACCTGCACGTCTCTGTGCTCGTCGGCTTGGTCGCCACCGCGACCGGAGCATGTGTCGGCTGGTTAATTGACCTCTTGCGTCGATGAGCATTACCCGCTGCCGTAAGTACTTCAATGGAGGCTCGATGACCGTCATCGCGCGATCAGTTGCTCGTGGCGATCATCGGGACCGATCCAAATCCAGACCAATCCTTCGGGCCGATTTCTGGCCAGCGCACGGATGTGCACAAAAACGCGAGCGGACCGGAACTCCGCGACCCTCCTGTGTCGTAATGCCGGCTGGCGCGGGTCGGCCTGAAGCATCGCGAAGCGCCTGTCGGCCAACTCGCGGGTCTCTGCCGGCAAGCAGCGATAATTGAACCAGATCTCCGGGGTCGCGAAATGGTTCACGAAGGTGTTGGTCTTCAGTGGGTGCAACTGCCACCCGGCAACTGGATGACGTAGCCAATAATATTGCAAACCAGCCCCTCATATTCCAAACTGCCATATCGCGGACGCGCCTTCGCGGTTCTGAGCGCCACGGCCATTGGTGGTCGCTCCAGCCTGGAGGTGCGATGGATTCACACCGGGAAAGATCGACGCACTCCTCCAGGAACTCAGCGATCTGAATTGGACACGACGAAGTCAACAACTGGCCTTCATGGGACCAGACGACAGCTCTGCGAACACTTGCATTAAGGTCTCGTTCCGATCGGTTGATCGTGTCTTATCGCCCAAGCCCAGAGAGCATGAGGCGGTTCCACAGCACTGTTCAGGAAGCGGCCGTCATCGGCAAAGTTCAGGTTACCCGCCGTCGCTCCAACGCTGATATCACGGGAACCGGTGTCGCGGGGTCGGTCAGCGCGCGGACGGCTCAAAGCCAGACAACGCTGGAATTTGAATTCTTCGTTGCCGGCGTCGATTCAGCAACACCCGAGCAGGTGCAAAACTCCGTCCAGAAGTCGGTCAACGCCGTTCAAAGCAACAAGCGGACCCTCGGCGATATTGCTCCGGACATCTACAAGGGGCTGATCCAGGATCTAAAAGGTTCTCGGCGAGGCTCGATCGGCGAGGCCCGCTACGCCGACATTGGCGACATCTATATTTTGGAATTCAAGCATCGCCGAGGCGATCGCGAGTTGGCCATGATGAGACGTCGATGACTGGGGAAAACCGCACAGCTAATACGTCCGCAGGCCACGTCGGGCCGCATCAGTGCGCTCTCGCGGTGGCGATCCCGCTTTCGGCCGACGAGCTCGTGGCGGATTTTCAAAGCGCTCACAAGGAATTTGCCAGAAGCGTCGTCGCCAGGGCGTTGGGCGCTTCCAGCGGGCTCGATGCCTGGAAACGCGGTTATGCGCAGCTCGCCGCGCCAGCGAAATTGGTGTTGGAAGAGATCCGGAGTCTCGGCATCACCGTCGTCGAACGCGCGACCCTTGCCGACTTGAGTCGATCGTTCGGAACGTTCCGAGTGGTGACGATTCTGGCGCACGGACCATTTCCACTGCTCAGTGAGGATGACGTCGTCGACGCGGAAGCTTTGCTCGGCGCGTTTCGGCAAGATGGCGGGCGGTCGCAGCCTCCACACCGCGTGATCGAACGGCTTTGGCAGCAAGGCGACGTCCGCAACGCCCGGTCGGCCTCGCAGTTGGTCGAGACATTGAACAGATCGATCGCCAAGACGAGGGACTACTACTTTGCAGAACCGACGGCGGAGCCGGGGGTCGACATTCTGGCTGCCATCGAAGCCCAAAAGCCGGATGCGGGCTTGACACGAGATGCCGTGCTCATGGTTCATCGGGCGGCCGTTGCGTGGTTGAAGGATAGCGCGATCGAGGCACCGGATCCAACGCTTGAAATCGCGCTGGGCAGTGACCCTGGGGCAGGAGGGCCGCTTCATGAAATCTTGCCGGCGCCACAGACTGCGAACCAAACGCCCACGCCGAGGGAAGCATATGTGCTGGAGTTAGCGAAGCCGAATTCTGACAGGAGCCCGAGCGCGCCCGCGGGTTGAACAAGACTTTCTCGACGCGCTCCGCGGCGGCATTCGCGACGCTCTGCCCGGAGGCTGTGCGTGCGCGACAGACCTCCCCCGGGTCCATGCTTCGAGGCTTTTCTAAGACACGCGTGCGTACCGCGGGTTCAGCATCGCCTCGGTCGCCACGAGGGAATCACCGCCGGCTGGGTTTGGACATCGGCGCGGATGCAGGGTACCCTGAATGTTGGCGGCGGCCGAGATGCCGCGCATCACCGGGTCTATCGACCTGACTCACCGGCCAGGGTAGCCATGCGATTTTTCCTGCAGACCTTCTTCGCCGCGATCTGTGCAATGGTCGCGACATCGGCGTGGGCCGGCACGGATGAAGCCACCGCGTTCTTCGAGTCGCGGATCCGCCCGGTGCTCGTCGAGCACTGCTACAAGTGCCATTCGGGCCGCACAAGGGCGCCCAAGGGCGGTTTGCGCCTGGACAGCGGCGAAGCCTTGTTGCGGGGCGGTGGGAACGGGCCGGCGATCGTGCCAGGAAAGCCCGACGACAGCCTGCTCATCAAGGCGCTCAGCCACGAAGGCGATGTCCCCGAGATGCCCCCGGACGAGAAACTGCCGGATCGGGTACTCGCCGACTTTCGCCGGTGGATCGCCTCGGGTGCGCACGACCCGCGCAAGACGAGCCCGGCGGTGACGAGGCAGGCCGGCGGCGATGTCGCGTCAGCCCGCGATGCATGGGCCTTCCGACCGCCGCGAAACCCCGGGGTCCCATCGGTGCGGGACACGTCCTGGGCCAGGGATGAGCTGGATCGGTTCATCCTCGCCAGGCTCGAAGCGAAGGGACTGCGGCCGGCCCCGGACGCCGATCGCTACACCTGGCTGCGCCGGGTCGCGCTCGACCTCGTCGGCTTGCCGCCGTCGCCCGAGCAGATCGTCGCGTTCATCAACGACCCGTCGCCCCGGGCCAACGAGCTCGTCGTCGATCGACTCCTGGCATCACCGGCGTTCGGCGAGCGCTGGGCGCGGCACTGGCTGGACCTGACGGGCTATGCCGACCAGATCGGCACGGCCAACGACATCTTCGCCGAGCACGCCTGGCGGTATCGCGATTATGTCATCGCGGCGTTCAATGCCGACAGGCCGTTCGACCGTTTCATCCACGAACAACTCGCCGGCGACTTGCTCCCCTACGGTACCGCCCTCGAGCGAGCCCGGAATCTGATCGCCACCGGCTTCCTCGTCCTGGGCGACCTGACGGTCGTCGAGGCGGACAAGGCCAAGCTGCGCGTCGACGTGATCGATCAGCAGGTCGACAAGGTGGGCAAGGCGTTCCTGGGCATGACACTCGGCTGTGCGCGGTGCCACGACCACAAGTTCGATCCCATCCCGATCCGGGACTACTACGCACTGGCGGGGATCTTCTCCAGCACGGAGTCGGTCCGCAAGGCCGAATGGGGCGTATGGAGCTGGCCGACGTTGGCCGAGCTGCCGGAAACCAGGGCGGAACAGGCCGAGCGGAAGGCCAGGTTCGAGCAGCATCGGAAAGCTGTCGGGGCGCTCACGGCCGAACGTGAGCGGGTACTTCATCGCATCGGTTCGATCGGCGCGATACTCCAGGGTGAGGGGAAGGGCAGGGGGAGCAACGGGATCGATACGGCGGCGCGGAAAGCGCTCGAGACGGAGCGGCGGGAGATGGAGGCCCGCGTCAGGAAGCTCGCCACGGACATCGAGCATGCCGAGTTTTTCACCCCGGCCGTCCCGGTCGCCTTCGCCGTGCACGATTCCGCCAGGCCGGGCGGCATGCGGATCACGATCCGGGGCAACGCACACGCGCTGGGCGACCTGGTCCCCCGAGGGTTCGTGCGGGTCGTCTCGCACCGGCCGGCACTGATCCCGTCTGATGAGAGCGGCCGCCGCCAACTGGCCGGCTGGATCGCGAGCAGCGACAATCCGCTGACCGCGCGGGTTGCCGTGAATCGCATCTGGCAAAAGCTGTTCGGCGAGGGGATCGTCCGCTCCGTCGATTACTTCGGAAGTCGCGGCGAGACGCCCACCCACCCTGAGCTGCTCGACGCCCTCGCGCTGCGGTTCGTCGCGGACGGCTGGTTCCAGAAGCGCCTGATCCGCAGCCTGGTATTGAGCCGTGCCTACGCCATGAGCAGCGCGCACGACAGCCGGTCGGACGCGGTCGATCCTGACAATCGCCTGTTGTGGCGGATGAATCGCCGCCGGCTCGACGCGGAATCGCTGCGCGACGTCATGCTGTCCGTCGCGGGCACGCTCACCGCGTGCGGCGGAGGGCCTGGGTTGCCCCTGGAGTATCCGGAGAACACCGGAGGCCTGAAAAAGGGGGACGTCAATCCTCCCAGCTTCCGCCTGGCCAGGTTCCGGCCGGAACAGGAGTTCGTGCGTACGGTCTACCTGCCGATCATCCGCTCCGGTCCTCAGGCGGGTCCCGCCGAGGTGCTCAATGTCTTCGACTTCACGCAACCCGGCGAGTTCGCCGGCCAGCGTTCCGTGACCACCGTGCCGACCCAGGCCTTGTTCCTGATGAATGCCAAGTTTTTGAAGCGGCGGGCGCTCGAGCTGGCCCGGCGGACGACGGCCGTCTCGGGCGATCGAGCGCGACTCGACGGCCTCTGGCTTCGCGTGCTGAACCGACCGATCAACGCCGCGGAGCGGGCCGATTCCGCTGCGTTCCTCGCCGAGGTCCGCGACCTGGACCCGGGTGTCGCCTCCGCATCCCGGGAGCTTCGCGCCTGGGCGGAGCTCTGTCATGCCCTGCTCGCCTCGAACGAATTCCTCGTACGTCTGTGACCATCGGCCAGCGATCGATTAACCCACCCACCCCTTGCAGAGATCCGTCATGACCAACCCCTGCTGCTGGACGAGTGGCCGCTTTGATCGCCGGCAACTGCTGCGTGTCGCCGCGTGTGGCTTCGGCTCACTGGCCCTCCAGGGGATGATGAGCGGCCTCGCCCGAGCCGCTGGGGGCCCGCTCGCGGCCCGCGCACCGCAGTTCGCCCCGCGCGCCAGGCGCGTGATCTTCCTGTTCCTCCAGGGAGGTCCGTCGCAGCTCGACCTGTTCGATCCCAAGCCGCTGATCACCCGCAAACACGGCGAGAAGATCCGTCCGCCGATCGACGCCAACAAGATCACGATCGGCGTGGATAAATACCTGGCGCTGGCTTCGGTCGCCCCGGTCCGCCCCCGCGGCGCCGCCGGCATGATGATCTCGGACCTGATGCCCCAACTGGCGGGTGTGGCTGACGAGCTCTGCCTGCTCAGGGCCGTGCACACCGACAACGAGGCCCATGCCCCGGCCACGCTCCAATTGCACACCGGCGTCTCGATCGACGTGCGGCCGTCGATGGGCTCGTGGTTCAGCTACGGGCTGGGGACCGAGAACGAGAACCTGCCGAGCTTCATCACGATCCACCCCGATAGCGACGTGCGGACCTATGGCGCCGGCTTCCTGCCCGCGGCCCACCAGGGGACGCCGGTGAATATGACGACCGGCAAGGACGCCGCGATCAAGTACCTGGTCGATGATGAGTCGAGCGCCGCCGTGCAGCGGCGGAGGCTCGACCTCATCCAGCGGATGAACCGCCGGTTGCTCCACCGGGTCGAGACCGACCACCGGATGGAGGGCATGATCGAGTCGTACGAGCTGGCCTTCCGGATGCAGACGGAGACGCCCGGGCTGGTCGACCTCTCGGGCGAGACGCAGGCGACCAAGGACCTGTACGGCATCGGCCGGCCGGAGACCGATCGCCACGGCCGGGCCTGCCTGCTCGCCCGCCGGCTCAGCGAGGCGGGCGTCCGCTTCGTCCAGGTGACGATCGGCGGCTGGGACCACCACGGCAACATCCGGGATGCCCTGCCCAGGAGCTGCGCCGGCTCGGACCGGCCCGTCGCCGGCCTGATCAAGGACCTCAAGTCGCGCGGCCTGCTCGATGACACGCTCGTGGTCTGGTCGGGCGAATTCGGCCGCACGCCGTGGAGCCAGGACCTCTCGGGCACGTCCCCGATCGATACCCACGGGCGCGAGCATCAACCCGACAGTTTTTGCGCGTGGCTCGCCGGCGGTGGCGTGAAGGCCGGGTATACCCACGGTGAGACGGACGAGTTCGGCTTTCGCCCCGTCGCGGGAAAGGTCCATCTTCACGACCTGCACGCCACGATGCTGCATCTCCTGGGCCTGGACCACGAGCGCCTCACCTACCGCCACTCCGGGCGCGACTACCGACTGACCGACGTGGAAGGGCGCGTGGTGAAGGAGATCCTCGCCTGAGGAGTGGAGCCACCCACGAGGATCACGCCGTCGTGACGAGTGAGGGTTCCTCTGAGGTCTATCGCTACGAGCTAGTGTTCAGTTAGACATGCATGTGTTCCTGCATCGAAGGCTCTCGCCATTCACCGCGCGAAGTTTGTCGTATATAATGAGTCCAACTATCCGACTACGAAGCCGCACTCGCCGCGACTCGCCCGGGCTGGGAGAAACACGAGAACTAAGCCATGGCTCTTCAGAAACTGACAATGAGCGCAAGTTTTCTCGCGACTGTCCGCGGTCTTCGCGAGCTGCACCAGCTAACAGCGGAAGGGCGCCTTGACTCGCGCGAAGCCGACGCGGTTCGCGACGCCACTGACGCGCCATGGGAGGCCCTCACCGAGGCGGAGAAGAAGAGAGTTAGCGGGCTCTCCGAGGATCTGTATTCGGTGACCGACCTGGCACCAACCGCCGTCAAAGAATTAAACCCGCAGGCCCAGGCTCGTTTGGTTGACATTTATCAAGCCCGCCAAAGCGGGGAGTGGGACAGAGTCCTCGAACTGCTGAGGCGATGGGGGGCCCACCTGGACCCCTCGATGCTCAGCTATCTGCGTGGGTCGACCTGGCTCGAGGCCGGAGACCCGGCGACGGCGGCGATCTTCTATGAGCACGCCTTGGATCTGCAGCCCGACAATGGGAACTATCAGGCGGTCTATCTGAACACGTTGCACAAGGCTGGCGATCACTCAGTCCGAGCTCGGTTTTCCGATTGACATCGTCAGAGCGTCGTTCGACGCATCAATCCGCTACGACCCGTCGAACGAGCGAGCACGGCGAAACTATGCCGCGTGTGAGGCGGCAACCCGCCCGATCCCGGTGAGCGTTTACGAGACCAGGACCAGAGTCGCCGTCCGGGCTTCGGGATTGTCCGAGCGGAGACTGAAACGAGCTGCCTGAGAAGAGGCGAGGACCTTGGGGTCAAGCGTTGTTTGTTGTGTTTTTCCCGAGCGGGTCCGAGGGGCGCCGTGATTGGTTCCTTGATCGAGACTGTTGCGTCGATCGGGAACCGACAAAGGGCAGGGTGTCCCCGTAAGGTACGGTTTCCCCGCAACTCGGTCACTCCCGCTTCTTCCCCGGGGCGATCCCTGCTGAGCCGGCGCTCAACGGTTGATTGCGGCGTCGACGCGCCAGGAAGTACGTATCCTCGGCGGACGGCACAACTTTGCTGTTATGGCTCCAGACGTCCTGCCGGCCGAGGCGAAGGGTGACCTCGGCGCGGGCGAGTGGCGCGGCGGCATACGACCAGTAGGGCGGACCCTCGCGGCGGCGCCGCGCTTCGATCATCAGGAGGACCTCCGGGTTGGTGCCGTTGGCATAGAGGAAGATCGCTCCATCCACGAGGCCGGAGGCTGCATCGGAGTAGCGGTCGATCGGATGAGGAATCAGGCGGAGCGTGTAGTCTTGCGAATGGAAGTGTTCGCGCGCCGAGAATGGCTTCGCGAGGTCTCTCATCTGCCGCAGCCGCTCGACTTCCGTGTCTGCGGGGGCCGGCGCGTCGGGAATCTCACGGAACTCGATCCCGCCCTTCACCGGCGCCCATCGCAGCCGGCCATCAGCACGGGGCGGGTACAGGTCCGCGTAACGCGTGTCGAAATGCTCGCCTCCTTCGACCTCGATCGGCCCGGTCGCTAGAGACGTGAACTCGAGATTCCAGACTGTGCCAAACGCGTTGTTGTGCGGATAGAGCTCGATCGCCAGAACCGCGATCGGTCGGCCCGAAGACCTCCAGAACCAGAGCGTGCCGTCGCTGAACTCTCGAGTCGGGTCGTTCCAACGGTAGTACGGGTCGTGCGCCATGGCGGCCGGGGTCCGACTGCCGCCGTCGATCGCAGCGGCCTGGAACGAGCCGGCGATCTGCTTCATCTCGTCGAGGCGCTCGGCCCGGCCATCCTCCTTCTTCGCGGCCAGAGGGGCCGAATCCTGGGCGCTCACGCGGTGTCCGTCAGGCCCGGGCGCGATGAGCAATGCAACGAACGTGGGCAACAACCTGGCCACGCGAGGCGCATCGATGGTCATGGTGGACAACCTCCAATGCCGGTCGAAGGGGATTCTAGCGTTTGGCTCGCTCCCGAGCAAGGAGATCATCATCCGCTTTGACTGGCCTGGAAGACCGAAGATCAACGGCAAGTACGCGAGATAGTTCAGGTTGGATTTTCCTTGAATCCGTCATCAGGCCATGTCGCCTCCCGACCGTCGCTCCGGGATTGTCCTGCTCACCAATCCCAACGCGGGTACTGCTTCGGCGCCTTGCCGTGTTTCTCAAGGATGCGCGGCGCCTTCTTTCTTGCCCCGGGCGGGTCGATCCGTTCCAGCTTGATGGTGAATGCCCATTCGTCGCCGAAGTCGTACAGCAGTTCCATCGTCTGCCCTGGGTCCAGCGGCAGCGTCCCGATCGAAACGCGGTCTGTCCCGGGGTCCTCATCCATCGCCGGGTGAGAGATCGAGACATCGGTCCCCAGGCGATCGCGATAAGTGAACTTGTACAGGTGGTCGCTGTCGAAATTTACCGAGCGAAGGATCAATCCAACCAAGTCGTCGAGAGCGGCGTCGGCCGGCATGGCAATCAGCCGCCAGACCTTGCCCAGAGACACCCGGAAAATGAACGTGCCCTCGCGGGGCTCGAATCGCTGAAACACGAGGTTCTGCCGCCATTCGGGGAAATACGGCTGGAACAGCGACTGCCAGGCGCCGAAGCGAAGCCCTTCGGGCTCTCCTTCCTCCTGGTCCTCGTCGTCCTGCTGGGGGAAACCTTCCCCCAGGATGAGTTCGAACTGGGAGAGGATCAAGGCGAAGACGGCGTCACCGAACGCAACGTGCCTGAGGCCGGCCGGGCTCCAGGGAGCGACCGGTCGGCGCGGCTGTTCGATCTCCAGGAGCCCAAATAGATCCATCAGCGCTAACATGTAGAAATCCGAGCCGACTCCGAAGGCGTACCGTCCCGGCGGGTTCTCGGGGTCGATCCGGCGGCCCTGCTCCGGGACGCGGCGCCAGGCTTGCAGACAGGACGGCAGCAGTTGCCCCCCGCGTGAGCCCGGTTCCCCGACCATCTCCGGGCGGCCAAGCCGTAGCCAGGCTTCCAGCAAATTGAAATACTGCTCCGTGGGGTTGAGCCGGTCCCACTGCGCCAGCATGTCCGGGTCGAGGATCAGGCGGCCCTTGGCGCCAGCCGCCTCGACGCGGCTGAGGCCGGAGGCCCGGAGCAGCAGGTTCAGCCCTTGCAGGTAGGGGTGCGACCGGAGCAGCGGGCGCTTCAATTCCAGATGGAGCGGCCGGCTCAGGCAACGGTCCAGCTCCCCTATGAATTTCAGAGGAAGCACGTTGTACTTCCCCCCCGCCTCAACTCCCTGAGGCCCCAGAAAGTCGAGGAGCACACGGAAGTCACGCAGCACAGGGCCGGGCTGCTCGTCCGTGATGGCCTGGTCTCGAAGGCACTGCTCCTGGACCCTGGTCAGCTTGAAATCCATGATCGTCGCCTCGTGCGGATCGTGTCCGGTCAAGACTTCCGTTTCTTCCACACCACCTCCATCCAGCCGTTCTGCATCTCGTCCCAGGTTTGCAAGCCCCAGTAGATGGCCTTCGTCGAGTCGGGATTGCGTGGGTTGTCCTCCGAGTTGTCCCAGCGGCCGATCCACGTCAGTCGGCTCCCTCTGGGTACGTGCAGCGGCTTGTCGAGACGGTAGACGCTCTGCCAGCCAAAGTCGTAATCGGGCACCGAGAGCAATGTCTTGGTAGTACCGTCCGCGTAGGTCATCTCGTACCGGAGCGGGGCGTCAAACGCGCGACCCCGCCATCATACCAGAAGGAATCGGTCTTCTCGAAGCCAACGCCGTTGAATCCCGATTTCCCCTCTCTGGAAATGACGGCATGCTCGCGATACACTCGACCCCGGCGGTGGACTGGCTCGACGATCCAATCAGGCCCGAACAAGAACAGGGTCCCAGCATGTTATTGAAGCTGACATGCCCGTCGTGTGGACATACAGAACAAGCGTCCGAACGAGTGCTGGGTAAAGAGGTCCGATGTCGCTGCGGCGCCCGTTTCCGCGTGCCTGGTCCGAAACCGAGTGCTTCAGCCAATCCGGTTCGTCCCGAGCTCCGGTCCCAACCGGCCGCCCCCGATTCCTACCCACTCGCACGTGAGCCTGAAACCCGATCTCGACCCGCGCCTTCACATCGGTCCCAAGACGTGCCACCAGCCCGCCACCGGCCAGAGAATCCCCGGCGAGGGGAATTCCTGCCGGAGCCACCGAGACACCGGCAGGCGGAGTATCGGACGCCTGGCCCCATTCCCCCCTGGGCCTATGCCGCGATCGGGGGAGGCGCGGTCTTGTCTGTCGTTCTCGTCGTGGTTCTGCTCCTGTCCCTGGGTTCGAGATCAACCCAATCCTCAAATCCTGCCCATGACGAAAACCGTCTTGCGTCAACGGCGGTGCCGCGGCCGGCACAACCGGCCGACGATCCCACGGCCGCGACGGCGGCTCCATTGGCGAGCAATGACCCACCAAGAGCGCCGGCCGCGACGTCCGCGGCCGGCGAAACCACTGTCGCGACCCCGATTGTTCCCAGGCCAGCCAGTACGCCACTCACCACGGCCCAGATCGTGGCGCGGTGCGACCCCTCGGTCGCGCTCATCAAGGGAAAGGTGTCGAGCGGGACCGGTTTCCTCGTCCAGCACGGCATCGTCGCGACCAACGCTCACGTGATCGAAGAGGAGTTTCTCTCCAACCTGGAAGTTCGATTCCCTTCCGCTCCCTCGGGGAATCAAGGACCGCTTGCCGCGCAGCTTTTGTATGAGGATCGCAAACGAGATCTGGCCTTCCTCGCCGTGAAGAGCGATCTGCCCGCGCTCCTGGTCGCGCCGAAATACGCTTTCGTCAAGGGTGAGGACATCACCGTGATCGGCAACCCGGGCCTCGGTGACGACGTCGTGCTTGAAAACGCGATCAGCCGTGGGGTGATGAGCTCCAAGACGGTCATCGACGGCATGAACTACCATCAGATGAGCATTGCGATCAATCCCGGCAACTCGGGTGGCCCGGTATTCGACTCGGTTGGTCGTGTGATTGGCGTGGCGACGCTCAAGTCCACCAAGGCCGAGGCGATGGGGTTTTGCATCCCCGTCGAGGACGTGAACGCGGCCCTGGCCAAGGTCGGTCCCACCCGCCCCGAGCTCACCTCCCGCCATCGGGCCGTGCTCGTCTTCAAGACGCTCACCATCGCCGGGGCTGTCTACGCGGTCGCGCTCGACGCCCGCGCGGTGATCTTGCGAGCCGCTCCCGCCGGGGGCAGCAACGCGAATCTGCTGCCGAACGAGGAAGTCCAAAAGCTCCATCAGGTCGTGACCTCGCTCGACCAGAAAGTTTTCTCACTGGTGGAAAACGAGCTGCCAGGCCTCAAGAACGATCCGGCGCTCGCCCAAACGTCGCAGCGCGGGTATCAGGAGCTTTCGGCCAATTACAAGGCCATGAAGAATCTCTACACGAACCCGAACCGGCTGGCCGACCAGTACGCCGCGCAGATCCAGAACCTGAAAGCGCAGCACCTCCGCCTGATCCAATCCCTCCGGAACGACCTGAGGATCGATGTCCCTCCCCAGTTGCTCGCGGCTTTTCAGCAACGGTCGCCGGCCGGTCAACAGCCGACCATGGTCGCCGAATTCGTCCCATTCCAGTTGCGGCCGCGCATGCTCCATGGCCGTCTAGGCCCGGGCCTCGGAGGCCCGATCGGACCGCGCACGCCGGGAATCCAGGACCCTATGCAACAGGCCCGCGAGCGCATGAAAGAGGCGCAAGACCGAATGCAAGACCTGCGCAACCGCGCGCGCGGCCTTCGATCGCGCATGGGCCCGTGAGCCGGACCCGCGGGCCGAAATGGGCATGACTCCTCTTTGATGCGGCCAGGCCCCATCCGCCGCCCGTGAAGAGCGTTTCACGCGTCATGAAGCGAGATTCCTCGTCCGACCCAGTCGCGCAGGATGGCTCGCACCGGGGCGCCATCGGCCGCGACCAGTCTCATGGGGAGAGCGAGCAGCTCATAGAGGCCCCCCGGGACATCGGCGAGATCGAGCGATTCGAGGATCGTGATGCCGTGTGCGCCCAGCGCGTGATGGTTCGGGAGGGTCTTGCTATCCAGGTCGTCGACCGAAGGGACATCGACCCCGACGAGGACGACTCCCTGCTGGTGCAACCAAGCCGGATCGTCCTCGTCCAAGACCGGGATGGTCGTGGAGAACTGGATGTGATCCGTCCAACCATCGGTCCGTAACAGGACGCGTGGGGTGCCCGAGAGGTCGAACGGTGTGAGATCTTCCCGCCGTAATCGCACGCGATCGGTGAGCACGATCACCTGGGCGGGGCCGATGAACGGATGGAGGTCGACGGCGTCGGACGTGGCTCCCGCGTCGTCGAATTGGAACGGGGCGTCGGTGTGTGTGCCGGTGTGCACACTGAGCTGGAACTGGCCGACATTGACCGTCGCCCCGTCTCGCTTCCTCGATGTCCAGGTGAATCGGAATGGCGCGTCTCCGGGCCAGCAAGCGAGTGAATCCTGCATGGGAATCGTGATGTCGCGGATGGTCATGGCATCAGCTTCCGCTCATTTGTAGCCGGCGAGGCCCTTCTCTTTTTCCGCAAGCTCCTGGAGGCCTTCCTGGAGCGTGGGTCCCTCAAGGCTGCTTCCCTCGAGCAGCAAAAGGCTGTCGTGGAACGTGCGAGCCTGCCATGAGGAAGCGCTGCAGCCTGCTGGAGCTCGTCGAGTAAACGCGGCGTCGGCGCCGGAGTGGTCGGCACCCGGAGGACGGGAGTTGCGCTGGCCGTGATCATCGCTCGTCTCTTCACTGGTGCAGAAAGATCCGGAACGAACAGCGTGGGAAGTATATTAATATACACGTACAGCGGCAAGATCAAGTTCCAGGAGAATTTCAAGTCGGTAGTTGACCCAAGTTGGGCGGCCTGTTCCAATACCGTGCCAGGTTAACCGGTGCGCCGAACTAGGTGAACCGGCGCCGGTCAGGATCCTCACCAGTTAGGCGGCGGATATAGGACCCATGGCGACGAGGCGAACATGAGGATCGACTGTCCTCACTGTGGTCGTAAAGGGAAGTTCCCGGACGGGTTGCTCTACCTTCAAAGGTCAGCTGCCCCCGATGTCAGAATAAGTTCCAGCCGGTTCCGGTGGCCGAAGCTGTAGATGTCGCTGACGCGACCGCTCGACGTGTCGTCTGTCCATCCTGTACCGCGAAGCTTCGTGCCCCGGAGAACATGACAGGTCGCAAGATCAAGTGCCCAAAGTGCGGCACGGAGGTCGTGGTTCCGAGTCATATCGGGGAGTCTTCAGAACCGCGCCGTTCGGAATCGCTACCTCAACCCGTCGAGCGTCCACCACCGTCAGCACTTCGATCCATGCCGGCTCCGGCACGCCCCTGATACCGTCGGAAGACGACTTTGATTCTCGCACCCGCTCGGATCGCGAGCCTTCGGCGGTCGCCGCTACTTCCGACACTAGCATCGTACAGCAGTCCGCACCTGACGTTCGTGTCTTCGAGGTAGCCCGCTGGGGAGCCGGTGTCGGTTTGTTGCTTCTGGCTCTCTCGCCGTTTTTCAAGTGGATAAACTTCGCGAGAGGCGGCGTAACAGGGTTGTCCGGCGACGGCAAGATCGTCCTTGCCGTGACCGTAGTCGCAATTGCTCTTTACATCGTGGCAATGACCAAGGGGAAGTGGATTACGCCGGTCATTCTCGGTGTCCAAACTTGGGGGACGTTAGCCGTCTTCTGGATGGGGGCGCTTATCTGGAAGGTCGGCTCCATTTTCGATTCATCAGCAGACATTAAGGATAACCCATTCGCCGCCGCGTTTAGCGCCCTGTTCGCAACTCAGATTAGTCCGGGAAACGGGTTGTACGTTGGTCTGATCGGGGGCATCACAGTTGCCGGTACGCTTGGCTTTATTGCCGTACGGCGCTTGCTCGTTGCTGGAGATCTTAAGCCGTACTACGCTACGCAGAGTGTTTCTATTGTTCTCGGCATCCTCCTCGCCCTCTTCGTGGGTCCCGGCCACTCATCGGGAGGCGACGAGTCCGACCGATCCTCGAAATACGGGAACCCGAAGTTCCCTTTCGCCCCAGCGAAGAAAGAGCCAGAGGTTGCTCCACAGCGCGCCCGGGAGAAAAAAGAGGCTGAGTGGATCGTAGCACCCGCCCCGGCCCGGCTCGGCGACGTCGCGGTCAGGGTTGTCTCGGCAAAGGTCGCCCGCGTCGCGTTGATAGGAGGACCGACCGAGGAGCGCCAGTCCGAGAACCCCCAGCTGGTTTTGACGATCGAGGTGTCCAATGGTAGCCGAAGCCGGAAAATCGACTACCGGACCTGGGCCGGAGCAGACGTGTCCTTCGAGAGGGACTTCGCCACCGTGGAGGACAACTTCGGGAACCGCTATAATCGAATTACGTTCAGTATCTTCAACCAGCCTGCCGGGCGGGTCGTCTCCGACTCTATTTATCCGGGGAAGAGCCTGACCGATGTGCTCATGTTCGAGCCTCCAATTGAAAAGATTCAACAACTGGATCTGGAGATGCCCGCCAGGAACGTCGGCACGCAGGGTCATTTTCGAATTCGCATCCCCACTGCCATGATCGAAAGGTGATCAGCGGTGGCTGGCCGGGGCCAAGCGAGCACAGGCGAGCTCGCACCGGAATTCCAAGCTCCGCTTCCGCAGTCCGTTCCGCTTCGCTCCACTTGGCCCCGGCCAGCCGCTCCCGCCTGACGATCGACCCGACTGGAGGACACGTAATGGTGAATGTGGCGATCTTGGGCGTCTACAAAGACGGTCCCGAATCCACCCAAGTTGAGGTCGTGCGGGGAAAGTGGAGCGCCTGGCGCATCCCAAGTAGCGCCCCGCGTAAACTCTGGAAGGATGCCGAGGGAGCGCTCAACGCGGTGATCAGGAGCCGCGGGTTCGTCAACCTCTACGTCTATTACGGCGAGAACCTGCCGGTCGAGTACGTTCTGAAGATCGATCAAATCGAGGTCTACAACTGCCCCTCGCCGGCACCCGGCCCGGCCTTCGACCCTTCCCAGCGAGCCTATGTCTGGATCAGGTACGCGGGGATCGAGAGGCTAGAACAGGCATTGTCCCGGGATAATTTCCGAGAGCTGGAGTTGTCCGGCGGGCAATTTGCCGAGGACTCTCGACCCATCGGTGAGTCGGGCTGGGCGAATATGCACCACTCGGGTTTGGTCTTCGTGGAAGACCCGCTCACTCA
This sequence comes from Isosphaerales bacterium, assembly GCA_044450785.1. Lineage (GTDB taxonomy): Bacteria > Planctomycetota > Planctomycetia > Isosphaerales > Isosphaeraceae > JBIOJM01. Next base: position 20,055 of record JBIOJM010000128.1, read on the forward strand.
GTCACACTGAGCCAGCGAGTGGCGGGCGGGCGGCGAAAAAGAAACTCGGGCGCACATACCACGGAATATTCCTGATTCTCGTAGCAAACAGGACAATTCAGGCAATTTCACGGCCTAACCCACGGTTTCACCGGACCCGCTCACGAAGTCCGGTGAACTTGTCCGTTCGGCCCTCAGCAGCGGACCGAGCCCGATGCCCGAACATTCCGCTGTATTGTTCGCTCATCGCTGCCAATGAGCAGCGCAGCCTACCTCTCTCGTGCCGTACGGACCCGCGTCGGCTTGCCCTGCGCCGGCCGCGCGTCGCGGATCGCTTCGGTGGTCAGGACCAGGTGCCGCCCAACGGCGGCGGCGTAACGGCAGAGCGTGTCCAGCGTCCGGTTCTTGTTGTCGCTCATCGTCCCTTCCTCCGCTTTCTGGGACCGGGCGGCGGGACTTGGTAGGCCGTAATGGGGTAAACGGTCCGCGGGTCGTCGGACACGCGCTCGAATACGACCGTGAGGTACTTGCCGCGGGCCGTCCAGCCAAACGCTTCTGGCTGGCCGCTGCTCCGGCCTCCTGTCGCGGTCTCGTAATTTCCCGCGAGCACCTCGCGCAACAGAATGGCGGAATCCACGTTCGAATCCTGGATCCCGAGCTTAATCGAAGCGACGATCGAGTATGTGGCGTCGTCGACACGGCCGCGCTTCGCCCGACTTTGCGGCGGTAACCCCACCGGACCGTGGCGTTCACGCGGCCCAGCTTGTACCCTGATCGAGACGGCAATCATTCTGGTCAAAAGGTCCCGCATCCCCTGGAAACGACCATGACTCGGATCAGTCCGCTCGTCTTCACAGCAATCGTGGCCGCCGCCGTAATGACCATCGTCTCAAGCGGCCGAACCGCCGACGAGCCGTCGCCCTTGACCATCGAAGGTTACACCGACCAGCTCAGCTACCGGCCCGGCGAAGTTGTCCGATTCCACATCTCGACCACGGCCGGACGATACTCCATGGAGATCGACCGCCTGGGCGCGGAGACCAAGACTGTGTACCGCAAGTCCGACCTCCCCGGCGCTTCGCATCCGATTCCAGAGGACGCCTCGTCGAACGGATGCCGCTGGCCGGTCGCGCATTCGGTCACGGTACCGGCCGACTGGCGATCTGGGTATTACAACGTCCGGCTGCGGGTCGCCGATAACGGCGGCAAGTTCGTCGGCCGCAACCGGAGGACTGCCGAGATCGACCTGTTCCTCTGGTATGACCGGTTCCCGCGTGACTCGACCGGCGCGCCGACGCAGGGCGCCGCCGTCTTCGGCGTCTACGTCAAAGGCGGGACGGTTGTCACGACCGGCTGGACGAATTGGGCCCATGGCCTCAAGGGCGGCGACGCGGTCGTGGAACGGATCACCCGAAACGTCCTGGATCGGCTCGCGAAATGATTCCCTGCACGCTCAGGTGGCGAGGTCGGGACCGGCGGTGGCGAGTGCGTCATCGCGTCGTTCCATGATCGCCTCGAGTTTTCGCACTGCATTGTAGCAGTCCTGACAGCGGACTTGCTCGTCTTGCGTCCATCCTCAAGGCAGCGTGACCCGTCCGCCGCTGGCGGAGTCGGACTGCTTTCGCGCCAAATCGATCAGGGTTTGTGGCGGCCACAGATGGAGTACTTCGGCACGGACGGCAACGCCTGAGCCCGGCTTGTCGCGGGGTTCGAGTTGCCGGCCCGGCCGGATCGCCCATGAGTTGAGCCACGTCAACCCGATCCCCGTCGCCACGATCACGACCACAATCAAGACCTTGTCGCCCAAGCTCCTGAGCATTCGTCCTGGCAGTAGCCAGGTCACCGTGATCGGTTTCGTCATCGGAGGAGCCTCCAGAGGTACGCTCGAGTCGATCACCTCGCTGATCGGCGGCGGTGAGGATTGCCCGCGCGTGGTCGTCGCGGGCGATCGCATTGCTGAACCGGTCCGTCAGTGACCACCGGCAGCAGAGAGCGTCGGATCTCAGAGGTAGGTCACGGTGCCATAGATGTTGCTGTTGCTGGTGGAGGCGACGTTCAGCGCGACCGTGGTTTTCTTGAGCGTGACCACGGCGCCGGTGGCGACGTAGAGGCCACCGCCGATGCCGTCGCCGTTGCTGCCGCCTTCGCCAGCCAGGCCGTCGAGGGCCAGATCCATGAGGACATTCGTCTGGACGAGGGCAGCCGAGCCGCCCGCGCCGACGAAGGCGCCGCCGCCCGAGCCGTTGCCGCCTTCGGCTCCCGAGCGGCCGCGGCCGCCTTCGGCCCCGTTGCGGATAAGCAGGCTGTTACTGAGGGCGACTGACGACGTGTCCGGGGTACCGAAAGCGATGTTGCCGATGGCCACGGCGATGCCGCCGCCGATGCCGTCGCCGCCGTTGGCCGCTGGGCCGCCGGCACCGCCTTGGGCCAGGTTGCCCACGAACGTGGTCGTGGTGACGGTCGCGGTCGAGTTATCCGCAAGAGCGAGACCGCCGCCGATGCCATCGCCGCCGTTGGCTCCCGCGCCGCCGGCACCGCCTTGGGCCAGGTTGCCCACGAAGGCGGTGTTGGTGATGGTCCCGGTCGAGTTATTCTCGAGATCGAGACCGCCGCCGATGCCATCGCCGCCGGCGCCGCCAATCGCCTGGTTGCCGACGAGCGTGCTGCTGGTGAGTGCGAGACTCCCGCCACTGTTAAAGATGCCGCCGCCCGCCGCCACGTTGCCGCCGCTGGCCTGGTTCTTGATGAGACTGCAGGAGGAGACGTTCAGCGTGCCCTGGTTGGAAAGGCCGCCGCCGTTGTTGCCGGCCGAGTTGCCGCTGACGGTGCACTTGGTCAGCGTGGTCGTGCCATTGCTGAACAGGCCGCCGCCGTCGAACCTGGCCGAGTTGCCGCTGACGGTGCAGTTGGTCAGCGTGGCCGTGCCGCCGGAGTTGTACAGGCCGCCGCCGTTGTAGCCGGCGGAGTTGCCGCTGACGGTGCAGTTGGTCAGCGTGGCGTTGCGTCCATAACCATTACCCAGGCCGCCGCCGCCGCCGTCGACGGCGGAGTTGCCGCTGACGGTAACGTTGGTCAGCGTGATCGTGCCATTGTTGAACAGGCCGCCGCCGCCGATGCTGGCCGAGTTGCCGCTGACGGTGCAGTTGGTCAGCGTGGCTGTGCCGCCGGAGTTGTACAGGCCGCCGCCCGACCCGTAGTAGGAGTTGGCTGAGTTGCCGCTGACGGTGCAGTTGGTCAGCGTGGTCGTGCTGCCGAAGTCGTTAGACAGGCCGCCGCCGTTGTAGCCGGCGTAGTTGCCGCTGACGGTGCAGTTGGTCAGCGTGGCGTTGCCTCCACAACCATTACCCAGGCCGCCGCCGTCGCCGTTGGAGGCGGAGTTGCCGCTGACGGTAACGTTGGTCAGCGTGATCGTGCCATTGTTGAACAGGCCGCCGCCGTCATTGGCGGAGTTGCCGCCGGTGATCGCCAGTCCCGAGATTGACGCGGTGACACCCCCTTCGATCTGAAACACCCGGCTCAGCCCGCCGCCGCTGACCGTCACGCCCGCCGCCGGGCCCGTGATCGTCTCCGTCCCGCTCGTGTCGCTCAGCTCGAGCTGGAGACCGGTCAGAGTGATCGTCTGGGCGCTGGCGAAGACATGCGTGTCGAAGGTGATCGTGTGGCCCGGAAGAGCGTTGGCGCTGGCGATCGCCTCGCGAAGGCTGGTCTTGCCGTCGGTGGGTTCGGAGAAGTCGGCGGTGGTGTCGACCACGAAGCTGGGGACGATGACGACCTGCAGCTCATACGCGCCGATGTCGACCTTGCCGTTGAAGAAGCGGGGTTCGCCCCGCTGGTCGGTCGTGATGCCGACAGGCACGAGATTGATGCTGCCGGCGCCGATCGCCAGGCTACCGTAAAGCAGGGGCATGGTCTGCGTCGGCCCGCCGTAGTTGCCCAGCGGGGCCAACTCGGCGTTGAGCGGCAGGGCGCTCGAGCCGGTCAGGTCGGAGCCGACCCAGCCGGAGCTGGCGTCGGTCACGCCGATCAGGTTGTTGCCCTGAGAAATGAAGGCGCCATTGACGTCAGGCCCCCTGTCACGTTGGGCCGTGTTCCCGGCGACGATCGTGTTGCCCAACGTGGTCGTGCCGTAGAAGTTTTCCAGGCCCCCGCCGTTGCTGGCGGAGTTACCGCTGACGGTGCAATTGGTCAGCGTGGTCGTGCCCTTGTTGAACAGGCCGCCGCCGTCGACGCTGCCCGAGTTGCCGCTGACGGTGCAGTTGGTCAGCGTGGTCGTGCCATAGTTGGACAGGCCGCCGCCGTAGTTGCCGTTGATGGTGCAATTGGTCAGCGTGTTCGTGCCGCGGAGGTTGTACAGGCCGCCGCCGCCGTTGAAGGCGGAGTTGCCGCTGACGATGCAGTTGGTCAGCGTGGTCGTGCCACCGTCGTTGTACAGGCCGCCGCCGAGGCCGCCGATGCCCAAGTAGCCGTGAGCGGTGTTTCCGCTGACGGTGCAATTGGTCAGAGTGGTCGTGCCGCCAGTGATAAACAGGCCGCCGCCATCCTTACCGACGTTTCCGCTGACGGTGCAGTTGGTCAGGGTGGTCGTAGCGTTACTGGTGTACAGGCCGCCGCCTCCGAGCCCGGCGGTGTTTCCGCTGACGGTGCAGTTGGTCAGCTTGATCGTGCCGCCGTCGTTGGCCAGGCCGCCGCCGTAGCCGGAGTAGCCGGCGTTGCCGCCGGTGATCGTCAGTCCCGAGATTGACGCCGTGACACTCGCGTCGACCTGGAACACCCGGCTCAGCCCGCCGCCGCTGACCGTCACGCCCGCCGCCGGGCCCGTGATCGTCTCCGTCCCGCTGGTGTTGCTCAGCTCGACCTGCGTGCCGCTCAGGGTGATCGTCTGCGGCGTCTTGAACACCGTTTTGTCAAAGACGATCGTCTCGGCGCCGGGCAAGACGTTGGCCAGGTCGACCGCCTGGGGGAGGCTGAGCTGGCCGGGATTGGAGCGTACGCCCCCGGCGGTCGTGTTGACGACCAGGCTGCCCGCCTCGAAGGCGCCGATGTCGACGGCGCCGACCCGGCCGAAGCCACGCTGGTCCGTGGCAGGGATGCCGGCGCCGGTGGTGCCGGCGTCGATGGCCGGGCTGCCGGGCAGCAGGGCCATCGTCCGGGTCGGCCCGCCGTAGTCGCCCAGCGGGGCCAGCCCCGGGTTGGCCACACCGACGATGTTGCCGGCGACCCCGTTGATCAGCCCGCCCGAGCCGCCGGTGCCGATCAGGTTGTACGAGCCCGAAACAGCGCCGGAGATGTCGCCTCCCGCCGTCTGGCCGGCGACGATCGTGTTGTAGAGCGTGGTC
>JBIOJM010000129.1:0-25224 GCA_044450785.1 Isosphaerales bacterium
GAGCCGCCGGTCTGCCGATCAGCTCAGCCCGGAGAGAGTCATGAACTTAAACGTCACTAATCGCCGATAGAGATCTTTTGAACAGATACGCTCAAACCTGGTGTCCGAATTTCCGCGATCAAACGTCATGTCGCGTGACAGATTCACGGCAAGATCATTCATCGGTCACACACGTGTCGCGGGCCAATTCCAGGGCTTTCACGACAACCTTCCTTCATGAGACTTCGTGCGGAGTACCCGGCCGCCGAAAAGTCGAATCCGTTGCCGGCCGTCGTCCAGACAAAACGCACCATCCAGGTCGATTCCTCGTCCCCAGCCGGCGACGACGTGCGTTCCGACGTCGATACTCACCCAGCGATTCCGAAGCAGGTCGAGCAGGTTCCACCGGGCCGCCAGCTCGGGATCACCTTCGACCAACTGGCCCAGGACTGACTCGAACTGCCGCAGGATCGCCGACATGAGCCGCGATGACACCTGGTCGTCGAGCTGGCCGGCATGGAGGGCGGCCAGCGACGTCGCCATCGTGCGAACCTCCGCCGGCGCATCGGCCAGGTTGGTCCGCACGTTCAGCCCGATGCCGATCAAGATTCGGCGTCCGTGCGCTGTCTCCAGGCGTTCGGGCAAGATTCCGCCCAGCTTCAAGCCATCGACTTCCAGATCGTTCGGCCACCTGATCCCAATCGACGGTCGACCGAGCTTTAGCTCACCCAGGGCCTCGATCACCGCGACGGCCGTCGCGAGCGCGAGCTTCGGCTCGTGCTCGACGGCCAGGCCGTGCGCCGCCGGATCGATCGCCATGGTGAACGTCAAGCTCCCTTGATCGGACCACCATTCGCGGCTGCCTCGTCCTCGACCTCGCGTCTGAGTCTTTGCCCAGACGACAAGCGGCAGCGCCTCCAGCCCTCCGTGGAGCAGGGCGGCGGCGCGGTCGCTCGTGGAGTCGACGATTTCGTACGCGACCATCGTCCGTACGAATGGCCAGCCAGACGTTTGAGACTCCTCGGTCATCTCAGGGGGCTGGCAGAGCGAAACGCGCCAGCCACCCGTTCTCGATCCCGGCTCGCTGCTCATCCGGAAGGCTGGGCAATTGGTTGATCTTGTAAATGCCTAACGAGGAGACGAGGAGGACGACGATGACGACGAAGGGCGACAGCGCACTGAGTACGATGGCGACCAGCGCGACGGCGGCCGTCAGCCCGATCAGCTTGCCCTTCGACGATCGGCTCAAGCGACCATGTTGTTCCCATTCGACGACGATGGAACCGAAGAATGTCGACCGCCTGAGCAACTCGTTCAGCCGGCGCGACGAGCGTGCCAGGCAATAGCTGGTCGCGAGCAAGAAGGGGACCGTCGGAATTCCCGGAACCATGAGCCCCACGAGCGTCATCGCGAACGCGCCACCCGCCAGAGCAAGGTACATGAGACGCTTGGGTCCGGTGGCGACCACGACCGCCCTCTCGCCGGTCTTCGATACGGCCGGTTTCGTGGGCCCGCGCTGCCGTGCCTCCGCAGCCAACACGTCCTCGAAGCTCTGCTCCGCCCGGTCCATGAACCAGTCCGCCTGCCCGTTCGCCTCGCGGAAATCAATGCTCAAACCGTGCCGCCCTTCGATCGCGCGGCAACGCTCGACTTCATCGAGCTGCGTGAGGTCCTCGGCCACTCGGGATAGACGATCGTGGTTGCCGGCGGGACTGTGATGGCGGACGAGGATCCGGCCCGGCTTCGCCTCGAGAGTCGCCCAGAGCGAAACATCGCCCGAGAGCGGGTAGGCGGTCAAGGTGAGCCAGCCGTCATCGGGCTGCCAGGCGGGGGTGCGGCCAGTGCCGGGTGAATCCTCCGCGGCTTTGCAAACGCAGCCGGCAAACACGTCGGCCATCTCGAGTGAAGTGGCCGGAGCACTCCCGAACTCGACGCGGCAGGTTGCCGATGGAAGGTCGACCTCCGCCTTCGTGACACCGGGCTGACGTGTCGCTTCATCGAGAAGTCGCCGGCAGAACGCACGTTGATCGGTGTTGATCAGCCGGGGGTCGCAAACTCGGATCACCCGCGCCTTCTCATCAATGTCGATCTGCGGGCGGTCTCTCGCTCCGTCGCTCTTCCGCCGAGCATCCCGGCGCGGCACACCCTTCTTGTCGTCTCGCGAGGCTGATCCCACGTCATCCTCCTGGGTATGTGAGGAGCTGATCCCGGCGCGGCGGCTCGTACCGGCGATGGCACCCGCCACGCAGATCTGAATGAGGCTCGACCATCCGGTGCACGGTTCGACTCTGCCCTCAAGCAATTCGATTTCCATTCTCGCCCGACATCAAGGCTCTTTACCAGAGTCTTCTGTCCTTCGTCCTTTGTCCTTCGTCCTTTGTCCTTCGTCCTTCCAAGGTTGCTAGTTGCCAGCAAGGTCCAAGGCAAAGACGACTAGGGACCAGGGACTAGGGACTAAGGACTAAGGACTAATTGGCCATCGTCACCTCGACCCGCGCCAGCTCGTGCGGCGTGAGGTCGATGAGCACGGCGTCGTCCTGAATCGACAGGTCGATGATGGTCTCGCCCAGGAAGTCGAGCTGGCGGGCCGAGGTGGGGTTGCGGAACAATCGCAGGCGACACCGCCCCGCCTGGCCGTTGGTTTCGAGCAAGTGGAACACCAGGCCCCAGCCTCTGTCCCCGCCGGTGGTCCCGGCGAACTCGAGGTGGGAAATGGCGATGCCCTTGTGGTCGATTTTCGCCAGCCAGCCGGTGGTGCCGGCCGCCGGAGGACCGTCGCTCACCGGCACGACGGTGGCCGGCGTGATGCCGTCCTGAGCGGCATGGAAGGGATACTCGAGGTCAAGCACCACGCCGAGTGAAAACGACCGGCCCACTTCCGACCCGGCGACTAGAAGCGTGTCGAGCATGCGAGTGCCGTGCTTGCGATGATAAGGAAGGCCCCCGAAGAGGAGGGCCGTCCGCTGATTCCGGGTCGAGATGTCGAGCACGTCGGGAGTCTCGGGCCGGTCGTCCTCCGTCAGCCCAGGCGTCCAGAAAGTCGTCCGTCGCAGCATCGAATTCGGGTCGGGCCACGCCCAGCGGCATGCCAGGTAGACCGACCATGGGTCGGCCTGGGCCGCCCGCTCCAGCCAGGTTTGATCGAGATCGCTCAAAGTGACTTCGATCTCGAGGATCGGCCGGCCGGCCCACAAACGGTACCGCTGCGCGAACGAAGCCAGACGATTGCCCTCGCGTGGGTCGACCAGGGTGCCGCTCGATGTCGCCTGGACGAGAGCGGGACCGCCGTATTCGACGTCGAACCGCCCGCACCGCATCTGGGAAGCCAGCGGCTTCCCCTGCGCGTCGGCCAGCCCGAGCACGACGAGCTGCTGCCCCAGCCGGGCCATCGATTCGCCCACCGCCGCCACACTTCGTATGCCGCCGGTGGTCACGTCGATCTCAATCTCGATCGACTCGTTGCGGAGCTTGTGACCGCGCGCCGACAAGCCCCCGGCGACGGCCTGAGAAGTGCCGCCGGCGGCCTCGCTCGGGACCCACGCGAAGCCGAACGCGGGGAGGTCGACCACGGCGTAAACCCCCTCGTCCGTGAACTGGGCGGCACGCAGCGGCCCCTCGGGTCGCAGGTCCAGGGCCGCGTCCGGTAGGATCACCGCGGCGCGCCGAGGAACGTTCAGCGGGTTGATGACCAGGTAGCCGGGCCGGTTGGGATAGGGCGAGCCACCCGCGGCCGGGACCGAGGACCCGAGGATGCCCCGCGCCAGTGACCGCGACCAGACCGGCTCGACCTGGTCGAGCGCGAGCCCGGCCTCGTCATGACGGCCCGTTTCGATCAGGCTTTCGATCTCCTCGAGCGCGGGCAGACCGGCTGGTATGTCGGGCTCGGTCACGGGGCCGGCGCCCGCGCACGCGATGGCCCGCGCCAGCGCCTGGATCGACCGCGCTGCCTCCAGCCGCGCGCGCGCCCGGTGATGGTGGGCCAGCCGCGAGATCGGCTGGGCCTCGCGTTTGGCCACCGCCTGGGCCAGATACGGCGTATGGTACCGATCAGCCTCGGGACGAAACGTCTCGTACGGGCGATCGGTCAGGTGGAAGAAATCGTTGAGCGTCGTCCAGCGCCCCAGTACCGGCGAATAGCCGGCCGCCCGGCGCAGGTCGAGATACCAACTAGCGACCGGCTTCGGCCAGTGAAGAAGCGGGAGGGCGGCGACGTGGTCGTTCTTCATCGTCGCCGCCATTCGCCACGGGACGAGCCACCCCTGCGAAGGGCGGTCGGCGGCCATCGGCGGGCGCACCAGACTCTCCAGACTGCTGCCGTCGGGACTCTCCCAGAGTCTCTTGGTCTCGGAACACATGGGGAACCGCCCCGCGTCGAATCCCATGTGCAGCCCATATCGAAATCCAAACCGACGGGCGAACTGCGGCAGTTGGGGGTAGAGGCCGAATCGTCGCCGCGCGTAAGTTTCGACGTTCCGCTCGTCGAGGTGAAGCCGATAGACTTCCGAGCCACGCCGGAACTGCCAGAGGATCGACTCCAGGGGCAACAGCGAATCTTCAGCCTCGGAGTAGCCACCGCCCGCGACGTCGGCCCAGCCGTCGATGATCGCCTGCCGGAGCGCGGCCACGCCTTGCGGGTCGTGCAGGGCCTGGTTCTCGATCGCCTGCGCCGGCATGATAAAAGAGATGGGAATCGGCTTCCCCAGCGGATCGCCGAGCACTCCCGCGGGCATCGCGGGGTCGATCAGGCAGAGATCGATCAGATAGGCGTCGGAGGGATAGAATCGCTCGCGGGCCTGGGTCAGGACTTCAAATGCCGCCCGGAGCCGATTGACCGCGCTCGACCAGTCGCCGATCCGCCAGGCGTGCGCTCCGGCCAGGAGCTCGCGCGTGAGGCTCTCGTGGTCCAACCCGTCGGCGTGCCCCATTGCCCTGCTCAGATCCCGCAACAACCAACGCATCGTCCCGATCGCCAGGAAATCGCTCGCCGAATTGGTCATTCCCTCGTCTTCGACCGTCTCCGTGACGCCGTCGACCCCGAGCCGCTCCTGGATCCGGCGGATCAAATCAGCGCGGTCCGTTCCCGACTCCAGCAGTGCCGATCCGGCATCCTCGGCCTGGGTCCAGTAGCCGGAAGGGAGCTGGTCCCACGTCCCGCTGGCGATCACCCGGATCTCCCGGGCGGCCATGGCCGAGGGAGACTCAACCGGCTCGATCCGTGGCAGCAGGGCGGCATGCGAAAGAAGCGAGGGATGCCAGAGTGCCGAGATGGCACACCAGACCGCCTGCGCCAGCTCGTCACTGACATCTGCAGGCGGTTCGCGGTCGTCGTACGGAACCAGGGCAATCAATACCCATCCGTCCCGGGCGGGCTCGGGCTGATCGAGTGCGACCGCCTCGGCTGGCACCGGCTCATCGGCGGCAACCCGTTCCGGGGTCGAAAGCGGCAGCGCGGTCAATCTAGTCGACTCAGGCGGAGACGGCAGCCCGCTGCCGGCCGGCTGCGGCTCGTCGGGGTCGAGAGAAGGCATGCTCATCCAGTCAAGCTCCCAGCGCGGATTTCAGGTCGTGGACCTCGGCCGCCAGGGCCTCGACGACGCCGCGCAGGCCGTCGACCTCGGAGCGAAGAGCCGCGATTTCACCCGCCCAGCCGGGCGCGGCCTGGGCCGCGGCCAGATCAACCCGGGCGGCCGATAGCTTCGACGGCGTCTCGTCGTCGCCGGCAAGCCGGCCGGCGAACGCCTGGCGGACCTTTTCGAGCTCCTCGGGGGGATAGAGCCCGTGCGCCACGTACACCCCGCGTTTCTGGCCGGGCGGCGAAAGATACGTAACCAAGGCCCGCCCCGCCAGGGCCTCCAAGATCGCCTGCAGGGACGCCAGGTCCGGCAGCGGCTCCATCCGGCTGGCCCGCGCTCGCAGCTCGCCTTCGGTTTGCGGGCCCCGCAACAACAGCTCGGCCATCACGGCCAGCTCGACCTTGGTCACCTTCAGCCAGTCATAGAGCGTGTGCTTCCAGCGGGCGACCCGGCCGCTCCCCTCGACCAGAATCACGGCCCCCTTCTTCCGCAGACTATGCAGCGTTTCTTCCACATCGTCCTGGTCGTAGTTCGTCACCGGGTCGCGGTTCGACTTCTGGTTGCAGCCGGTGACGATCGCCGCAACCGACAGCGGGTAATTCTCCGGAGTGGTCTTGGCCTTCTCGACCAGAACACCCAAGACCCGGCGCTGTCGCGGTGTAAGGGGGACCCAGGAAGGTCCCGGCGCCGCCGCGTTTTCACTCTCGCTCATGATTGAATTCAAGGCAGCTCCATCCTCAGCGTCTCGGTGACCCGGTTCGTGAAGTTGGCGATCCCGACGGTCATGGCCAGCTCCACGATCTCACGGTCGTCGAGCTGCTGCTTGAGCCGGCCGACGAGTGCGTCGTCGACGTTGATGTGGCGGGTGACCTCCTCGGCGTACCGCAGCACATCGCGCTCGAGGTCGTCGTAGGCGTCGCTGGTCTCGGACTGCGCGGTCTCGTTGACCTGCCGGTCGTTGAGTCCGGCTTTCTTCCCCAGCGCGCGATGGTGATGCAGGCAGTAATCGCAGCCGTTGAGCTCCGACGTCTTGATGTAGGCCAGCTCGCGAAGCCTGCCATTGAGCTCGGTTCGGGGCAAGGTGGCGTTGAGTGCCAGAAAGGCTTCGAGCATTTCGGGATTATGGGCCATTGCCCGGAAGACGTTGGGCACGACTCCCAGCTTCTTTTCCATTCCTTCGAAGACCGGCTTGATCTTCTCGGCGGCGTTCTGGTTCGAGACATAGGTGACAAGCGCCATGATGTTCTCTCCCGGCCGGCAAGGTCCCCGGCTGCGCACGTTGAACGATCGTGCATCCAGAGGGAAGCCGGACCGCGCACATCGTAGCCGCGGCCGCGCGAACCCTTCAAGGTCTTACCCGGCGCCAGGCACCGGCGGTTGTGCTGCTTGTATGGCTTGCCTGCGTGGTTTACCGCGTTAGATTCTACGTCCGTAGGATCTCTGCGCAGTGCGCGCATCTCGGGTCGGGCTGAGGGACGCGGAAGCGTTCCGTAGGGTGGGTCGAGCCGCGACTCATCGCGGCGAGGCCCACCGCGCGGGCTGTGGCAATCGGTGGGCCTCACGATGCCGAGCATCGTTCGACCCACCCTACATCCGGTTGCGGCGCTGCCGCGTCAGGAGCTACGGGTAAGACTCAAGGACGCCCCGGGCCAACCGGGATTCTCGGCCCGTAATGGGGTAGAGAATCGCCCAGCTCGTACGCGCCGAGATCCGGCCGGCGCGCGCGGAAGCCATCGCTCAGGCCCGGCAGCACCGCGCCGGCATCGATCGCCGCCGAGCCGGGCGCCAGCCGTAAGTCGACGGGGGTCGATCGCGGCGTATTCACATCCGTAGGGGGCAGGGCACCCGAAGCAAACGCCGTGGCGGCATTCACCAGGACCGCGTGCTGGAACACCGGCGCGCGCTTGCGGACTTCGTCCAGCGTCGCATACCGTGTGCTGTTCCAGCGCAGGAACAGCCGGAACGGCCCGCCGCCAAACCCGTCGTAGTCGAAGTCGCAGTCGACCATGGGGGCAGTGCAGTCGAACGCATAATCGGCGGCCGTGCCGATAAACAGGTTGTTCCGCGTCACGCAGTGGCGTACTCGCTCGGAGGTCCAGAGGAGAGACGGCATGCCTCGCTTGACCGACGTATTGTGGAAAATCAGGCAGCCCGACGGACTGTTGTGCAGCTTGAACGGCTCGACCGCCACGTTGTCCATCACGTTGCGAAACACATAGACCGGCCCACCGTAGACCGGCTGCATCGAGATGCCCTGGAAGACGTTGGTCATCCGGTTGAAGAAACAGCGGGTGTTGCGCTCGGAGTAGTCCATCTCGATGCCGTCGTCGGTCAGCTCGCTCAGCTCGTTGTTGTGGAAGTCGATGGCGGAGCACCGCGGAGACGGAAACGTGTCGATGGCGTCGGCAAACCCTCGGATGCGGTTATAGCAGACGACGTGCCCTTCGCCGGTGATCTGGATGCCGCGCGCGTCTTCGATGCCCTTGGTCCGTGGCCAGGTCGAGGGGCCTTCGATCCAGTTGTCGGCAATGAAGTGATCTCGAGCTGTCCCCTGGGTGTTTCGGGCGGCGTTCATGCCGTAGTCGACCTTCCGGATATGACACCGCCGAACGACGATCCGCTGAGCGTCGTGAAATGTCACGCCGTGCATGGCGTTCTGGATCGTGAGGTCCTCGAGCCAGACGTCATGCGTGCCCGACGCCTCGATGGCGTGCGCAGGCCGGCTGGGGGATGCTCCCTGGCCGTCGATCAAGACCGGGCCGTCGATGCCGTCGCCTCTCCGGCCGCGCCATACGATCGGTTTTGCCGGCGTGCCGCTCCGGTTGATGACCCAAGGCCCTTGGTAAACGCCGGAATGCACCAGGAACAGGTCGCCCGGAGCTGCCCGTTTATTGGCAGCGGCCAGACCGCGGAACGGGTCATCGGCCGTTCCCGTGCCGCCTCCCGAGCCCGGCACCACGTGACGTTTCCGGGCGCCGGCCGGGACATGGGGTTCGGACCGGGTCTGCGCCTTCAGGACGCGGGTTGCCTTCGCTCCCTCGCCTCTTCCATCCGGATCGTCCAGCGTCAACCGCAGCTCGTAGTTCGTCCCTGGCTCCAGCAGCAGCACGCTGCCGGCGAACAGCCAGCCATCATCGGGCACATCGAGCCGGCTGCCGAATCGCTCCATCAGGTGCGCCTTCCGCTCCACTCGAACCAGGGGCGCACCCGCACGCCAGCTCGACCTGCCCGCCTTGCGGTGCTCCAGGTGAACCGAGGCATTGTGGTTGTCGTCGCCACGGACGATCCAGTAAACGCCCAGGGAGTGCAGCGTCGGCCGCTCCAGTTGCGGATCGCCCAGCACGCGCACTTGATCCGCACCCAGCGATACCGAGCTGCCGACGACCAGCGCCGCGAGAATCGTCACCGAGAGTCGAGCTGTTTTCATGAGAGATGATCTTCGGTGATCGAGCCGTATTGTTGAACCATGTACGATGTCAACTCTCTTCCTTCCCCTCCTTTGCAGATGACCTACGGCGAGCGATCTTCTTTATCCCGAGCTCTTGGCGGATATCATCCAGGGCGACGCCGCCTCTCTCGCGATGCGAACGCCGCGATTCCTCGATGATGGCCATGAAGCGAGGGATGGAGGCCAGGGAAACCGACTCCCAATCGGAGCCGGACACATCCTTGACTGACAGCAGGGGTTGACCGTTTCGAGTCAAGATCACAGGCCCATCCTTCGCCAATTCCGTCAGCTCGGGCAATGTCAAGGTCGTCTCTTCCAAGGACACGACTTTCATAGCTCGACCTCCTCGTCGCCAATTCGATTGTCGCAGATCGGCCCGCGGCGGACAATCTCGGGTGAACCGGGTGCGCTCGGAGGAACTGTCGACGCTTCGCAGTGGCAGTCGCCTCCACCGCCCCAAGACCCGCTTTCGGCCACCGACCAAGCTCCGTCGGGTGGGATTCGGACGCCCGCACGGTTCCGATTGTAACGATTCTCAGCTCGAATCTCTTGCTCCCCTCCGGAGTTTCCTGTCGCAATGTCAGCGCAATGTCCCTATTTTAAAGTTCGGCCGGTTGCTCGGTGACCTGCAACGCCACTATCATGGTCTGGTTCAGGGGGCATGCCGGCAAGGACATCTCTCTCTTCGCGCGCGGTCACATCGGTGCCGGACGTTTCGTCCTGGCACGAGAGACACGATACAGTGAGGTCGCTGACCGATGCCAGGCAACACCGCGCATGACTACGAAGTCCGGGAAGCGATCAACCACGTCGTTGGTGCGAGCCGGAAGCTCCTCGACACAGACGAGCGGCCGGTCCAGCGCGACCAGCACCCCAAGCAACACGGGTGCGTCCGCGCCCGGTTCGTCGTCGGCAAGAATCTCGGGGATGCATACCGGCAGGGGTTGTTTCAGGAAGAGAGGGTCTACGACGCCTGGATTCGTTTCTCGAATGGCAGCCAGCGGGACGACCGCAAGCCCGACGCCCATGGGATGGCCGTCAAGCTCATGGGAGTCGAGGGACCGAAAGTTCTGGCGACCGAGAGGGACGCCACCACCCACGACTTCGTGCTGATCGACAACCCGACCTTCTTCGTGCGTGACGCGGTGCAGTACGGCGTTTTCTCGGACGTGCTGCTCAAGGCCGCGGGCAAGGAGCCGTCGAGCCTGTACAACGTCCTGGGGTTGTTCCTCGGCGGGCCGGCGCGGGCGCTGGCGACCCTTTTTCTGCTTTCCCTTTTCCGGTGGAGACTCCCCACCTTCCTTCGGTTGATCAGGTTCGCCAGCAAGCGGATCGCCAGCCCGCTCACGACCCGGTACTGGAGCACCACGCCGTACAAGTACGGCGATACGTGCATGAAGTTTTCGGCCGTGCCGGCCGAATTCCCCGGTGGGCCGCCGGCCGAGGGGCCAGCCGATGACTCCTACAATGCGCTGGCCGATTTCCTCCGTCCGGCCGTTGCCGCGGAACCCGTGACCACGCGACCCAAGGGGGACTCCCCCGATTACCTGCGCGGGGCGCTCTCGCGTGGTCTTGCGCCGCCGGGGGCCGTTTTCCTGTTCCAGGTCCAGCTCTTCAAGGACCACAAGACGACCCCGATCGAGGACCCGACCGTGGAATGGCCGGAAGATGCCGCGCCGTTCCAGACGGTGGCCCGGATCTGGATCCCCAGGCAAGTGTTCGACACGCCGGGGCGGATGGCCTTCGGCGAGAACTTGTCGTTCACTCCCTGGCATGCGATCCCCGCGCACGAGCCGCTGGGTGAGATCAACGGGGTGCGCAAGGACGTTTACTCCAAGCTCTCCGAGTTGCGCCACCGCTTGAATGGGGTTGAGCCGCGCGAGCCGAACGCCTCCGATCCCGATCCGGTCAACTTACCTCCACAGTGGGGGGATGACGCCTCGTCGTTCTGCCACGTTCTCCAGGATGAGCTGGACCTGATCCGGGAACGGCGCCGGCGGGTTGAGGATGCGTCCGCGGCCGGCTCGGGAGGGCGAGGCGAACTCGCCGTGGACAGCCGCTCGGGTCCAGCGGGCGCTGCCCGCGGGCCGGACGGGCCGCGCGATGTCGACAGCTCGACCAGAGAAGCTCGGCTGCGGGCCTTGAACGAGCAGACCACCGGCCTGGCGCTCTCCGGTCAAGGGATCCGCGGCGCGACGTTTTCCATCGGGTTCCTCCAGGGCCTGGCTTCGCTGGGGTTGATCCGGCGGTTCGACTACCTCTCGGCCGTTTCCGGCGGCGGCTGCGCCGCGGCCTGGCTGGCGGCCTGGATCAAACGGGAGGGGGGTGATCCGGAAAACGTCGAGCGCCAGCTCGCCCCGAGCCGCATCGAGGGGGCGCGGGCGACGCGACAATACCTGGCGACGGGCGAAGTGGTGGACCAAGAGCCCGAGCCGCTCTCGCACCTGCGATCCAGCACGGGCTCGCTTTTCCCCCGCGCGGGCATCTTTTCGACCGACGACTGGACCGGGATTTCGAGCTGGGCGCGGAACGTGATGATCCACATGGTGGTGCTCCTGCCGCTGCTCGTGCTCGTCGTCGCCGGTGCGAGGCTCGTCGTCGGCCTCTACGTGCTTTTCGGCCGCCTCACCGAGCTCGACCAGCTTGCGGCCCTGTTCGACAGCCGGCTGGGCGCGCCGATGTTTGTGGCGGGTGTCGTCGCTCTGGGGCTGATGTTTCTCGTGGGCGCCCTCGTTCTGGGGTTGGCGTTCTCCTCGATCACCAGGTCCGTGCGGCAGTTTCGCAGGGCCGACCCCCGATTGCCCGTCGAGCCGGACCCGGGCGATCCCGTTGCCCTGGTCAACCGACAGATCGCCACGCCGGTGCTCGCCGCGGCCCTGTTATTCAGTCTGTGCTTGCGTCCGATCTGGATGGGACTTGGAGAGCTGGTCGGGAACTTTGGGTTCGGGCCGGAAACGGGGGACTTGTTTTCGTTCAGGACGTTGATCGGCGTCGTCCTTGCTCAGTTCACGCTCCTCGGTTGGCCGAACATTCTGGGGTTTGCCGCGATCGTCGGGGGGCTCCTGACGTGGCGAACCTCGCGGAGCTCGGCGGGTGAGGACGCGGCGCGGAGGACGAAATTCATTGGAGCGTCGTTCGCGGCGGGGGTGACGGGCGGTGCGCTGTTCGTCCTGCTCGAGGGGCTCTTTCGCTGGTTCAGGCAGCTCGGGCGGCTGGATCTCATGGCGACGCTCGTGCCCTCGCTGGCGTTGCTGATCGTGGTGGCCGCACTGGTCGTGGAGGCGGCGGTGCTCAGCCGTGCGGCGGGCGTTGCGGAGCGCGCATGGAGGGCGGCGGTCAGCGCCGTCTTGACGAAACGGGCGATCGACTGGATCGCGGGGATGGCGACGATCCTGTATCTGCCCGGCGTGGTGTTCGCCGGCGGGGGCCTGGCGCGAGCGGCCATTGCGGCGGGTTGGCTAGGGGCCGCGGCTTTCGGCTTGCTCGCGGGCCGGTACGCCCTGGCCAGGCGTGAGAGTGCCCTTGCCGGCCGGCTGACGCGGCTCGCTTCGGTCGCGGCCCAGGTCTTTTTCGTCGGACTGCTGGGCGCGACGGCTCTCTTGGTCTCGCTGTTGGCGAACATGCCCTCCCTGACCGCTCCCGGAGGCAACGACGACGGGCCGTTCTCCTATTACCTCCGAGGGGCCCTGGGGACCTCGATCCTGACCCTACTGATGATCGCCGTGGCGTTCGGTATCCTGTACGTCCTGGCACGACGGCTGATCGATGTCAACCTCTTCTCGCGCTGCGCACTGGACGCCGACCGGCTGACACGCTGCTACCTTGGCGCCTCACGCCCGATCCCGGGCTGGCGGGCGCGTTGGTCGCAGCCGCGCGACCCGCGCGTGAGCACCGGGGCGCCCTCGCTTTCCGACCCCGCGGGCGAGCCCGCGCTCCCTCCCCGCAACCCTGACCCGTTGACCGGGTCCGACCCCGCGGACGATCTCGAGCTCCGCGCCCTCTGCATCGGCCGGAAGAGCGACGACGGCCGCGTTTATTGGGGGCCGCACCTGCTCTTCAACACGACACGCAGCGCGGGCGAACACGGCGCGATCGGCCGGCTCGACCTCGAAGGCGAGCCGTTCCTGCTGTCGCCGCTTTACTGCGGGTCCCAGAGCTTCGGTTATGCACGGACCGAGAATTCGAGGCCGGCCGGCGCCGCCGATTCGAACCTGTCGCTGGGCCGGGCCGTGGCCATCGCCGGCGCGGCCGGCGGCGGCGGCATGGGCTCGCTCCCGCCGGGCCCGCTCACGGCCCTGTTCACGCTCTTCAGTGCCCGCCCCGGCTGCTGGATCGAGAAGCCCAAGGCGGACGGATGGGCCGCGGCCGACCCCCGGTACGCCGACCTGCCGGTCACCGCGTCCCACGGCCTGGCCGGCGGCGGGGGAGATTTCGTCTACCTGACCGACGGGGGGGAATTCGAGGGGCTCGGCGTTTACGAGTTGATCCGCCGCCGCTGCCGCTATATCGTCGCCGTCCACGCGGGGAGAGACGGCGGCACGCCCGACGCCGGCCTGGCGACCTTGATCCGACGTTGTCGGATCGACTTCGGCCTCCGCATCGAGATCGACACCCGGCCGCTCCAGCAGGCAGGCCCCGACGGGCCCTCCAGCGCCCACGTCGCCATCGGCCAGGTCCATTATGGCGACGTCGACCAGGGCGGAATGCCGGGCGTATTCGTCTACATCAAGCCGTCGATGACCGGCGACGAGCCGCCGGACATCCAGCCGGACGCCCGGAACCAGGCCCGGTTTCCGATCCAGGCTGCTGACTTCCGGCGCGAGCTTTACGACCGGCAGTTCGAGAATGCCCGCAGCCTGGGCAACCACATCGCCAATGCCGTGTTCGGCGCAGCCGTAACCCGGCTCGGCGCGAATATCCCCGACCCCGCGCGACAACCCCACGCCGAGTACGTTCCTCGCCTTTTCGCAGCGGTCGCGGAGGAGAGCTGAGACCATGGCACGTCGAACCGTCACGGGCACGCTGGGCCGATCCCTCCTGTGGTCTGCCGCCATCTTGATCGTCGCTGCCGGCGCTTATGCGGTTGCCGCGCCTTTTTTCGAGATCGGCGGAGTGGCGGTTCCCCGCGCGGAGCTGCCGCCGGTCTACCGGATTCCACAGGGGTGGGACGCCGGCGTCACGCGCCAGTTCCACCGGCAGGACCAGGGGACCAAGATCATGCCGCTCGACTGGCTCATGGCCCTCGAGCAGCCGGTTTTCACGCCCCTCCCCGTGGGCCGGTTCGCCGCGCGGGACTACCTGGCCAGGTACGGGTTCATCTATGAAAGCGATCGGCCGGCGGCCGATCTACCTGATCTCCCGATCGGCTGGGCGATCGACGAGAAATACGTGGCGAAGTACGACACCCCGCCGGTCGAGACGCCGACCAAGATGGTCGGGCTGAGCTGCGCCGCCTGCCACTCGAACCGAATCGACATCGAGGGCCCTGACGGGCGCGTGAAGGGTGTCCTGATCGAGGGCGGATCGGCGATGATCGACCTTGGCTCGTTCGAGCAGGCCGTCGGCAAAGCCCTCGGTTACACGTGGTTGTTGCCGATGCGTTTTGCCCGGTTCGCCCGCAATGTCCTCGGGGTCGACGTGCCCGACGATGACCCGCGCAAGCAGAAGCTCCGGAAGGACCTGACCCTTGCCATGACGGTCGTGACCAAGCGCACCGGAGAGGAGCTGAAGTACGGCAAGTTGAGCGGAGGGTTTTCCCGGACCGACGCCCTCGCCCGGATCGGCAATCGTGTTTTCGGCGAGATCAGCGATCTTAATCTGATCAAGATGGACGCGCCGGTCAACTTCCCACACCTCTGGGATACCCCGTGGCTCGACTGGGTCCAGTACAACGCCTCGGTACGAACCCCAATGACCCGAAACATCGGCGAAGCGCTCGGGGTCGGCGCGGTCGTCAATCTGAAGGACCCAAAGCTCGGTCTGTACGAGTCGACGGTGAATGTCGAAGGGCTCCACTGGCTGGAGGATCAGCTCGGCGGCGAGAATCCCTTCGAGGGACTCCAGCCGCCGCGGTGGGACGATATGGTGCAGGCGGTTTTCGGCGGGCCGGCCGGAGAGCAGACGGATTTCGCTCTGAAACCGGAGCGGGTCAGGGGTGGGGAGGTCCTCTACGCGCAACACTGCCAGTTCTGTCACCTGCCCCCCAGGCCTCTGTTGAAAGCCGAGTTCGCCAAGGGGGCCTTCACTCACTTCACCGACCCGGATCCGGAGAGCGGGAAGAGATTTCTCAAGGTCAAGGTCGTCGACTTGAGCGCGATCGGCACGGACCCAAACCAGGCGATCAACTTCTTCCGCCGGCACGCCGTGGCGCCGGAGCCGAAGGTCAAGCAGCGGAGCGCGGACCAGTACGGGTCGGACTGGTACGGGTCGGACTGGGTGAAGGCGGGCTACCCGGGTGAGGGATGGTCGGCCACGATCTCCGGGGCAACCGGGTTGTTCCAGGTCACCGCGTTCATCCGCCGGAATAAATATCAGGAATTGGGCCTGCTGGTCCCGCCCGACACCCCGGAACCCGCGCGCAAGCAGGGAAATGACGATCCGGTCCGGAAGCGGAGGCGAATCCAATATGACCGCTACCGGTCAGTCGCCCCAGACCTGGATTTCGGCGATGATGCCGCGATCGTGAGCGGGCGGAACATGGACCAGTTCATCGTCGCCAATCTCGGCTACAAGGCACGCCCCCTGGATGGGATCTGGGCAACCCCGCCTTACCTCCACAACAGCTCGGTCCCCAACCTGTATCAGATGCTGGTGCCCGCGGCCCGCCGCGCTCCAAAGTTCTACCTGGGCTCAACCCGGTTCGACCCGAAACATGTCGGTTACGAGACACACCAGCTCCCGGCCGCCTTCCTGATAGATACGACCAAGCCGGGCAACCTCAACATAGGGCACGAGTTCCGCAACCTCACGCTCGAGGAGCTGGAAGCGAAGCAAGGGAGGACCTGGGACGGCCGGTCGAGCCGCGAGGAACGCTGGGCCTTTGTGCTGGGCGTCGACCGAGAGCGCCTGGGCGCGATGTCGCCCTACCAGCGCTGGGAGCTGACCAGGGACGCGTCGCGCAGGGCCCTCGCAAATCCCGTCGGGATGGGGATCAAGGGTGTGCTCGGCCCTGAGTTCACCGAGGAAGAGCGCTGGCAGCTCGTGGAATATTTGAAGACGCTTTGAGTTGCGATTCAGGATTGATGCATTTAAGATGTCTTTGGCAACCAGGTCTCAAGGAGCAAGATCATGCCCGTGCGCGGTCGTCTCAAGAAAGGGCAGCTCGGCTTTTCGATGCCTGCCTACGCCCCGCTATTCCCGAAGCCGCCTTATTTTTACAAAAATGCGACTCTGATGATTTTCAAGTATGTCACCAACGAGTCGGCGGCACGCATGGTCCCGGACGTGGTCGAGCTGGCCGACCCGCCGACGGCCGGGCTGGTCTTCGCCTCCTACCCAGCGAGCAACCTCGGCCCCTACGACGAGGTCGTGCTGTTCCTCGACGTCGTCTTCCAAGGCCGGCCGCTCCAGTATGCCGCGTTTCTCTACGTGACGACCGACGCGGCGATGGCGGCCGGTCGCGAGATGGGGGGGTATCCCAAGAAGATCGCGCGGATCAAGTTTCTGCCCGGACCGGCCCAGACGGCGGTCCTGGAGCGACCCGCCGGCCTGCGAATCTGCACCGGCACGATGCGCCCCGAGCAACGGCTGGTGCCGGCCGCCGACCCGCAGAAGTCGGCCACTGCGCCCCCTCCGATGGTGCTCAACTACTTGACGCTCCGGCTGATCCCCAGTCCCCGGCTCAACCAACCGCCGACCTTGGTCGAGCTCCTGGAGACGCACTGGACGATCGACTGCAGCGAGGTGTGGACCGGACCGGGCTCGTGCCAGCTCACCGGCGCCTCGGAGCTCGACCCGCTGCACTGGGCGCCGGTCATCCAGCCGATTGTCTGCGAGCTGGTCAAGGGCGACATCCGTGTCGACCTCAACGATCAGCCCTGCGAGACGCCGCTATAGAAAAGGATGAAGGATGAAGGATGAAGGATGAGTCGGAAATCGCTCGATCACGAAGGATCCTGTCAATCCTTCATCCTTCGTCCTGCCGTCATCGCCCTCCCCGAATCACGATGAGCCATCCGGCCTCGGGTCAAGTCCGTTGAAAACGAACCCCCTCGACACATTCACGGGCACGGAGCGGTTCAAGATCCGGCGGCGCCTGGGCGCGGGCGGCATGGGCGTCGTGTACGAGGCATTCGACCGCGAGCGGGACGAGCGGGTCGCGCTCAAGACCATCCTGCGGCTGGATGCCTCGACGCTCTACCGGTTCAAGAACGAATTCCGGTCGCTGGCGGACGTCACCCATCCCAGCCTGGTGCGGCTTTATGAGCTGTTCTCGGAGGGGAACCAGTGGTTCTTCACGATGGAGCTGGTGGAGGGGGTGGATTTTCTCGAGTTCGTTTGTCCGGATCGGACCCTGCCGGCGGAAGACACGCTGGATCAGACGGATGCCGGGGAGGCGGACCGATCGACCCAGAAGGACTCGACGCCGGCAGCGTCTCCGGCCGACGGGGCAAACCCGCTCCCTGCGCCGGCCGATGCGGAGTCGACCGCTTCCTTGGGTTCGACCGAGATGGCCGGCGCCGGTCTCGAGAGTTCACGGGACCAGACCGATACGATGGCGCCTGAGGCATCGCGACTCGCCTCGACGGACGTCGATCCGGAAGGCCCGTCCCCGCCCTCGCCGCGCCCCGCAACGACCGGCTCGACTGCCCAGGGCTCAGGATCGGAATCTCCCGTGCCGAGCACGACGGTCGAGCCGGCGACGTCGCTCCCCGCGCCCGAAGCGGGTCGACCGGCGGTCCGCCGCCCGGACTATGCGCGTCTTCGGGAGGCATTGAGACAGTTGGCCGAGGTGCTGAACGAGCTGCATGCGCAGGGGAGGCTGCACCGGGACATCAAGCCATCGAACGTTCTGGTGACGCGGCGCGGCCGGCTGGTCCTGCTGGACTTTGGGCTATCGACGAACGTGGATGCTCGGACGGACCCGGAGACGACGGACGGGCACATTGTCGGAACGGCGGCCTACATGGCGCCGGAGCAGGCTGGGGGCTGCCCGGTGACCGCGGCCAGCGACTGGTACGCGGTGGGTGTGATGCTCTACAGAGCGCTGACCGGCCGCCTGCCGCACGGGGGCAAGGTGCTGGAGATCCTGATGGAAAAGCAGCGGTCAGACCCGTCGCGTCCCGCGGCGCTGTTCCAGGATGTCCCTGAAGAACTGGACCGGCTGTGCATGGATCTGCTGGGTCGGGACCCCGGCGAGCGTCCGCCGGGGGAGGAGATCCTGCGGCGGTTGGGGGGGGTGGCGGGCGAAGCGTCACGGCTGGCCGCTCAGCGGCGTTTGTTCGTGGGCCGTGAGTCCCAGCTCGCCGCGCTGAGTGCGGCGTTCAAGGACATGTGCCAGGGCCAGACGGTCGCCGTGTTCGTGCACGGCCGCTCGGGGGTAGGCAAGAGCTCGCTCATCCAGCGATTCCTGGAGGGGCTGTTCGAGCGCGGCGAGGCCGTCATCCTGGCCGGACGGTGCTACGAACAGGAGTCGGTGGCGTACAAGGCGGTCGACACGTTGATCGACTCCCTCTCTCGGTACCTGCGCCGGCTGTCCCGGCGCGAGGCGGACGCCCTGATGCCGCGGGATGTGTCGACGCTGGCGCAGGTTTTTCCGGTGTTGCGGCGGGTCGAGGCGGTGGCCGAGGCGCCCCTCCGTCCGCACGTGGTTCCAGACCAACTGGAGCTGCGGCGCCGGGCGTTCGCCGCCTTGCGCGAGCTGGTCGCGCGGATCGGGGACCGGCGGCCGCTCGTGCTGGCGATCGACGATCTCCAGTGGGGTGACCTGGACAGTGCCGTCCTGCTCTCGGACCTGTTGCGCCCACCCGATGCACCGGTGCTCCTGCTGGTTGGCTCGTACCGGAGCGAATACGCGACGTTCAGCCCGTTTCTGCGGGTGCTGCTGGACCGAGAGAGCGATGGCTCCCACCCCCGCGATCACCGCGAAGTCGCCCTGGAGCCACTGACGTTGGGTGAGGGCCGGGAGCTGGCGCTGCGGTTGATTGGTCAAGACGACCCGGCCGCGGTGGCGCTGGCCGAGACCATCGTCCGCGAGTCGGGGGGCAGTCCGTACTTCGTCTACGAGCTGGTGGAATACCTGAAGGAAGGGGGCGAGCTGGGCGAAGGCGGGACCTTGTCGACCCACTTCAGCCTGGACAGTGTGCTCGGGCGGCGGATCGGGCGGCTGCCCGTGGAGGCGGCGAGCCTGCTGGAAGTGCTGGCCCTTGCGGGCCAGCCGCTGCGTCAAGCGATCGCTTGCCGGGCCGCGGGCCTGGGCGCGGAGGGGTTTTCCGGGCTGGCGCTGTTGCGGGCCCAGCATCTGGTACGGGGTACGGGCCTGGGATCGCTCGACGAGGTGGAGACCTACCACGACCGGATCCGGGAGACGGTGAGCAACCATCTGAGCGCCGAGCGGGCGCGCGAATTGAACGGGCGCCTGGCCTGGGAGCTCGAGAAGGCGGGAGGGGCGGACCCAGAAACGTTGGGCGTGCATTTCGAGGGGGCCGACGAGCTGGCGAAGGCGGGCCACTACTACGGGCTCGCGGCGGACGAGGCGAGCGAGGCACTGGCGTTCGATCGGGCCGTCAAGCTGTATCGCCGCGCGCTCGAGCTGGGCCCGGGCGACCCGGCCGCCGCGCGGCGGATCCGCGCGCGGTTGGGTGATGCGCTGGCCAACGTCGGTCGTGGCGTGGAGGCGGCGCACGCGTACCAGGAGGCGGCGGTCGACGCGGAGCACCTCGAGCTGATCGAGCTGCAGCGCCGCGCGGCTTACCAGTTCCTGGTGAGCGGCCACATTGACGAGGGGCTGTCGGCCTTCGGCGCGATCCTCGACCGGGTGGGACTGAGCCTGCCCCCCACGCCGCGGCGGGCACTTTTTCGCCTGTTGCTCAGCCGGGCCCGCCTCCGGCTGCGCGGCCTGGGTTACCGCGAGCGCGCGCCCGCCCAGGTGCCGGGCGAGAAGCTCGAGCTGATCGACATTTCCCGATCGGTGGCCGTCGGCATCAGCGTGGTGGACGTGATCCGGGGGGCGGACTACCAGACCAGGAGCTTGCTGCTGGCGCTCCAGGCCGGTGAGCCGCTCCGGATTGCACTCGCCCTCGGGTGGGAGGCCGTACACGTGGCCTGCCAGGGGCGGCCGGCCTGGCGGCGGACGGAGCGACTGGTTGCAGCCGCCGGCAGCCTGGCGAACCGGCTCGGGCATCCTCATGCCCTCGGCATGGCCAGCCTCTCGGCCGGAGCAGCCGAATTCCTGATCGGCCGGTACCGCTCCGGGCTCGAGTTGCTCAACAACGCCGAGGCCATCTTTCGCGAGCGGTGCACGGGCGTTATCTGGGAGCTGGACACCGCCCGGATCTTCGCCCTCTGGTCACTGTTCTACCTGGGCGGCCTGGCCGAGCTCGGCGAGCGCTGCCAGGTCATCTTCCATGAGGCAAGCGAACGCGGCGACCGGTACATGGTCGCCACCCCCGGGCCCTTCGTCGGGACCGTCGTCCGGCTGGCCGAGGACGACCTCGACGGCGCGCGCCGGTTCGCCCGTGAGGCGCTGGGACCGTGGTCGCATCAAGGCTTTCACATTCAGCACCTCAATTTTTATTATGGGAGCCTTTACATTGACTCGTACGCCGGCGATGCGGCGGGTGCCTGGCGGCGGATCACCGAGACGGAGCCGCTGCTGGAGTCCTCGCTCTTGTTGCGGATCCAGCAGGTGCAAGCCGACGTGATCCAGCATAAGGGGCGCTGCGCCGTGGCGATGGCGGCGGTCTCGGCCGATCCGGAGCCGCTGCTTCGCCAGGCGGAGAAGTCAGCGCGGCGCCTGGACCGTCAGCAAACGCCGTGGGCCTGTGCACTGGCCCAACTGATCAAGGCCGGCGTGGCCTCGGTCCGTGGCGATGCCGGCCGCGCCGAACGGCTTCTGGCTGACGCGGCCGAGCGGTTCGAGTCCGCGGACATGGGGCTCTTTGCAGCCTCGGCGCGGCGCCAGCTCGGTCAACTGCGCGGAGGGGACGAAGGCCGCGGGCTGATCGAACGAGCCGATGCCTGGATGCGCGCCCAGTCGATCCGCAATCCGGCCCGGATGGCTTCATGCCTGGCGCCGGGCTTCCCGCAAGCGTAGGACGGCCGGATAGAATCTATTCCTTTCCCGCGCCCAGACGACTGACTTCGTCCTCGCCCGGCAAGCCGAAGGAATAGAGGACGCCGGTGAACTTCTTGGGGAAGTAGGCCTCGTAATCCGCCGGCGAGAAGAGCGTGTTGCCGCTGCCGGCGTAGACGCGCCCGCGTGAGACGGACGGCCCTGACCAGACCGGCCCGATGGCGATCTCCTTGAGGACCGCGCCCGTGGCCGCGTCGAGGGCGACCAGCTTTCCGCTGGCGACCGCCGTGAAATAGACGACGCCGTTCGCCACGGCGATGCCGGATGCGACCGGGTCGCCGACGTCCTTGTAAACGGGCCTCGGCGCCGGCCCACCGAGTGAGGCGACTTTGGGGCGTTCATGCCGCCAGCGCTCCGCCTTCGTGTCGGCGCTCAACGCGACCACTCGCCCGGCCGTCGGCGGAACGCCGCTGGCGGCCGGGGCCTCCTGCGACGCGAGCTGGAGCGCGTCGATGCCGTTGGTGAAGATCGTCGTCCCGTCGGTCGCGCAGCCCGTCTGCAGCCCGCCGATGCAGCTCGGCAGGGCGAGCATTCGCCGGTCCGGCCGCGGCGAGAGCGGATACGACGGCGGGCCGGCGTAGACGGGAGTGTGGTCGACGATCTGCCCGTCACTGGCCCTGAGGACGTAGAAGCCGCCGTTCTTGCAGCCCACCCCGACCACCTTGACCGGCTTTCCCTCGACGGGGATCGTGTAGACCTTCGGCGTGTCGCCGATCGATTGATCCTTGTAGCGCCCCTCCTTCGGATCGTACGACCGCATGGCATTCGTCCAGATGTCGCCGGGGTTGATCTGCGTGACCCACCGCTCGGCCCCGTCGCGGACGTCGAGCGCGACCACCGCGCACGACTCGCGGGTGTAGGGCCGCGGGTCGCCGGCGGTCGGCCGCCGCGGCGCTGTGTTGACGTCGGTGCCGAAGAAGATCGTCCCGGACTCCGCATCGAACGAGGGGGTGCTCCAGATCGAGCTCGTGGCCGGCCCGGAATAAAAGACGTGGTCGCCCCAGCTATCCTTGATCGTGATCGGTGGGTTGAGGGGCTCGGGCTTGGGGCCAAGGTCGTACTTCCACAGGATGCGGCCGGTCTTCGGCTCGAGGGCGAGGACGAAGCCACGGCCGGAGCTGCCCCGATAGAATGGCGACGCGGCAACCACCTGCTCGAGAGTGCCGCCGGCGGCGATCAGCTTGCCGCCGGCCTTGATCGGCGAAGCGAAAAAGACGTTGATCGGATGGGCGCCGGGGAAGCCCTGGGACCGGGAATTGAGCTTCCAGCGCTCCGCGCCGGTTGCCCGGTCGAGCGCGTAGAACCAGCCGCCGATGTCGCCGAAGAAGACGGTGTCATCGGTGACGAGCGCCGACCCCATGATGCCCTCGCCGGACGACAGGAAGCGGGCCCTCCGCACTCGCTGGTCAACCGCTTTCCCCTCGGATCGAGTCTGCCCCTGCCCGCGGGATGGATTGCGATAGCACCAGCGGACCTTGCCGTCGGGCGCCAGCTTGTAGAACGCCGGGTCGGTGGCCGTCCCGAAATAGACACAGCCGTCGACGACGACGGGCGTGGCATGGATGACCCCGATTTCCAGGTCCGAGCCCTTGGCGGGGAATCGCCATTTTTCCTCGAGCCGGCCGGCATTGGACGGGTCGATCGCCGTCTCACCCGGATTGAAGCGCGTGCCGATCACGTCGCGGTTGTACATCGGCCAATCCTTGGCGTCGGCCGACCCCGTGGAGGCCTTTGTCGGATCCTTCATTTTCAGATGCGCGTCGTACCATAGGACGGCCAGCTTCTGGGCCCGCGGGCGAGCTTCCCGGTAGATGCCGTAATGGGTGATTCCGGGGATCGTGACCAGCTTCTTGGGGCCCTTTGCCCGCTCGTAGGCCTTGATCGCGTGGTCTTTGTTGTCGAAGTACTCCTCCTTCTCCGCCAGGATGAAGAGCATGGCGCAGCCTGGCGCCTTGTCGACGTCGTCGACGGGCGCATAGTTCATCATGCGCTCACGGATCGGCGCGCCGCGGAGGCCCATGATGACGCGTTCGCCCGGCTTTGGGTAGCCGGCCTCGCCCCGGGCGCGGCCGGTCGCCTCGCGGAAGGTTTGTTGCCGGGCCGCGTCGCTCGCGACCACCCAGCGCGAATCCAGGGCCGGCACCTGGCAGACAATGGCCTTGACCCGGGGGTCGCGGGCGGCGGCGTAGGCGACGTGCCCGCCGGAGTAGCTCGACCCCCAGAGGCCGATGTGCTCTTTGTCGCACTGGGGCTCGCCCCAGGCCCAATGGATGGCGTTCTGCAGGTCGGTCGTCTGGTCGATCGGGTCGACGACCTCGCGGACCTCCCGCACCTCGGCGGTGAACCGGCGCCCCGGCCGCTCGGCCGGGGCCGGACCGGTCAGGAGCAACCGGGCGTCGCTGGCGCCCCAGCCGCGGTAGTCGAACGTCACCGCGAGATAGCCGGCCCGGGCCAGCGCGATTGCCTCCGGGCGCAGGTCCCTGGCCAGACCGCCCCAGCCGTGACACAGGATCACGGTCGGGAGCCTCTTGCCTTCCAGCGACTTGAGCGAGAACAGCTCCGCCGCCATGCGGGTGCCCTCGCTCATGATGTTCCGGGTCTGGAAGCGGATGTCCTTTGGCGGCTCGAACGATACGACGGCCTGCGCGGAGGCGATCGGCGCATGGACGGCCGCCCACAGAACCATCATCGGCAACACCAGGCGAAGCGGATTCGTCATCGTGGACCTCATGCTCGATTTGCCGAACATCATCGCGAGATGCGAGAGGGCGTTTTTCGCCGGCGATTTGCGGCCGGCCCGATCACCTCGAGCCGGGCATCGCGCATCACCGGCCCATGTAGACGACATCACGGTGAACGGAGCACGTCAAGAGCCTGGACACCAAAAGGGCGGGCGAGGGTCGTCCGACGGGAGCATTGCGATGCGCAAACGGACCCGAAACCTTACAATCGAGACCGCGGTCGATCACGCTGGGTTGAAGACAAGATCGAAACACCTTTATTCGAACTGGGGCCGATCCATGGTGCTCTGCAATCGTCGAATGCTTGTCGTCGGGTTGGCGATCGTTTGTCTGGCGGGTGCCGGCCAGCCGCCGGAGAAGCGGAAGGACGCTCAATCCACGTATGAGCCTCGGTCCGAGCCCGGGGCCGGTCAGAAGTATCTCGCGGCGTTCGCCGGCGAGTGGGAGGTCATCAAGACCTTCTATCCAAGGACCGGCGACCCGGTGAAGGTGTCTGGCCAGTGTCGCCAGACGATGATCCACGACGGCAAGTTCCTGCAGTCGGAGTTTGTCTTCGACCAGGCAGGCAAAAAGACGACCGGTCTGGGACTCGTGGGGTTCGACCCCCAGACCGGCCGCTTCACGACCATCTGGACCGATGCGCGTTCGACGCGGATGTCGCTGCGGCAGAGCGAGGGTCCATTCGACGGCAAGGAGATTGTGCTCCACGGCCGGCCGCTCGAGGACGACGGCAAGGGCCACCCTCCGTCGCGCACCGTCACCCGCCTCGAAGACCACGGCAGCCGGATCGTCCATCGCCAGTACATGGCCGGGCCCGACGGCGAGGAGCGGCTGATCATGGACCTCGTCATGACCCGGAGAGACAGGTCTCCCCCGGCCGGCCGTTGACGTCTCGATCGCAATGCTCGCCGCCTTCTGCCTGGTCGTCTCGCTGGTAGCGGCTTACCTCGGCGCGCTGGCACGGTGGGCGGCGCGAGGCAACGGCGCCCGTGGGGCCGATGCCCCCCGCGTGCCGGAAGCCAAACACCGGCGGCTAGCGCCGTGCCGCTGAGATATCATGCGCCCTCCGATTCCGCCAACCCTCGCACATCGATCTTGCCGGTGACGGCGGCGGAGCGTTCTCGTCAGCGGTACGGCGCTAGCCGCCGGTTTGCGTACCTGAAAATCAAGCGGAACCGATTAACCTGACGC
>JBIOJM010000130.1:0-24868 GCA_044450785.1 Isosphaerales bacterium
GATCGGGGTCGAGGCATTGGCCGGCTGATTCACCTGGTACTCGATCGTGACGCTCTTCGAGTCGGTGGTTGTTGCCGACAGCATCTGGATGACCGGCGTCGCGGCGGGAATCGTGCTGAGCACCAACCTGGCCTCGAGCCCTTCGGGAGACCACGATGGAAGCGACCGTGCTCGACGCTGAGCATTTCGGCCGGTGTTTCGGCTGAAAGGCGGAGCTGCCAGGGCGCGCGGAAAGGAGATCGACCTCATGTCTTAACTCCAGCAGTGTTGAGACCGAACCGACCTTGGAAGACGGCGTCGTTTCCAAATCATCGCGAGACCGCGGACCTCATCTTCCGCTGATACTGTGTATCAGCTTGATCGGCGTCCCCGCCCACTTCACTTGAAAGATTTCAACTTTTTGTCGACGTGCGTCCGGCGCAGGGCGAGGGTCATGACTGTGACTTAGCCACAACTCTTTCTCTTGAAGTGAGTTACGCTCTTTGAACCGTTGGCGCCAGCCTGATCGCACGAGCAGGATACGCGGCGATCGGTAAAAAGACAAGATCATGTCTTCGTCGTTTCTGTCCAAATCATCCGAACAGCGCCCGGATAGGCTGGCCGTCGGCGAGCTTGTACGGCCGGCCGGTCAGGTCGTTCATCTCGCGCGCCGGGTCGAGTCCGAACCGCTGAAAGAGAGTGGCGGCGAGGTCGGCCGGGGTGACGGCGTCGGTGTCCGGGTAGGCGCCCAATTTGTCGCTCGCGCCCAAGGTGATCCCGCCCCGAACGCCGCCGCCGGCCAAGACGATGCTATAGCAGTTGGGCCAGTGGTCGCGTCCGGCATTACTGTTGATTTTTGGGGTACGGCCGAATTCGCCCATGGCGATCACCAGGGTTTCTTCAAGCAGGCCGCGGCCGATCAGATCGTCGATCAGGGCCGCGAATGCCTGGTCAGCCGGCGGGAGCAGGTCGTTCTTGAGCCGGCCGAAGACGTTCTCGTGGGCGTCCCAGTTGGCGGTTTGCCCGTTGTACTGGCCGTCAAAAACCGTGATGAACCGGACGCCGGCTTCGACTAGGCGGCGAGCCAAGAGCACGCTTTGGCCGAGTTTGGTGCGGCCGTAGCGGTCGCGCAGCCTCGGGTCCTCCGAGCCCAGGTGAAACGCCCGCCGCACCGCCGGCGAGTGGAGCAGGCGGAATGCTTTCTCCGTATAGACGTCTCGAGGTTCGAGACGCGGGGTCAAGCTGCCTCCCGCGCCGGCGCCTACTTCCGCGCTGTCTCCTGTCCTGGCGGCGCCCTCAGCCATCGCGTCACCGCGGCGCCGGCGGTCGTCGAGCATGTGTAAGAGCGCCGCGCGGTGATCGAGCCGATCGAGCGACAAGTCGCCGGGAAGCTCGAGCTCACCCAAGTGGAAGTCAGGCGCGCTGGGATCAGCGCTCACCTGAAAAGGATCGTGCGCCGAGCCGAGGAAGCCCGCAACCTGACCGGGAAGCTGCACGACGTTGTGCATCACGTGCGGCAGGGCGACAAACGTGGGCAGACCGCGGCGCTCGGGCAACGTCGCGCTCAACATCGCACCATAGCACGGCGGATCGTTGCGGTCGTTGCTCAAGAGTTCAAGGTCCCCCTT
Organism: Isosphaerales bacterium; assembly: GCA_044450785.1. Classification (GTDB taxonomy): domain Bacteria; phylum Planctomycetota; class Planctomycetia; order Isosphaerales; family Isosphaeraceae; genus JBIOJM01. The sequence goes on from JBIOJM010000130.1 coordinate 1,608, forward strand.
GAGCGGGTTACGGCCGCACAAGGCCGTGAACGCCGCCGCATTGTGGTTGGTCATTGGGTGGTGCATGCTCCGGACGATCGCCAGCCGGTCCATCACCCGTGCGGTCTGGGGCAAGTGCTCGCAGACGCGCAACCCCGGTACGCTGGTCGCAATCGAGCCGAACTGCCCACGGACCTCCGCCGGGGCGTTCGGCTTCATGTCGAATGTATCGATGTGGCTGGGACCACCGTAATGGAAGATCAGGATGCACGAGCGGATCAGTGAAGTCACCGGTGGCCTGCCCATCGTGCTCCGCGCCACCTGCCGCTCGGCTTCGGCGCGGAGCAAGCCGGGTAGCGTCAGGCCCAGCGAGCCCAGCCCACCGACCCGAAGGAGCTGGCGACGACTGAGGCAACGATGCCCGGATCGAGTCTCGGCCCGTTCATGATCGACTCGCATACGCCGGTCCTTTCCGCAACCAACACCACGTCCTTGCCGTGCAAGACAATTGTTTAACCATCATTTGAGAATAGAAGCGGCCCTGGGAAATATCAAGGGGATCGGAAACTGCGCGATTCGAGAACACTCGATGGTAGGATGGAAGAGACGTCGTGAACACGCCCTGTGATGATTTAGTGCTGAGGGAATCAGCCAAGGTCCATGGCGATCCACGTTCGAGGAGGAGCCTCAAATGAGTACGATCTCAGAGAACAAGACGCTCACGGGAATCTGGAAGAATGGGCAGATCATCCTCGACGGGCCGGCCGACTGGCCCGAGGGGAGTCGGGTCGTCATCACGCCCGAGGAGCCGCGAGAGGTTTTTAGCATGACGGAAGAAGAGCAGTCTAACGACCCCGCGGCTATTGCACGATGGCTGGCTGAGTACGACGCAATCCCACCCTGGCGGATGACCTCCGAAGAAGAGGCCGACTGGCAAGCCGCGCGTCAGGCTGTCAATCTGAATGAATAACATCAGGCTACCGGCGAATACCCGCGGAGAGATCGTCCGGTGGGGGCGTCCTTGATGGATGAAAATCGCTCGGGCCGATTTCATGTTTTTTTCGTTCGATGGAGAGGTTCGTTCGTTCACGTTAGATTGACCATGATGTTGGCACTCGAAGTGAGGAGGTTGATCATGAAGTTTCGCCGCGCCGGTAGAGGTGTAGTGACGGCCGCCGGGTTGGCATGCCTGGCGCTGTGCTGGTCAGGAACGGCGCAAGCCCAAGTCAAGCTCGAGCACAAATTCCCCGAGGGGAAGAAGCTCACGTACAAAACGACTTCGAAGACGCATCAAGTCTTGACCTTGATGGGTATGGAGATCGAGAGCGAGGAGGACAGAACCCTTGTTTTTTCGCTTACCACCGGCAAGCGGCGCGGCGATTCGAATCTGCCGGTCGAGCGAAAGGTTGAATCACTCCGAGCCCAGCTCTCGCTCCCGGGCGGCAACAACTTGACCTACGACTCGAGCGACCCCAACGCCAAGATCGACAACCCGAACCTCGCCTTCCTGACCGACCTGTTCAAGCTGGCCAGCGAGGTGGTCTACACGGTCGTGCTCGACGCCCAGAACAAGGTGAAGGCGATCGAGGGAACTGAAAAGCTGCAGGAAAGAGTCGACAAGCTCGACCCGATGGTGCGCGACCTGGTCCGCAGTCAGTTTGATTCCGACAAGTTCAAGAGGTCGTTCGAGCAAGAACTCCGCGTCCTGCCGGATGTTCTGGCCCGCTCCGGCGAACCGTGGGAGCGAACGGAGGTCCTCGAAATCGGCGGCGGCCAGTCGCTCACCTTCCGCAAGAAGTACGAGTACCTCGGCACCGAGAAAAAAGGCGACAAGATGCTCGACAAGATCGGCAGCAAGGTGATCGAGGTCACGTACAAGCAGGACCCTGAGGCCAATACGCCCCTCAAGGCGGTCAAGAGCAACCTGAAGATCGACTCCTCCGACGGAACAATCCTGTTCGACCACGAGGAGGGTCACGTGGTCGGTCACACGGCAAAGATGCGGATCAAGGGAGATATGACCTTCTCAGCCAACGGTACGGAACTCCCCGGCGCGCTTGATTTGAAGATTGAAACCAACGTCGAGCTCCAACCAGCGGCCAAATGAGCCGCGGTCGTCACTCACTCACGGTGGATCAGCCGAGCGACTTCGTGGGAGAAGGGCAAACAACGGTCAGGTCGGTCTGGATTCATGGTGTTTCTTCCAGGCCCGTCCCAGTGCGTCGGCGGCCAGGATGGCGTCGGCGACCATATCGGGCGTGACTTCGAACGGTTCGTTGTGGATGGTTTCGCCTGGTGCGGTAGCGCGGCGGGCGATCGGGTCAAGCCGGTCGCGGGGGAAATCGGGCAGGCCGATGTCGGCCAGGGTGATCGGCAGCCCCACGTCGGAGGAAAAACTCAATACCTCGTCGACGGTCACGCGGGGGGTTCCTTCGAGAACCAATTGCACCAGGAGGCCGAAGGCGACCTTCTCGCCGTGGAAGAAAGCGTGCGTCTCGTGCGCGGCGGTCAAGCCGTTGTGCACGGCGTGGGCCGCCGCCAACCCAGATGACTCGAAGCCCAAGCCTGACAGCAGGGTGTTTGCCTCGACCAGCCGCTCAAGGGCGGGGGTGACCACCTGGGTCGAAACAGCCTGGAGCGCCGTGGGCCCGTCGGCCAAGAGAATTCTGTAGCATAGCTCGGCCAGCGCCAGCGCGGTCGCGGTTGAACCCCCGCCGCGCATGTTCCGCACCGAGCTGGCGGCGCACGTTTTTGCCTCGAACCAGGTAGCGAGTGCGTCTCCCATGCCGGCCGCCAGCAGCCGCGGCGGCGCCTGTGCGATCACGTGGGTGTCAACCAGAACGAGATCAGGGTTTTTGCGGTAGAACCGGTATTCTTGGAAAACGCCTTCCTCGGAGTAGATCACTGAAAGCGCGCTGCAGGGGGCGTCACTCGAGGCGACCGTCGGGCAGTTGACGACGGGTAATCCCAGATCGGCGGCAGCCGCCCGGGCGGTGTCGAGGACCTTACCACCGCCGGCGCCGACGATCGTTCGGGCTCCGCACTGCCGCGCCGCGGCTTTGACACGCTCGATCTCGGCCAGGGCGCATTCACCACCGAAGCAGTGCACCGCATGGCGCATCCCCGCTTCGTCCAGGCTCGATTTCCACGTATCGGCCAGCCGGCTGATCACGGTCTTGCCGGCGATCAAGAGCGCGGGGCCTTCCAGGCCCAACGTGGCCATCTCGCGCCCCAGCGCGGCGGTCGCTCCGTTACCCTGAGTATACCGGCTGGGCGAACAGAAGACGGAGAGCATGGCGTGATCCCCCTTGCGGTGCGGTTCGGGCGGGTCTTGGGAGGCACTCCGGTGGTGACGGGTGTCAGACTATGCGAGCCTGGAAGGGTCTGCAACGGGTCGTTGCCGCGGCGCACCGGCGGCGGATCCACACGGGTGTGTGCAACACAAGGAGCGGACCAGGGGCATTGATCATGTCGAAGAAATCGGGGACTGCTCGCCACACCTTGCCGAAACGATCGTTCTCAATCACTCCCAGACCGGCGGCACGGAGATCAGCGAGCAATCGATGATCGACGCCGAGGTTTTGGCTTTGGAGGAGATCAACGCGAATGGTGGCCTTCACGGCCGGCGCGTGGAGTGGGTCAAAGCCGACGTGCGGTCCGACTGGCCGACGTTTGCCCGGGAAGCGGAATGGTTGATCGAGCAGGAAAAAGTCAGCGTGATCTTCGGTTGCTGGACCGCGGCCAGCCGGAAGAGCGTCAAGCGGGTGGTCGAGCAGAAGTCTCACCTGCTGACTGGCCGTGACCACGATCACCAAGGTCGCCGATCAGACCAATCTGCTCTCGATCAACGCGGCAATCGAGGCCGAGAAAGCCGGCGAGTACGGCCTGGGCTTCCTGGTCGTCGCCCGTGAGATCCGCCGTCTGGCCGACATGACTGCCGTGGCCACGCTTGATATCGAGCGCATGGTCAAGGAAATGCAGTACAGCGTCTCGGCCGGCGTGATGGAGATGGACAAGTTCAGCGAGCAGGTTCGCAAGGTCGTCGGCGAAGTTGGACAGATCGGCGGTCAACTGGACCAAATCATCGCTGGTGCCCAGGTTCTCCACCGCCGGTTCGACCAGGTGACGGCGGGTATGCGGGTCCAGTCACAAGGGGCCGAGCAAATCCGCGCCGCGATGTCCCGCTTGAGCGAGGCGGCCAGCCAGACGTCGCTCTCGCTGGGCGAGTTCAACAAGGTGACCGAGAGCCTCCGCGGGGCGGTGGGCGGACTGAAGGATGAGGTCTCTCGGTTCACTCTTGGTCCCGTCGCGCCCGTCCTGGCCGCACCGTCGTCCTCCCCTGGTTGATCGCGGTCGACAAGGTTCGGGATGTGTTTCGATCAGGAATCTGAGGACCGAGGTCGTGATGGCGCGTGAGCCAAGCGGGATCGAGCAATTGCTGGCGAGCCGGATCAGGCTGGACCCAGTCTCGGTGGGCTCGCAACTGCTTTCGCGCGCGGTGCGGCGGCGCATGAGGGAACTGGCGCTGGACGATCTGGCTGCTTACGAGCACCGGCTGCGTTCTTCGGCACAGGAGCTGGAGGCGCTGATTGAAGATGTGGTGGTCGCCGAGAGCTGGTTTTTCCGCGACGAGCGGCCGTTCCTATGGTTCCGGGATCATGTCGGTAAGGGGTGGTTGAACGAGCTGGCACGTCCGCCGCTCCGCATCCTGAGTCTGGCGTGCGCCGAAGAGTCGTACTCGATCGCCATGGTGCTCTCGGACCTGGGGCCTCCACCCCGCGGGTTCGTGATCAACGCCGTCGATGTCGCGGTTATCGACCGGCTACTGGCGGCCGACGGTCTGCTCGTCATTGGACATGCCGACCGGCTCGACTCGTCCGGTGCACAGGCGAGATTCACAGCGGTGGCCGATCCGGGCTGCTTTGCCTATCGTCGAGCGGCCCGCGGTGATGCCGACCTGCCTCGACTTAAGAGACATGACGAGGCACTCTTGGCCCTGGCGCTGCTTGCCGAGCGTCGCGGTGACCATAATGCGGCTGCCGGTTTCCGCCAGCGCGCCGAGCGAACGATGACCATGACCGGGAAGCGAGTGAATTGAAATGGCGACGAGCGCGGCCACATCCGGTTCCGCAGCGGGGGATGGTCTCCACGGTTGCGCACCTGGTGATGGCGACTGCTGGAACAGGATCGGCATCAGCGGCGACCAGACCTTTCCGGAGCTGAATTCGTTCAGCCACTGCCGAAACTGTCCGGTGTTCGGCGCTGCCGCGCGGACCTTCTTCGACCGCCCTGCCCCTCCAGGATACCTGGCCGATTGGGCCAAGTGGCTGGCTGTCTCGGCCGGCCGCGACGCGCGCGGTGAAGAAAACGGTGAGAACCAGGACAGTGTCCTGTCGCACGGTGAAGGGGTCAGCGTTTTGATCTTTCGGCTCGGCGCGGAATGGCTGGCCTTCCGCACACAGGCCGTCGCCGAGGTCACGATACCGCGGCCCGCACATCGGGTTCCCCACCGCTCCAACCAGGTTTTTGTGGGGCTGGTGAACTTGCAAGGCCAAGTCGAGCTCTGCGTCTCGCTGCACGGCTTGCTCGGCGTCGCCGCCTCGGGGTCAAGAGTGCGGCTGGTCATGCTGCGCGACCGCGACCGGGCCGAGACGTGGGTCTTCACCGCCGATCAAGTCCTGGGAGTTCAGCGAGTGCCGCGCAGCCAGTGGCGAGCCGTTCCCGCGACCCTGGTCAATCCGGCCGTTGGATTCAGCCAGGCGGTCTTGTCCTGGAGCGGGCGGAGCATCGGCTTGCTCGACGAACGGCGGGTCTTCACGGCGTTGCGGAGTCTGGGGCCGTGAGCAGCGATCTCGGGGGTTTTCGATGATGGAGCTGTTCCGCATAGAGGCGGAGAGCCACACCACGACGCTGTCGGCGGGCCTGCTGCAGCGCGTGGACATGCTCATGCAGGTTGCACAGCTCGGCGAGCCGGAGGTGGAGGCCTGGCAGTTCGGGCATGCCGCTGAAATCGACATCCTGGTGGTAAAGCTGACAGTGATCAGGGAGGGCCAATCCCCGCCGCAGGATGGGCCCAAGCCATCCGCGGCGCCCCCATCCGGGCGGGAAAGCGCTGCTGCCCCTCCCGCCGCCATGTGTGAAAGTCAGGGTGAGGTGAGCTCTGTCGCTCTGGATCAGTTGGGAGAGAAGACACTCCCTCGATCGGTCATTTTGCCATCGCCTCCCGTTGTGGTGGGAGGAGACCAAGGCCAGCGGGGCGCCATGGCAGAGCCGGCCAGCCGCGACCGCGACCGAGACCGAGTTGTTCGTGTAACGGCCGAGAGCTTGACGCGCCTGATGGGTCTGGCGGGCGAGGCCTTGGTGCAGACTCATCGGCTGCCGCCGCTGGTCGTCTCGTACAAGGACCGCGAGGAAGACCGGATCGGGGGGCTCGACGCCGGCGCCAACGCGTACCTCACCAAGAGCAGCTTCCACGACCAGACGTTTCTAACCACCGTGGCCGACCTGATCGGCGCCCCCCACGAGTGACCTCGCTCATCCAGAATCACAAAATGACAGAAACTGTCGCAAAGGAACCCTCCAGCAGACAGCAAAGAGGGAATGTGATTGATATCGCGAAGTCTATTCGACGCTATGTCAATCCTGTCAAGAAGATCATTTTGCAACTCCAGATTTTAAGCTTTCTCGAATTGTCCGATGCATCGACCGTCTTGGCGAGCAGCTCGTCTCCGGCTTCGGAACGGTCGGGCAGCGGTCAAAGGGTGCAATTCTCCTCTTGAAGGCTTTGATCGCGGGCTTTTGGGAGTGAGTTAAATCTCCCGCGCCTGTTTTAAGCCGCGAGCCTACGTGCGAGTTGGAATCGTCTACGACGTCATTGCGCGCCATAGGATGTTGCTGGACCTTCGGCGATCTTGAGCGGTACTGAGCATCGATGGAGCCGTCGGTGCTTCAAGTACCAGATCGGTCCGGGACTTAGTTGGCGGTGGAAGTCGGGCCGCGATGCTACAATAGAAGGCCGATGGGGCCGATGGGGGCTTGACCAATCGCGGCTTGTATGCCTCGACGTTTCTCTCATAAAGTGACCGGGCCAAATCAGTGGGCCACGGGAGTCGAAATCACTCAGCATGAGAATCGGGATCGTCAACGACGTGGCCTCGGCACGGGAGGCATTGCGCCCGGTGGTGCTGTCAACGTGTGAGCATGAGGTCGCCTGGACGGCGAACGATGGCGCCGAGGCGGTCGTGCTGGCGCGCCGGGACGTGCCCGATCTGATCCTGATGGACCTGTTCATGCCGGGGACCGACGGGGTCGAGGCAACGCGGCGGATCATGGGCGAGTCGCCCTGCGCGATCCTGGTGGTCACCGCTCGGATCAAACCCGGTCCGAAGTGGTAAAGCGATCAAATCTTTGATAGAGGAAGACGGCTCATGACCACGACCACGATCACACATGCTACTCATTGCGGCGGCACCGAGGTTCCTGATCCACCGATTCCGCGTCGTTCGCTGGGTCAAACGGGCTCTTACGTGACGCAATTTGCCCTGGGAGGCGAAGGTGTGCTTCGCACCCACGGCCGGATGGCCGAGGCCGTCGCCGTGATCCACCGCGCGCTCGACCAAGGGGTAAACTACTGTGATACTGCCCCGGCGTACGCCGGCAGCCTCGACTACTACGGCGCCGCACTGTGCGAGCGCCGCCGCCAGGTTTTCCTCGCCTCCAAGACTCACGACCGCACGCGTGACGGATCGCTCCGGCTCCTCGACGAGAGCCTCGAGCGGCTGCGCACCGACCACCTGGACCTCTGGCAACTGCACGACCTGCGCACGTCCAGTGATTTGAAGGCGATCTTCAGCCGCGGCGGCGCGCTCGAGGCACTCCTTCAGGCGCGCGAGGAAGGGCGTGTCCGGTTCCTGGGCCTTACCGGGCATCACGACCCGGCCATCCTGCTCGAAGCGATGCGCCGATTCGACTTCGATACCGTGCTCGTGGCGCTGAATGCGGCCGATACTCACCGCCTGTCATTTGTCCGGACCGTGCTGCTCGAGGCCGGCCGGCGCGGCATGGGTGTCATCGGCATGAAAGTCTATGCCGCGGGCGCTCTTCTGCACGGGGGATCAATTCCGCTCACTCCGGGCGAGGCCATGGGTTATGTCCTGAGCCTCGCCGGGGTCTCGACCGTGATCATCGGCTGCTCCAGCCCGGCCGAAGTCGACGAGAATGCCCGCATCGCCCGTACGTTTCAGCCCTTCGATGAACCAGCGATGCGCGGCCTCGAAGAACGTACCCATGCCCGCGCCGGCGTCTTCACTGCGTACAAGAAAGTTGATCGAGCGAGCCCGGCGAGTTAGACTCGCGCCCATGGCCGATGCGTTCACGGCGCGTGATGGGCGCGGGGAATCAGTTCATCTTCGGTCCTTGCTTGTTTGGTCCCGACCATGCCAACGCCAACCGAGCCGACCTGGGCTGTCACCGACCGCCGCGAAGTGATTCAGCGCCCCGAAGGGACCGGGCTCACGGTGCTGATGCCGGGGGTCGTGCTACTTCCGCTTGTCGGCGCGCACAACGGCGCGCGAAACCTGTTCACGGGCTTGTTGACCCTGGCGCCCAAGGCTTCGCATCCGCTGTACACCCGGCTGTTCGCTGAGGCGTTGGTACTGATGGAGGGCGAGGTGGCGGTCGACGTCGAGGATCGCCGTTATCGACTCGGGTTGCTGGACGCCGTCGCCGTTCCTGCACGCCTCCCGCGCCGGATTGTGAACCTTTCAACCAACCGTTCTGCCGTGATTCACGTCGCAATGGCCTCGGCGGCCCCTGATCAGCGCTGGGTGAACGGTCGGTTCACGCCGGCCGAGCAGCCCCCGGATGCAACCGGTCACACGGGGGCCGAGCGTCTGTGCCGCAACAACCCCGCGGCACGGTTCGAGCTCGCGCCGCGGTCTCTCTTCCAGGACCTCTTCAGCGCCGAGCTTGGCGCGCAGGGAATCTGTGGCGGCTACGGCGTCTTCGAGCCCGGTGCGCGTCTGCCTTGCCATCGCCATGAGTTCGACGAGTCGATCACCATCGTGCAGGGGACGGCGACTTGCATTGTCGAGGGGCGGTGCTACGAGCTCTCTGACAACGCCACCGCGCTGGTACCCCAAGGCCGCTGCCACTACTTCATCAACCTGACGCTCGAATCGATGGCCATGATCTGGGTCTATGCCGGCGACAGGCCCGACCGCATCGTCATGGACGAGACATTCTGTCATCCCGAGAAGGTCAAGGGGAACCAGCGGGACCGTGGTTCGCTTTCGGACAACGCCCGCAAGAAGGCTTGAGTCGACCGACCATCCAGGCAAGGGACAAAATGCAGACCAATCAACGACCCGTGTTCGGTTCCTCCCGTGGCTACATGGGAACGTTGCTCGCGTGGCTCATGGCGGCGCTGGTCCCTGGCGTGGTTGTCGCCGGTCCGGCTCGCACCGGTGAACAGATTTACCGGCAGCAATGTGCCTCATGCCATGGAGCTTCTGGAGAAGGCACGGACGACCATTACCCGGTTCCGCTTGTGGGCAACCGGTCGGTGGCCAGGCTGGCGAGTTTGATCGCCAAGACGATGCCCGAGGATGCTCCTGGAGAGTGCGTGGGCGAGGATGCCGAAAAGGTTGCCGCCTTCATTTACGAGGCGTTTTACTCGAAGACCGCGCAAGCCCGCAATCGATTTCGAGCGCCCCGGATCGAGATTTCTCGTTTGACTGTTCACCAGTATCGCAACGCGGTCGCCGACCTGATCGGCAGTTTCCGCACCCCGGGCCGTTGGGATCTGGAGCGGGGTTTGAAGGCTGAGTACAGCAGCAGCAGGGGCAGGCGACGGCGGGACGGTAACGGTGGTGGCGGCTCCTTGAATCGAATCGACTCCGAGATCCGTTTCGATTTTGGAACGGACAGCCCGATTCCTGAACAGAAGGCGCTCAAGGATGTCTCCAAGCGGTGGCAAAGGATACCCGTGCTCTTTGTGCCCTTGGCGTCCTTCAGGCCGTTCTCGCAGGAATTCAGGGCCACCTGGCAGGGGTCACTCTTCGCTCCGGAGACGGGCGAATACGAATTTCTCATCAAGACGGAAAATGCCGTGCGGCTGTTGATCAACGATAAGGTTCGGCCGCTGATCGACGCCTTGGTGAAGTCGGGCAATGACACCGAGTATCGCGCGTCAATTTACCTGCTGGGCGGGCGTGCCTATCCGCTACGACTGGAGTTGTCTCGGTCCAAGGAAAAGACGTCATCGATCGCGCTCGAATGGAAACTACCACGGCGGGCCTTCGAGGTGATACCGCGGCGGAACCTTTCGCCGAGCTCAGTGCCGGAATCATTCGTCTTGAAGACTCCCTTCCCGCCGGACGATCGGAGCGCCGGCTACGAGCGCGGCACGTCGGTATCCAAGGCCTGGGATCAGGCCACGACGGATGCGGCCATCGAGGTGGCCGGCTACGTCGTCACCCACAAGAAGGAGCTAGCCGGAGTTGCGGACGATGCCGCCGACCGCGAGGCGAAACTCCGCGAGTTCTGTCAGCGATTCGCCGAGCGGGCATTCCGGCGGCCGCTCTCGGCCGAGCAACAGGCGTTCTTCATCGATCGGCAGTTCAAGGGCGCCCGGGATCTGGAAACGGCCCTGAAGCGGACCATGCTTCTGGTACTCAAATCGCCCCGGTTCCTCTACCGTGAAATTGGCGGCGGCAAACTGGACGGTTATGACGTGGCGTCTCGGATCTCCTTCGGGCTCTGGGACTCGCTGCCCGACTCACCGCTCCTGGAGGCTGCTGCAGCCGGCCGGCTCGCGACTCGCGAGCAGGTAGCCCGCCAGGCCGAACGCATGGTTTCCGACCTGCGTACCCGTTCAAAGCTCCGCGAGTTCTTCCTGCAATGGCTCAAGGTCGATCCAGTCCCTGACATCGCCAAAGATCCCCAACGGTTTCCCCGGTTCAATGAGGGTATCGTCTCCGATCTCCGGACTTCGCTTGATCTGTTCTTGGAGGACGTGATCGGGAGCGAGGCCTCGGATTACCGCCAGCTCTTGCGCGCGGATTATGTTTATCTGAACGGCCGCCTGGCGCAGTTCTACGGCGCCGACTTATCCTCGGATGCACCGTTCCAGAAGGTCTACCTGGAACCGCGCGAGCGAGCCGGGTTGCTCACTCACCCCTACTTGATGGCGAGTTTTGCCTACACCGCAACGAGCTCGCCGATCCATCGGGGGGTTTTCATTGCGCGGAGCGTGCTCGGCCGGGTGCTCCGGCCGCCGCCCGAAGCCGTCGCCCCGCTGGCGCCCGATCTCCACCCGGACCTGACAACGCGCCAGCGAGTGACGCTGCAGACCAAACTCGAATCGTGCCAGTCGTGTCACGGCATGATCAATCCCCTCGGATTTACCCTGGAGCATTTCGATGCCGTCGGTCGATACCGAAACGAGGAGAAAGGGCAGTCGATCGACACGGCGGGGTCCTACGAAACCCGCGCGGGTGAGGTGGTAAAGTTCGACGGCGTTCGTGATATCGCGGCGTTCCTGGCCAGTAGCGAAGAGGCGCACAGCGCCTTCGTCCAGCAGTTGTTCCATCACCTGGTCAAGCAGCCGGTCCGTGCCTTCGGTTATAAGGAACTGTCGGACCTGAGGCGATTCTTCGCTGCGCACGAATTCAACATTCACAAGCTGATGGTGGAAATCATGGCGACGTCTGCTTTGACACCGCGGGGGGAAAAGTCGTAAACTGAGGTAACACCGGTGGTGAGCCACCGAGCGGAACGCCACGCCTACCATCCCAAACCGACCCGCCTCCGTCTCGCCAGCTTCATTCCGGAGAAATGACATGACCCACCGAAGCAACCGGCGCGCGTTCATCCGCGATCTGGGTATTGGCGCGACGGCCCTTCCGTTCATCTTGAACCTGCCTAGCCTGGGCTTCGCAAATCAACAGCGGCGCAAGCAGCGGCTGGTCGTGATGTTCAGTCCCAACGGCGTTGTGCCCTCCGCGTTCTGGCCGGACGAGGAGGGGTCGTCGTTTCATTTCAAGGAAAGCTTGAAGCCGCTGGAGCCGTTTCGTGACCGCACGCTGATTCTCCACGGTGTCTGCGACCAAGTCCGCGGCGACGGCGATAACCACATGCGCGGCATGGGCTGTCTGTTAACGGGGATCGAGTTGTTCCCCGGAAACATTCAGGGTGGCTCCGACACTCCGGCGGGATGGGCCAAAGGGCTCTCGATCGATCAGGAGATCAAGAACCACTTGCAAAGCAAGCCGGAAACGCGCACCCGGTTTGGGTCGCTGGAGTGGGGCGTGATGGTACCGGATCGCGCGGATACCTGGACACGCATGGTTTACGCGGGGCCGAACAAGCCCATCGCGCCGATCGACGATCCCTATCAGATGTTCGCCAAGCTGTATGGTCGCATGAAGGATCAAGAAAGTTTGAAGAGTATCCTCGATGATCTGGAGGACGACCTTCACAAGGTGGGCTCGGTCGTCAGTACGGAAGACCGGCAACTGCTGGAGGAGCATGCGACCTTCGTCCGCGAGATGGAGCGGGAGCTTCAGGACACTCGAAGCCGGGACATCGGCCATGCGGTTCCCGAGATCGAGCCGGGGGTGAAGCATGAGAACGCCAACATGCCCAAGACCAGCAAGATGCAAATCGACCTCATGGTCAACAGCTTCGCCGCGGACTTCGCCCGGGTGGCGACGCTGCAATACACCAATTCGGTCGGTGGGGCCAGGATGCGCTGGATCGGGGTGACGGAAGGCCACCATGAGCTGTCGCACAACCCGGACAGCGACAAGAAGTCCCAGGAGAGCCTGACCAAGATCAACAAATGGTATTGCGAGCAGATGGCCTATCTCGCGAAGCGGCTGGCGGAGACCCCCGAGCCGGGCGGTGGCGGCAGCCTGCTGGACAACACGCTGATCGTCTGGACCAATGAGTTGGGGAAGGGCAATTCCCACACCCTGAACGATATTCCCTTCGTGCTCGCCGGCAACGGCCTGGATTTCCGCATGGGGCGCTCAATCAAGTACAAGAAGGTGCCCCACAACCGGCTCCTGCTGGCCCTGGCCAACGGCATGGGCCATCACATCGAGAAGTTCGGAAACCCGAACTTCTGCGGCGGTGGCGTACTCTCGGGTTTGACCTGAAGGCTGCCGTCGGACTGCCGTTGAGATCGATTGCGTAGAGGGGATCCATGCCAATCCTGCTCATCGCCATGATGCTCCGCGCCGTGCCTGGCCAGGTGGCCGATCCTGGGACGTCCCCGGCGGCGCCCATCGTCATTCGTCTGGCAATGGAGCCCTTCGGCTATCACGGGGTGAGTCTTGACGAGGGGCTGCTCCGGCGGCAAGTCGACGCCGCCCGCGACGACTATCTGCGGATCCCGAACGATGACTTGCTCAAGGGCTTTCGCCAGCGGGTCGGCCGGCCGGCGCCGGGCTCCAACCTGGGGGGCTGGTACTCGTCGGATATCTTCCACGTCTTTGGCCAGGTCCTCTCCGGCCTGGCCCGGCTGTACGCAGCGACGGGCGACCCTGCCTGTCGCGAGAAGGCTGAGGCATTGCTCCAGGGTTGGGCCGAATGCATCGAGCCCGACGGCTACTTCTTCTATTCGCGGAAGCCGAACGCACCTCACTACATCTACGACAAGATGGTCGGCGGCCTGGTTGACATGGTCGTCCACTGCAAGAGTAAAGCAGCGGCTGAGTCCCTCGTGAAGATCACCGGTTGGGCGGTCAAGAACCTCGACCGGACGAACGCCTACGCCTTCAGCGGGTCCGAGTGGTACACGCTGAGCGAGAACCTTTACCGTGCCTACGGGGCGACTGGGGATCGGAAGTATCGCGACTTCGCGGCGGTCTGGCATTACACCGAGTACTGGGACCTATTCGCCCGCGGGGGCGACCTGTTCGGCGACCGCGGCAACGGCCGGCGGACCGAGGTCTATCACGCCTACAGCCACGTCAACAATCTGGGCGGTGCGGCCCAGGCATACCTTCACTCCAGCGACCGGCGATTCCTTGACACCTTGATCCACGCCCACGACGACCTCGTGGCCCACCAATGCTTCGCCACGGGAGGATTCGGGCCAGACGAGCAGCTCTTACCCAGCGCCGCATGGCGGCGGAAGACGGATTACACCCACAACTCGTTCGAGACGCAGTGCGGGGCCTTCGCCGTCTTCAAGCTCTGCAAGTACCTGATGACGATCACCGGCGATGCCCGCTATGGCGACTGGATCGAGCGTCTGGCCTACAACGCCATCGCGGCGACCATCCCGATGTCGCCCGACGGACTCGTCTTCTATTACTCGGACTACAGCGCCTTGGGCGGGGCGAAACGGAACCATTCCGTCGGCTGGTCGTGCTGCACGGGCACGCGCCCGATGGCGCTCGCCGACCTCCATGACCTCGTCTACTTCCATGGTGCCGACGACCTCTACGTCAACCTGTTCGTTCCCTCGACCGTCGTCTGGGATCGTCCGGGCGGTCCGGTCACGCTCCGCCAAGTCACCCGCTTCCCGGAAACCGAGTCGACCGAGTTGATCATCGCGTTGCGTCGACCGGTAGCCTTCGGCCTGAAGCTGCGCGCGCCGGCGTGGCTGGCCGGTCCGCTTGGCATCTCGGTCAACGGCGAGCCGATCGTTGCAGCCGTCGATGCGCACGGATGGGCAATGGTGCGTCGAGAGTGGCAAAACGGCGACCACGTCCTCGTTCGCCTACCGATGAAGTTCGACGTCCGACCGCTTGACTCTTCCGCGCCGTTTCCAGCGATGATCATGCGTGGTCCGGTTGCCATGGCGGTCCGTTCGCCGGCGCGGAACCCCGGTGCCTTGCTTCACGAGCTCGACCTGGCGCAAGCCCTCGTCCCCTCGAAGGGTGAGCCCCTGACCTACCACGCGCGTTCGGACCAAGACTTGCTCGTCCAGCCGTTCCACGCCTTCAAGCAAGGCGAGCCCTATTTCCTCTATCTCGACCCGAACCGATACTCGCATCGTCTCGCCCGGTTCTCGGGTGATGGTTGGCGGGAATCCGAGGCGTTTCGCTACAACGATCGCCCCGGCGCGTCGGTCGCGTTTGCGTTCAAAGGGAAGGGCATCCGCTGGATCGGGTACCGCTTCGACGACGCCGGCATTGCCGAGATCCGCATCGACGATGGGCCGGTCGTCAAGGTCGACCAGTACGCCCCGCAGCGCGACCAGCCCTTCGAGTGGGTCAAGGACGGCCTGCCCGCCGGCAGCCACCGCCTCACGATCACGATTCTCGACCGTAAGCCAGAACGCTCCAAGGGTCGCTTCATCAACGTCGCCGGGTTTGAGGTGATTCGCTGAGGTTTCGAAGAAGACGACCGTCGAGCTCGAGAGGACGGCTGCGATGAACGGGACAGGCGCGGATGCAGGCACCGACAGCGGATTCGGCTGGGGTCTGGTCATCCTTGGCCTGATCATCGCCGGGGTCGGGCTGATCTGGGTGTTCGCCCCGAACTTTCCCAGGCTGGGCAAGCTCCCTGGCGACATCGTGATCGAGGGGAAGAGCAGTCGGTTCTACTTCCCAGTTGTGACGTGCCTGCTGATCAGTGTCGTGCTGAGCTTGGTGACGTGGCTCATCCGGACCGTGATGAAGTGATCGGATTGTTTCGGGTCCGGGCGATCTCCTCATCGAAGTCATCGATGGCGACCAGCAAGAATTCACTGCCATCCGCCAAGCGGACAATGAGGTCTTCATCCCGTGCCTGATCGAGCAGACGGGCCACGTCTGGCGGGGCTTGAGCGAAATCGATTGTTTTCACAGCTCGTACTTCTCACGATGATCGCCAGAGTGCAGGTGAACGTCGTCGTAGCTGGTATAAGTCCAGGTCGAGAGCGGAAACGAAACACCTTTGACGTCCGAGACGTTGACTTCAGTATACCGGACGCCCAATTGCCATGCGAGTCTACCTGCGTTCCTCAATCGGCACCGTCGTCGGCCTCAGCCGTTCTAAGCCCGCAGCTCCACCTCGGTCTCTGGAAATTACGGTTCCATCGTCGGCATCACGTCCTCCATCAATCTCCTGAGGCTGTCGCGGACGAGCTCGTGCGTCAGGCCGGCCCATCGCACCTCCACGTTGGCGACGTCGAAGGGCACCTGTTCGTACAGCGCACGGAGTTGCCGTGCGACCGACTCCGGGCCGCCGCCGATGAAGTTGATGGGATGCGCGCACAAGTCCGGGGGTCGCACGGGCTCCGGAGTCTCGGCGGGTATCTTGCCTTCCTGCCGGAAGCGCCGCCAGAGGATTCGAAGGGCGGGCTCCGCGCGAGCGAAGGCGCTCTCATCGTCCGGGCCGACGAAGACCGGACGGTTGGCAGCAACCAGCCCCATGCCACTTGCCGCGTGGTAGGCGGCGCGGTATTGCCGGTACTGTTCCGGCGTCCGCAGGTGGGAGAAGAACATGTTGAAATTGAGCGCCCCGGCGATCCGGGCGGAGCCCAGGCTGTTCACCGCCACCCAGCAGCGGCGCGGCAGGACGGCTGTCGGAACCGGCAGCGGCTGATGCGGCGGGACAGGAAAGTACCGCGGCGATTCGCTCGTCCCTGCCTTTGCCCCGATTCCGCCTTCGCTCCATGCCGAGCAGATGAGCCGCAGCGCCTCCTCGAAGCGTGCGTGGCGCTCGTCGTCATCGGTCTCGGGGAGGCCGAAGAAGCCGAACTCCTCGGGCGTGCTGCCGCTGCCGAACCCAACGGCCGTTCGCCCCCCCATCAGCAAATCCGCGACCGACACCTGTTCGGCGACGTCGAGCGGATGGTGAAGGTTGAGACAGATGATCGCGGTGCCCAGACGGATGCGCTGAGTCTGGCCAGCCAGGTGCAACGCGAAAAGCAAGGGCGTGGGCAAGTGTCCGTGATGTGCATGGGCGTGGTGCTCCGAAAACCAGGCGTATTGCACGCCAAGCTGATCGGCCAGCCGGACCAAGTCCACCACGTCGTCGAAAATCGCCGCCGAGGGCTGGTCCCGCGGGCCCTCGAGATGGTCGGTCAAGCCGATTTGAAATAGGCTCAAGGTCGATCTTGTCCATTCCATACCCGGGCGAGGAGTCGGTGTCAGTCCCAGCTCATGCGATCAGGTGCTTGACGACATTCCCGTGCACGTCGGTCAGCCGGAAGTCACGGCCCTGGAAACGGTAGGTCAACCGCGTGTGGTCGAGCCCCATGAGCTGGAGGATGGTGGCTTGAAGGTCATGGACGTGCATCCGGTTCTCCACGGAATGATATCCCAGCTCGTCGGTCGCACCGTAGCTGATGCCTCGCTTGACGCCTCCCCCAGCCATCCAGACGGTGAAGGCGTGCTGGTTATGGTCGCGCCCGAGCCACTTCGAGCCGTTGCGTTCCTCGTTCATCGGGGTCCGGCCGAACTCGCCGCCCCAGACGATCAGCGTCTCGTCGAAGAGCCCGCGCTGCTTGAGGTCCTTGATCAGGGCGGCGATCGGCTGGTCGGTTTCCCGGCAGCGGTTGACCAGCCCGTATCGGATGTCGTTCGACTGGTCATTGCCGTGCTGGTCCCAGCCCCAGTGGTAGAGCTGGACGAAGCGGACGCCGCTCTCGACCAAGCGGCGAGCCAGCAGGCAGTTGTTGGCGAAAGCGCTCTCACCGGGGCGAGTACCATACATCTCGTGGATCGCGCGTGGCTCATTGGCGATGTTCATGAGATCCGGCACGCTGGTCTGCATCTTGTAGGCCATTTCGTACTGCGAGATGCGGGTGAGGATCTCCGGGTCGCCCACGGCGTCGAGGTGGAGCTGGTTGAGTGCCTGGATCTTGTCGATCGACCGCCGGCGCTGCTGGCGGGTCATGCCGGCGGGGTTTGAGAGAAAGAGTACGGGATCACCGGCCGATCGGAGCTGGACTCCCTGATAGATCGTCGGCAGGAAGGCACTTCCCCAGAGTGAGGTTCCACCGTCCGGCGCGGCGGTGCCCGATACCAAGACGACGAAGCTCGGCAGGTCACGGTTCTCGGTCCCGAGCCCATAGGACAGCCAGGAACCCATGCTCGGCCGCCCCAGCCGCGCCGATCCGGTGTGGATGAACAACTGAGCCGGAGCATGGTTGAACTGGTCCGTGTACATCGATCGGATGATCGCGATGTCGTCGGCCACGGTTGCCAGGTGCGGCAGGACGTCCGACATGACCTGGCCCGATTTCCCGCGCGGTGCGAACCGGTGGGGCGAACCGAGCAGCTTGGGCGGTCCCTTGAGGAACGCGAACTGCTGGCCCCGGATGTACGAATCGGGGCAGAGCTGACCGTTCAGCTCATTGAGCTTTGGTTTGTGGTCGAACATGTCGAGAGTCGACGGGGCCCCCGCCATGTGCAGGTAGATGATGTTCTTGGCCCGAGGTGTGAAATGAGGCGCCTTGGGGCGGAGCGGATCGGCGGACTCGGGATCCGGGGCGGCGGCGAAGAGGCCCTCGTTCATCAGCGACGCAAGGGCGATCGTACCCAGACCGGTGACGGAGTCCTTGAAGAACTGCCGCCGCGTTTGCGCCTTGAGGATCTCTTCCCGCGGGTTCATCAGTCGTCTCCTGGGGTTCACATTCGACTCGATCCGGGCGTCACGCCGTACAAGGCCGACGTTGATTGTCAGCCTTTGGTCAAGGTCTCATCAAGGTTCAAGAGCACGTTGGCCACCACGGTCCAGGCAGCGAGCTCGGCCTTGTCCAGGCCGCCGGCGCTGATGGTCATGGCGAGCCCGGTCATGGCTGTGGCTAGGGCGGCGGCGGGATCGCGGCGGTAGCGGTCGAGGTTTTCGTGATAGAGCTCGACCAAATGGCCCGACTCGGCCGGCAGAGGCTTGCGGGCGAGCACGAGCCGGAATGCAAGGACGGCCCTGTCCTCGATCGTCCCCTTCGACTCCGCCAAGATCCGCCTGGCCAGAGCAGCCGCGGGCTGGACGAAGGCCGGATCGTTGAGCGTCGCCAGCGCCTGAAGGGGGGTGTTGGTCCGGGCGCGGCGCTCGCAGGAGACTTCGCGGCTCGGGGCGTCGAAGGTGATGAACGCGGGATAGGGAGCCGAACGGCGCCAGAACGTATAGAGTCCCCGGCGGAACTGGTTGCCGTTCTTGCTCTCGATCCAGCGGTCGTTGCTGTATGGGGCGAACCAGATCCCCTCGGGCTGGTAGGGGAAGACGCTCGGGCCGCCGATCGCCCGTTTCAAGAGTCCGCTGACCGCCAGGGCCTGGTCACGGACCATTTCGGCCTCCATGCGGAACCGAGGTCCCCGGCTGAACAGGCGATTGTAAGGGTCGCGCTCGAGCCGATCGGGAGTGACGCGAGACGACTGGCGATAAGTCGCCGAGGTCACGATCAACCGATGCATCGCCTTCAAGCTCCACGACTGCCCGGTGAATTCCTTGGCGAGCCAGGCGAGCAGCTCCGGATGACTCGGCGGCTCGCCCTGCACGCCGAAATCCTCGCTGGTCTCCACAATTCCCCGGCCGAAATCCTGGGCCCAGAGCCGGTTCATGATCACCCGGCCGACCAGGGGGTCGCGGGGATCGACCAGCCACCGCGCCAGGCCCAGGCGATTGAGCGGTTGATCTGGGGACAGGGGGTGCAAGACCTTCGGCACCGCGGGGGAAACCGGCTCGCCTTTGACGTTGTGGCTGCCGCGGATGAGGACGGTCGTCGCTCGGGGCTGCGGAAGCTCCCGCATCACCATGGTTGTGGCCGGTCGGATGGCTGTCTCTTGCTTCTTCAAGGCAGCAATCTTGTCCCGGATCGGCTTCAGAGTGATTTCCTTCTCGGAAGTTGGAATTTTGGCGCTGGCCTTGGTTGCCTGGTCGAGCTGGGCCTGCCACCGCGCCAGCTTGGCGCGGATCGCGCCTTGCTTCGCGGTTTGTTCGGGGCTGGGGAGGGCGACGTCGGGCGCGGTGCTGCCGCCGCCGTCGGCGGTGTTGTTGAAGAATGCGAAGAGCTGAAAATACTCCTTTTGCGCGAACGGGTCGTACTTGTGGTCATGGCACTGAGCGCAACCGATTGTGGTTCCCATCCAGACCTGCATCGTGGTGTTGACTCGATCGACGACGGCGGCGACCCGGAATTCCTCGTCGTCGATTCCACCCTCCGTGTTGACGACCGTATTGCGATGAAAGCCGGTGGCGACGCGCTGGTCGGTCGTTGCGTCCGGGAGTAGGTCGCCCGCGATTTGCTCGACCGTGAACCGATCGAACGGCAGATCCCGATTGAAGGCGCGGATCACCCAGTCGCGATAGGGCCAAATCGAACGGCCGCCGTCTTTCTCGTAGCCGTTGGTGTCGGCGTAGCGCGCCTGGTCAAGCCATGGCCGCGCCTGGCGCTCTCCATGGTGCGGTGAAGCGAGCAGCCGGTCCACGACCCTCTCGTAGGCGCCGGGGTTGCGGTCGTTTTCGAACGCGTCTACCTCACCGGGGGTCGGGGGCAGGCCGATCAGGTCGAGGCTGACGCGGCGGATCAGTGTGGCGCGATCAGCCTCGGGCGAAGGATGCAATCCTTCGCGTTCCAGTCGAGCCAGCACGAAGTGATCGATCAGGTTCCGTGGCCATCGTCGATCGTTCACCGGGGGCGGCGGGCCGCTTGCAGGCAAGGCATAGGACCAGTGGCCATCCCACTTCGCCCCCTCCGCAACCCACCGGCGCAGGAGGTCGATCTGCTGCTTGTTCAGGCGTTTCTTGGACTTCGGCGGCGGCATCACCTCATCGGGATCGTCGGAGCTGATGCGCTGGATCAGCTCGCTCTCGTCGACCTGGGCGGGTACGATCACCGCGTAGCCCGAGCGGTCGCGAAACGCGTCCTCCTTGCGATCCAGCCGCAGGTCCGCCTTCCTCGCCTTCTGGTCCGGCCCGTGGCACGCGTAGCAATGTTCCGAAAGGATCGGCCGGATCTCGCGGTCAAAATCGACGGGGCGGCCCGCGCGCGCCGGATTCGCACTGGATGCGCCGAACATCCAGCCCCAAGCGATCAGGACGATGCCAAGCCGCGCGAGTCGTTTGTTCAACGATCGCATTTTGGAGAAGCCTCCGTACGCCCAAAGAAGCAAGGGATTTCTCATCGATCGATTATACTCACGGCGCTGTCATGATTGCCTATAGGGTCAACTTGGGTGATGAAAAGTTGGGCTCGCACCGGCTGAGTGCTCATCCCGGCTTCGTAAGGTGTCTGGTGGCCTTTCAGGTACTTGCTGAAGTAAGCATGCGGTCAAGCCAGCTCCTTCACCTTTTGAGCAGGCTGTTCATCTCTGCATAGGAGATCGCCTCCTCGGTCATGGCCGCGAACGTACCCGTTCCCAGCAACTCGGCCGTGATTCGCCGGAGCCAGCCCAAGGCCGCCAGCATCGGGCCGGAGCCGACGCTGACGCGTGCCACTCCGAGCCGGGCAAGCTCGGAGATGGGCGGTGTGCCCGCGCGAGCCAGAATGTTGAGCGGGCCGGCGATCGACCGTGCCAGGTGTCCAATCGTCTCGGAATCCTGGACGCCTGGGACGAAAAGTGAATCGGCACCCGCCTCACGATAGGCATTCGCGCGGCGCACTGCGTGATTGAGCCGGGCGCCCGGCTCCCCGACGGCGGCCAGGAAGACATCGGTGCGGGCGTTGATGACGACCGGGATGCCGGCTGCCATCGCAGCCGCGCGCGCGGCGCGTACCTTCTCAACGTGGAGTGAGACTTCGACCAGGGGATTGTCGGGATCACCGGTTCCGTCCTCGAGGTTGAGGCCAACGGCACCAGCGGCGATAACGCCTTGCACAGTCTCGGCGATGTCCTCCGGCCTGGGGCTGAAGCCGGCGACCATGTCGGCGGTCACGGGCAAGGAGACCTGGCCGGCGATCCGGTGCACGGCTTCCAGCATCGTCTGCCGGCTGATGCTCTCGCCGTCAGGATAGCCCAGTGTCCAGGCGACCCCGGCGCTCGTGGTGGCGATGGCGGGGAAGCCAGCCGCCTCGTAGAGCCGTGCGCTCGCGACGTCCCAGGCGTTTGGGAGTACAAGAAGCTTTGAGCCGTCGTGCAGCCTACGGAAAGCCTCAGCTTTTGCGATCTGCGTCGGTTGATTCATTTTGAGACTCCTCGCTGAACACCACTTCAGGATGACACCGATACGGCGTGGACGCGGTTTTTGGAGGCGGGAGCGAAGGACGACGTACGCGGTCAAGATTTATACCGCGCGCAGCGCAAAGTGAGACATTCACGGTCGCGAGAGCGTGGCCGTCCCGGCCGCTTTTTCGCGGGCGAGACGTGCGCTTCCAGAAACCGAACGGACGCGTTCCGGCCGAAGGCGGAGGTCGGGGCTGAAATAGCCCGGGATCGCTGGAGAGCGACCATCTGATTCCGCGCCCAAAGGAGGGCTGAGCTCTAACGGCTATGAGGGAAACACCGAGGACGATGGCGCACACGAGTGTGTTGGGGGAAAACCGCTCCCAGGTGTCACCGCCTTACGGGCATTGGAGTTACGTCAAATGGAATTTTGCTTCGTCCGAAGCCATTCGCGACGCAACGTCATATTAGATTGTTACTTAGAGCGTGACGGTATTTTTTCCGGCCGACTCGTCTTCGAGAGGGCGACCAGACGCCTTGGGGTGTTTCTCTCGAAAACACCGGATTTGCCATGGATGCGGAATTGGCGGGCAGGACGGAAGGACGGAGTGAGAACGGAGCCGACGGCAATGCCGAGTCGGCGGACGGAAGGTCGAGTACCCGACATCCTTCACCCGTCGAGAGTCCGCGCACGGTCGCCCTTACTGGTATAAAAATGCCGATTCCGGCGGTCCGTCTCTTTGCCGTAAATGAATTGGCGTCCGATATCTCCGTCGAGTGAGCTGTCGCAATCCGGATTCAACTGTGCGGACCTCGGGTGTGTGTGATCTACCCGCGGACGCACACCGTTCGCGAGTTTGCCCATATCCAATATGCGGCCTGTTGCAGACCGCTGTTGCGATCATTCGGGTGAATCCGGGCAGAACATTATATTATATTATAACGCGAAACAAACATTTCGTCACGGTTTTCCCAAATTTCGCTGCTCTTGCGATCGAAATACTCGCCGGAACCGGCATGACGCGGTTAATCGTCTCGGTGATGCGGCGCGACGCTGTTATATTGCTGCTCGTCTTGTGTCCAAGGATGGAGGCGAGGCAGGAATCGTCGGACGGCCTGTTTGTAGCGAACGCAAGGCTCTCCAAAACGTGCCACCAGCATCGGTTCTTCGAGAATTGGGATGTAAACCATGTTGATCAGTACAAACAAGCCCGCCCACACTGCGAGCGGTTGCGA
>JBIOJM010000131.1:0-24839 GCA_044450785.1 Isosphaerales bacterium
CGACAGAAACCTCGTTTGGTCCAGTCTTTCTTTGCTCAGGCCGGATTGAAGATGGAGTAAGTAAGACTTAACATTCTTTGCGCAACGGTCAGTAGGTGCCGTCTACATCCGCCTCAAGTCCAACGGCATTACGGCTGCAGTAGCGGAAAGGATACCCTGTCCGCGTGTTTGTTCCAGAGCTCGGTGGGGACGTCGTCGTCGTTCTGGCGGCTCAGCGGGAAAGCACAGAGTCGGTCCTCCAAGAACCGCTCGACGAGATCCGCGAGAAAGCGGCCTTATCGAAACTCGGCGGGCGAGCAGCGATTTCCTGGATGAAGGAGAATCCCTACTGATGAAACCGGGCGAGATCTAAGGGGAGAGATCGACATCGCGTCCGGCATCATCGGGCGGCTCGCTGCGGATTCTGCCGACGACTTATCCGGGGCGTTGGGCAAAGTGCGCCCGGCAAAGCTGGTGCGTTCCGCGTGCATGACTGTCAGTTCCCGGATGATCGCTTTCAGCGGTTTTCGGTCCCTCAGTTCACCCGCTCGCCCGGCTTCTTATTGATCAGCTTGTCTTTGGCTCCCTTGAAGAACCAGTCACGGCCGGCGCCGCCGGTCAACTTGTTCGCATTGCGATCGTCGTTGACGGTCGCCTTCCAGACCAGCCGGAACGACCCATTGGGGCCAACCCCCTTCGTGATGTCCTTGATGCGAGTGGAGTACGACTTGGTGGATTGCCACTCGGCCAGGATCGAATCGAGCGCCAGGTCGTTGGCGAGGCCACTCGCGTCGTGGTTGGTGACGCCACCGATCAAGATCGAGCCTCCCGCGCTGGCCGTTATCGAGTCCTTGCCCTGGTCGCCGATCAGGATGCTGTGGCCGGACCCGCCCTTGATCACGTCGATCCCCGCACCCCCGACCAGGACATTGCCGTGCGAATCGCCGACCAGATTGTTGCCGAAGGCAGTCCCGCGGACGTTCTCGATGCCGTCGATTCCCCCGTTCACCGCGGTGGCCGTGCCTTTGGCCAGGTTGACCGCGACCGGATGATTGTAGGCCGAGTAGTCGAGCCAGTCGCTCCCGCCTCCACCGCTGATCTTGCCGGTGATCATCGCAGCCGGCCCGAATGCGAAGACGTCGGTTCCTGCCGCGCCATGAAGATTCTGAATGTCGGTGAAACCGACATTGCCGAACAGGCTGCCCGTATCGATGTCGGTGATCGACCAGACCTCGTCCGCGACTCCGATCAGGCTGCTGATTCCGTCGAGAGAGTTATCGATTCCATGGGCCACCACCTGGAACTGCGTGTTCGAAGCAGCGCTCTGCAAGTCATAAGTCGCAGAGTCGACGCTTCCCTCGAGCGCCACGGTCTTCAGATGGGAATAATCGACAGAGCCGCTGGACGACGAGCTCGACCACTCCACGCTGTTGCTGTTCAGGGTATAGGTGACCTTCGATGACGTCGTACCATCGTCGAGGAGGGTCAGGACATCTTGGCCGCTCTGGCCTTTGACCGTGAGCGGACCGGCGATCGTATCCAATTGCTCCTTCACCGAGCCCGCCACGACCGTGTTGGCGCCTTGCCCGAGGTCGAGAGTCATCGCCGTGCCCGCCGCCGTGGCGTGGACCGCGGTCTGCGAATCGCTGCCGGTCTCGAGATCCAATGCGCCGAGCGATTTGAACGCAATTGCCGGTAGCGACCCGTTGAACGTGAGCGACCGGGCGTCCATGGTATAACTGCGCCCCTGGGGTCCGTTTTGATCGAGCAAGCGGGCCACGGTCGAGGCTGTGCCCTGGATGGTCAGTGGACCCTGGATCGTGTCCAGGTCTTCCTGAAGATTGCTCACCAGCACCTGATCGGCGGCATCGCCCGCCAAAACGGTCACAGCCGTGGCGTTGATGGTTCTTGGAACATCGATCTCGGCTGGATTCAGTCCCCCGGCCGCGAGATAAATGCTGGTCAGCGGATCGCCTGCGTCGTCGAATTGAATGGTCGCGGCGCCGGTACGCGTGATCCGGTCGGGCAGAACTTGATAGCTCGCGGATTCACCGGCATCCGTGTCCAGACCGACGAACGAGTCGAATCCCCGGCTCCACTGGAAAGTCAAGGGCCCCTGGATGTCATCGAACGAGATGGCTCCGAGGTCGGCCAACCCCTGACCGGTCTGGACGGTTACCGGGACACCGCTCGGCGTGCCGGTGACGAGAATGTCGTTGGTGAAGCCGCTCTCACTGGCATCGAACGCCAGGCTGGAGATCGCATTGAAGTTGATCTGGATGACCGGAGGGCCGACGCGCTCGAGCTGCGTGGCCGTGAGCTCGTAGGTCTGGCCCTGACCGTTACCCGAGTCGTCGATGGCCAACGAATCCTGGCCGGTGCCGCCGTTGACGGTGAGAGGTCCGAGGACCTCATCGAGTTTCTGGGACGAATCGCTGACGGTGATTCCGTTATTGCCGTCTCCGGCGTCGACGGTCGTGGTGGTTCCGGATTCCGTGCCGAGGACATCGATCGTGTTGTCTTCTGCGGTCGCGGCTTTCAAGAGGAGCTGGCCAATGCTCTGGTACTGGATTTCGGCCGGCTCGTTCACCCGTGCCACGTCGCTCGCCGTGACTCGATACGTATCGGAGCGCGGCGACCCCTCATCGTCGACGGTGAGCCCGGTCGACGGACCGCTCTCGTCGATGACATCCAAGGTCGCGGCGAGGTAGTCGAGCGTGCTCGTGGGGTCGGAGGTGGCGCCATTCGGCCCACCGTCGAATCCCACGTAGATCTGGTCGTCCTCGCCGTTCGTTCGCACGGTCGTCGGGGCGTTGGGCAAGACGCTTTCCACGTAGATCTGGTCGAAGTGGGCCGGGTCGAAGGAATACGTGCCGGTGAGCGACACGCCGCCGGAGAAATCTCCGCCGGTGGCCTGGAAGGTAACGGTCATCGGGTAGCGGTAAGAAGGGCCCTGGCCGTAGAGATTCACAATCTGGCCCACGTAACGCAGCAGGTAGCCTTGTGGGGTGGACGTCCCTTGCCCGGAGTGATCCGGCGCGAGGCTCGAGGTCAGCGTGAGGATGTCACCCACGGTGCTCGCGGCGTCGTCGAACGTGATCTGATTGGAGCCGGCGCCCGCGTCGAGCAACAGAGGTCCCTGGATATCGTCGAGGGCGCTGCTCGGACCGCCGACGTTGATCGTGTCCTTGCCGCCGCCCGTGGACACCGTCGTCGCCGCGGGCTGGGTGTCGGTCACCGTCACCGAGTCGGCGCCGGCGAAGGTGTTGACGTCGAGCGAGTCGCTCGACTTGGGCAAGGGTGCGTCAATATCGTAAGTGACCGTCGTGCGATTGGGGCCGTACGTCGTGGTGATTGCCGTCGTCGTCCATTGTTGTTGATAGATCGGCTGGCCGTTCGAGCCATACTGGCCGGTCGCGACCTGCTGGACGCCGAGACTCACGATATCGTCCCCCGCCGGCCCGTTGACGATCACGTGATCGCCGTTGGCGTCCGGGGCGGTCGTGTACTCGTGCAGGTTGACGTTCACCTGCGTCACGGTGACCGTACTCAGGTCGTTGATGACGTAGGTTTCTCCTCCGGAGTTGGCCTGATCGTCGGCGTCGACGCTGATGGTCGGGACGTTGGATTCTTGGATCTGGCCGACCGATTGCTGATCCTTGTCCTCGCCCGAGATCAAGACACTGGGAATATCCGTGTTCGCTGACGAGAGCGTCCAGGTCTCGCCGGCCTGGTCGCCCAGGACGTCGAGCTGGCAAAGGGTGGTGTAACCGCTAACGGAAAGGGGACCGGCTCCTTCCTGCCATTGGAAGTCCGTCTGGCCGTAACCCGCCAACATAGAATCGCCGCCAAGCTCTTTGTCGTTCTTCCCCGCGATCATCACGTACTGGGAAGGCATGGACGGGTCGACGGAGTTCGGGTCGGACTGGGCAAGGGAATCGTCGCTGCCGTCGAAGTTGTCATTACCGAACCCTCCCCCTTTCATCGTGGCACCCGCGTTGCCGGCCTGGAGCAAATCGTCCTGCCCGCCGTCCTGTCCGGCGCCCAGGACCTCGGCGGGATTGGCGATCAGCATGTTCCATGCGGCCTGCTTCTCGGCGTCGTAGCCCTTGGCGCTCAGATCGCCCCCGATCAGCGTGTTCTGGCCGAAACCCCCTTGAAGGGTGTTGAGCGTCTGGATCGGCTTCTTGAGCTGGCCCGGGTTGCCTTGCGAAACATCCCAGGTCCCCCCTTTCATGTAGGTGTTTCCCGTACCCATGTACTGGAAATCATTGCCGTGAGGGCCGCCGATGCAGTAGGCACTGGCGGCGACGCCCTGGTCGACCGTAACGGTCTCGGGCGTCGAGCCGGAGTCTTCCAGGGCGATGATGGTCGTGCCCGCCGTGTCGGCTCCCGGGATTTCCTCGACAGCGCCGAAGGCACTGACGAGCAGGGCCTTGTCGGCGATGCCTTTTTGGTCGGTCGGCAGGGAGATGTCGAAATCCTCGTCGGTGGCTCCGGTACTGTTGACATTCTGACGGCGCGACGCGAAATCGCCCATGTCGAGCACGAGGACCCGGGTGGTACTGGGCAGTTGTTGCTCGATGTCCGCCACGGGAAGGCCGGGGATCGGCGGGTTGCTGGGGTCGGGGTTGTCGAACAACTCCGCGAGCTGCGGCGTCGCCGTCGGCTGGCACGAAGGGCAACTGAAATCGAACAGCGTGATGCTGCCCAGGGGATAGGAGTAATTGAGGTCGAAGGGTGAGACCCCGACCTGGACGAACGCCGACAGGCTGAGATCCGCCGAACCCCCGACGGTGAAGGGACAGAATGGTCCGCCGCTCACGGTATCGTTGGTGAAATCATCGAGCTGCAGGACCGTTTCCGAAAGTGGCTTGTTTTTCTGATCGACGGTGTCGACGGTGTGCGTATTCGGCCCCGTCGTGTTGATTCCCGTGACGCCGAAGCTCAATCCGAGCGAGCCGTTGGCGCCGGCCTGGACCAAGCCCAGATCCAGCTCCCCGGTCAGGCCGATGCTCCCGATCAACTGGGCCGAGACGTTGGCGATGAACAGGCCGTCGATGGGATCGTCCGCCGCATTGTGGAAACCGTACGTATCGTAGCCCAGGGTCAATCCGGCGGAGAGTCCGAAGCTCGCGGTGAGCTGTAGAAAGAGCGGGATGGGAGGAATGATCGGCCCGATCGCCGGGCCGAGATCGATGTTCGCCAGCTTGGGCAGGTTAATCGGGTTCAACGTGTACTGAAACAGCGCCACGTTGTCGTTCGAAAGGATGGCGTCGAACGCCAGCGCCGGATCCGTCAGCACCGGCAGGACGACCGTTCCATCGAGATCTGCGCCCAGTTCATCGAGGAATGTCTGGATCGTGTTGACCGTTTGCGAGTCTTGTTGGGCCTGCGTTTCGATTGACGAGAGGAGAGCCGAGAAGTTGATATTCGTGCGCGTATCCACGCTCGAGGCCAGTGTACTGCCGGCGAAATTGAACTCTCCTCCTTGCGGAAACGAGAAACTGCCGGTCCCGTCGACGAAATCGTGGAGCGTATCCAGTAATGACAGAAAGCCCTGGTCGTTGATCGGCAGGAAGTCCTGCAACAAGGTCCTGGGCGTCACGGTGATGCCCAGGTTCGAGAGGACGGGCAGCGGCTGATAGAAGAAATTCACGACATCCTGCAAGGGCTTGATTTCCTTATCAAGCTCCTGGATGAGGGGACTGGACGCCGCGTTGAGCTCGTTGCTCAGGGAGTTCAGGTCAACGCCCGCATCGAAGGTGACGCTCGGCACCTCGCCGTCGCTCAAAGCGTCAAATGGGCTCACATTGCTGGTGACGCTGTTCAAAGGCCAATTGACGCTGAGATCCATCGTGAGCGCCGGCGCGTCGGCGACGTCGAGCGCGTAGGCCAGGTTGACGTTTCCGACCGCACTGTTGTCGAAATTGATCTGGTCGATGTTTGATTCAGCGAAGTCGTAGATCAGGCTCGTCGCCGAGCAATTGAACGTCACCGGGACATCGAGCGAGCTCGGAGCCTGGGCGTTATCGGTCACCTCGACGGGAACGCCGTTGAGCGTGGCGGCCGCGCCGGTAAACCCGCTGAGGTTGGCCTTAAGCCCGACCTGCAACAGTGGATTGTTGGCGCTGTTCTGCGTCGGGTCGACGAAGACGCCGGTTTTATCGAGGCCGAAGTATAGCTCGATTTTGAAAGTGAGCTGGGCGGTGACGACCGATCTGGTGGTCACAGCCAAGGACGCGAGTCCGGGCAAACCGAGCTCCAGGGCGACCGACTCGGTGAGAGTGGTGGGTGTGGTCGTGGACGCCTGCACGGCGAATGTCGCCTGGCTTGTGGACAAGCTGGTGTTGGTGACCTGGGGTTGGTAGGACGCCAGGGCCGTGTTCAGGTCGGAGACCACCACGTCCTGGGGTTGTTGGCCCTGGACGGGTGGGTTTTGCTGGAAGGCTGAAGAGATCCCCTGGGCCAGGGTCGCGAACACCTGCCCTACGGGATCGTTGGGTTGCCCGAGTTGGGTGCCCACCAGAGGCAGCGAGTAGCCGGATGTGGGATTGAGGAAGTGGTCGTTGACACTGCTTTGCAGTGTGGAAAAGATGGACTGGAGGCCGGGACCGACAAGGGCCCAGTTCAGGCTCAAGAGCGTCCGGTCCTCCAGGTGCTCTGCAATCGGACTGGCGGGGAAGCTCCGGCGCACGCGCCGGGAGTGGCATCTCGAGTCATTTTTTCGAAAAAAGCCGCCTCGCGAGATCATCCGATTCATCAGTCTGTCCCTGTTGAGAATCGAGGGAAGCGATCGTGACGGCTCGTTTGCATCGCCAAGTGGTCATCTAGCTTTTCCTGAAAACCGCCAGGTAATTCCGGCCGTCGTCCAGCGGGCTGCCGAGTCGGTCCAGCAGATGGGCGGCCTTGACGGTGAGCTCGACCGAGGGCGGAAACTTGAGCGGCTTCTTGGTTCTGAGGCTAGTTGTTGACCCTGTTGAAGGTGATCGTAATCCTGCCGTGTTCCGCGTGCTTCCCCTTCACCGGGACGATCTTGAAGATTGCCATTTCTTGGCCAGTCGCGGCAACATCAACTCCATCGCGTCCAGCTCCGGGCGTCTGTGGAAGGACTTGCGGATCATGGTGTTTAGCTCCCATAACTGCTAACAGGGATCGGGCGGCTCGTGGGCCGCGGCGATTGTGGTTCCATTCCCCGCTGGGGCTTCATGCGGCAAGGCCGCTGCCACCATGCTCGGGACGTGCGGTGGTGGTACAGGCAGGGCTGGCGAAGGCGCCAGCCGCCTCTCGATCGATTCGACAGCCAGTCCGATTGATCGGCGTCGCCGTTTGGTCCGCCGCAGCCGGTGCGCCAAGCTTGTCAGGTTCATGAGTGACGTCTCCTCTGGAGGGAACCACGGGGCGCCGCGACGTGCGGCGGCCCATCATGACAACCGCGCGGCGCGGCGGTTTGTCCACAGGCGGTTCGTTCCCTCCGACGGTTTTTGCTGCCGATGCGTCGTCGGATTGATGCGCCGCTCCGCCGGATCGCACCCTATCAAGGGCGGCAAGCGCTACCGTGCGGCATCGTATCTGACACCCAGGAATCGCGAAAAATGGATGTCTGACGGTCCAATTCCGTGCGCCGTTCACCTTCCGAATGGAGCACTGCGATGGTTGAGCTAACATCCGCGAAAAATTGATCCCGGCCACCGCGAATGTCGAGGAGGCCGAGTTTCGGCCGGCGCCGCAGAAGCACGGGGGGGCGGCAGCTCGAGGGCCGCTTGCGAGGTCCCTCTATAAACTCCACTAGTGCTTTGTCACAGCTTAATTCTAGGGTAGACCGACGCGAGTTTGCAGCGGGCATCATCGATCTTCATTTGCCAGTCGACGCCGCGCTGTGTGCTGTTGACGTCGGACGACCAAGCCCTGGTCTCCACTCGTAGCGCTCCGGCGTGGGCGAAGCGGCGACCAGCCACGCATTGGCGCGTCAGCGAACTCAGTTCGTTCTCGGCGATGTTCAGCCAACTGCCGTGCTTGGGCGTGTAGCAGAAGTCGATGCGTCGGACAAGCTGCCGCGCTCGGGCGGCTGCGAAGCTCTCGTAGAAGGCGCCCAGCAATTGCACCGGCTGTTCGTCCATGCACAGGACCGGGCGCGTCGGGTCAAATGGCTTTGCGTAGGTCTCCCGCACTTCTTCCATGTGGGCCACGAACTCACCGTCGGCCTCGGGCGGGATGACCCAGTACTCGATCTTGCGGTTCGTCATGCCGTTTTTTTTAACGTCCGCCGCACTGTCTCGTAACTTACAGATTCCACGATCCCCAACTCCACCACCTTCCGCGCCAGCAGGCGCAGCGTCCAGTTGGCATAGCCGGGCGGAGGCGATCCCAGCCGCGTGGCGATGATACGCGCCTCCTGCTCGCCACTGAGCAGCTTTTCGACCGGCGGTGTGTCACGCCTGCTGCGGTCCAGCGCCTCTCGAAAGCCGTGCTCCACGAGGCGCTGACGCACGTTCTCGACGGTCTTCGTTCGGCAGCCGAACGCCTCTGCGATCCGATGGTCGGTCCAGTTCCAGCCATCCGCGTCGGCCGTTAGCAAGATCTGCGCGCGACGCACCTTCTCGCTCGTACCCTTCAGCCTCTTGAGCACGATCACCAGCTCGTCCCGTTCCTGATCCGTCAGCCGGACGATATATTTCTTGTTCATGGGAAACCTCCGTGTTTCCCGCATCATCCCCGGTCGGGCAGAATTCCCCAACCCTAGTTTTTAGCTGTGACACAGCACTAGGGCGTCCTGGTCGTGTCTCCAGGGCGCCGCAGCGCTGTCCGGACCACCGCCGGCGATTCGCCGGCCCGAGCAATTTGCCGGAGCACGCTCGGGTCGGCGAAACCGGTCCGACTCACGAAGGGATCACGTGGGCTTGCTGACGGGCGTGATCGTGCCGTAGAGCCCGTCGTTCCCATTATCGATCCCTGCGGTGAAGAGCAGCGCGATCTTCGGCCCGGAAGCCCCCAGGCCGCTGCCGAAATGGATAGTCCGGAGCCCGGGGATTGTGAGCGGTTTGCCTTTCGGGTTGGCAAGCTTTCCCTTGAATCGTCCACTGAAGTTGTAGGCATCGATTTGCCCGGTGCTGAAATTGCCGACCAAGAGGTCGTTGCTGAACTTGCCGAAACCGGCGGGTGCTTGGTCCACTCCCCACGGTGATTGGAGGGGTCCCGACGCCCCGTTAGAGGCGATCTGTTTCACAAACGTGCCGTCGTTGGTGAACTCGGCGACCGCCCCACCCTGGAATTTGGGGCCTCGATACGTGACGATCAGCACGTTCCCGAGGTCGTGGACGCCATAGGGCGTAAACCCCTTGGGAAGCTTCGGATCGACGAAGTTGCCCGCGAGCGTCACTCGGTCAAAGGAACCGTTGTAGACCTCGATACCCGGGCTCGCTTTATCGTTGGCGGCGTAGATGTAATGCTGACCGCCGACGTTGCCGGCGGCCAGGCCGGTGTACTCCGCCGTCGAGCTGTTATTGACCATGATCTCGGCCGAGCTGTTGCCGCCTAAAGAGCCCGGATTCCAGCCCTCGATGGTGCCCTGGAGCGTGTCAAAGATGTACATGGCGGGAACGCTGGCGCCACCGGTCCCTGGGATCGAGAACTCCTCGGTAATATTGTAGACCACGCCGGTTGGGCCGGTCTGTTTGCCGGGGGCGACCGTGGGGATAGTCACCGTCAAGGGCGACTTCGTGACCGTGCTGCCGTCGGAGCTGATCTTGTACATCGTGGCTACGCCCGCACCTTGGTCGGCGACCCACACGTAAGGATCGTCGTGTTGGTCCTGTGGAAAGTTTATCTCCCAGGGGTTGACCAGGCTCGGGTCGGTGATCTGGGCCTTCTCCTTGGGGATGTCCGACACCAGGTTGGTTTGCTGGTAACCGCTGACGGGCTTCGGGTCGGGAACAGCGAAGTGCTTGTGGACCGCGAGATCATGCGCGGCCGACAACAGGGCACGCTCCTCGAGCCCCTCGACGGCCGGTCGGCGCGCGCGCGACCGCCGCTTGTGCTTGCCTTCGAACACGGCGTGCTGCAGAGTTCGAGTGGAATGACGCATCAATCACCTCCCCAGAAGAGATAGGCGAGAGAACTCTCGCTACGGCGAAACGCGAGACCGGAACCACGATCTGGGAACTACGTCGGTTTTCAGCCGAGTTTCCCAGACGTTTCGGCAAACCGAGGCGCGGCATTGTCGGAGGGACGCAGGAAATGACCCGGAACTGGATCGAGAAGGGACCTCGCCCGCCTCGTTTCTTGACATACGTGAGTTATAACGCGATTCCGGTTCATGAGTGCTGTCTCCTCTCTCAGCAACCTCGGGGCGACGCGACGTGCGGCCGCCCATCATGAGAACCGCGCGCCGCGGCGGTTTGTCCACAGGGCGTGTGTTCCCTCCGACGGTTTTTTCCGCCGATGCGTCGTGGGACTGGTGTGCCGCTCCACCGGGTCGCTCTGTATCAAGGGCGGCAAGCGCTACGGTGGGTCGGCGAAGAGCTCTTCCGTAGGGCGTTCAGGGGGCCTGGCTCGCTTGAGAAGGGCCTCGACGTCCGCCCAGAACGCCCGCCATTCCTTCTGCTCGGCCTCGGGGAGTTTCGCCAACGCCCCGGCTTCGCGGATTCCGGCCAGGTCGTTGTCCTGCTTCCAGTGATTCAGGGTCTGGGCAATGGCCGGACGTCCCTGGGGCGGGCCGGATTCGAGGAGCTTGCCCCAGGCCGCCTGCTCGGCCTTGAGCCAGCCGAGGGCCTGCCGTCGCAGCTTCGCCTTCGCGGCGTCGTCGGGGGGTGGCTCGTCCCTGGCTTGACCAGAAGCGGCCAGGGCGGCCGCGCAGGCGGCGTTGTAACGGTGCCCGGCCCGGCGGTCGTCGCCAAGCTTCGGATCGGCTTCCATGGCCCCGGCCCAGAACCGGGCGGCGGCGGCGAACCGTTTCGCATCGTAGCACATCTGAGCCAGGGCCAGGCGCTCGAGGACGTCTTTCGGGCGGTCTTCCCCCTTCAGCAAGGCCGGGAGCCGCGCGGCCAGCGCCGCCATCCGTTCGGCCTGGGCAACCCACTGCGCCGACGGGTGGCGCCAGCCGGGCTGTTTGGTCCCCAGCTCGTGCCCCCTGCGAAGCATGGCGAGCGAGCCGGCGTAGGCGCCTTGACTCCGGAGGGCCATGCCGAGGTTGACGTGGGCCAAGGCGAGGTCGGGCTTGAGCCGGATCGCCACGCGATATTCGGCGACGGCTAGGTCGAGTTTCCTCTGGACCTGCAGGGCGTTGCCGAGGTTGTGGTGGGCATCGGCGTAGTCGGGCCTGAGCCGGATCGCCTCGCGGTGGGCGGCGACGGCCTCGTTGAGCTTCCCCTGGCCGTTCAGGGCGATGCCGAGGTTGTAGTGGGCCAAGGGGAGGTCAGGCTTGAGCCGGATCGCCTCGCGGTATTCGGCGGCGGCTAGGTCGCGCTTCCCCTGGTCTTGCAGGGCGATGCCAAGGTTGATGTGGGCCGCGGCGAGATCGGGCTTGAGCCGGATCGCCTCGCGGTCGGCGGCGACGGCCTCGTCGAGCTTCCCCTGGTCCTTCAGGGCGATGCCGAGGTTGTTGTGGGCATCGGCGAAGTCGGGCTTGAGCCGGATCGCCTTGCGGTGGGCGGCGACGGCCTCGTCGAACTTCCCCTGGTCGTTCAGGGCGATGCCGAGGTTGTTGTGGGCTATGGCGAAGTCGGGCTTGAGCCGGATCGCCTCGCGGTGGGCGGCGACGGCTAGGTCGAGCTTCCCCTGGTCTTTCAGGGCATTGCCGAGGTTGGTGTGGGCCGCGGCGAAGCCGGGGTTGAGCCGGAACGCCTCGCGGATTTCGGCGACGGCCTCGCCCAGCTTCCCGTGGACCCTCAGGGCGATGCCCAGGTTGCCGTGGGCTTCGTCGCCGTCGGGGTTGAGCCGGATCGCCTCGCGGAATTCGGCGACGGCCAGGTCGAGCTTCCCCTGATCTTTCAGGACGTTGCCAAGATTGTTGCGGGCCGCGGCGAAATCAGGCTTGAGCCGGATCGCCTCGCGGAATTCGGCGACGGACTCCTCGATTTTCCCCTGGGTATACAGGGCATTGCCGAGGTTGCTGTGGGCCCCGGGGCTCCCGGGGCGGATCGCAACCGCGGCCGTCAGGTGCCGCACCGACTCCTCCGGGCGGGGGTACAGCTCGCTGAGTTGACCGGAACTGGCGCCGTGGACTTGGCTCAGCTCATATTGTGCCCAAAATTCGGCCGGGTGGCGGGCCACGGCACGCCTCAGCACCCGAGCGGCCCGCTCGTGGTCCCCGGCACCCTTCTTGAGTTGAATCGCCAGCAAGATCAGGCTCGGCGCGGTCTGGGCGTCGAGGGCCTTCTGGTCGTCAGCCAGCCGCCGGAACTCGGCGAGCGCACTCGCGTCCGTGGTGCCGACCCTGGCGCGGAGGGCGTCGCGCCACGGGTCGGGATCGGCCGCACGTGCGGCGGCCACCAGCCGCCGCCAAGCTGCCTCTTCCCGCCGAGCCGATCGCCGGACGAAGGCCCAGTCGTCGAGGTAGCCGGCCAGCTCCATCGGCTCGGATCGCGCCGCCAGCCACTTGCCCGACTCGGCCGGCTCGGTCTTGTCGAGGTCGAGCCCGGCCTTGCGGAACGCGGCGGCGTACTCGGTGTCGGTCCGCTTCCGATCCCAGTGTTCGGCGCGGTTCCCCCGGATCGATTCGAGTTCCGCGAGCAAGGCGCGATCGGCCGCGAGCTGGCCAGCCTTGAGGGCGGCGGCGGCGCGCTCGCGCTCGTGGGCCAGGAAGTGGCGGCAGTCGGCGAGCAAGAACGACCGGAAGCGGCCCCGCGCCGGATCGGCCGAGGCTACCGTCCCGCGTTCGAGCAGGCGGGTGAAATACCCCTGCGTCAGGTCAAGGGCTTGCTCGGGACCGTTCCCCTTGCGGCGAATGTAGGCGTATAGCGGGAACCAGTACGCCGCGCACAACTCGGCCAGAGCCTCACCGGCACCCGGATTGGCCACGTCGCCGGCCGCGACCACCCGGCTCCAGTGGGTCGTTGGAAAGCCAGCCGGCGAGACGGAATCGTTCATCATGGGTACCTTGAGCCGGATGAACAGGAGAAAAGGGCCGGGGACGTCTCTGGTCATGAGCATCCCCACTTCAACTCACCCGCGGAATTCGCTACCGCGGGTCGGCGAAGACATCGTCCGGGAGGCCAGCACGTGGCCCGGCCAGCACGGCCTCGGCTTCGGCGCGGAAGGCCGCGAGCTGGCCGCCTCTTCGCTCGCCGAAGGCGGCCCGCTCCCCGGGTCTTCGCGCATAGGGGTCGGGGTGGTTTTGCATCCAGCGCGCGGCGCGCTCGAGCCAGGCGCGGCCCAGGTCGGCGTGGCCCAGCCGGTGATGAGCCATGGCGAGGAAGACGAGGTCACAGGCTTCAGTCTCACCACGGCCAGCGTCGAGGCTGCGCTCGAGGATGGTGATCGACTCGGCATACCGGCCAGCGCGATAGAGGGTGACGCCCAGGGTGCTCACGCAGACGGGATCCCACGGACTCAACTCGACCGCCCGGCGGGCCAGTGGCAGCGCCCGGTCGAGATCGCGCCCTTGCTCGGGCCCCGTCGCCAGCTCCCAGGCGCGGGCGGTGCAAACCTCGGACAGCCATTTTGGGAACAGGCGCTGGTCGGGGTCGAGCTTGAGCGCGGCCTCCAAGTCATCGATCGCCGGCTGTTTTTGTCCCAGTTCCAGATGGACGATTCCCCGAACAGCCCGAACGTGGGCGTCCATTGGCCGCAGGCGAATCGCATTCGTGAAGGCCTCGATCGCTTCCGGAAACCGCCTCAGTTTCGCCAGCGCATGAGCGCGGAGGTGATAGGCATGGGCGTCGTCGGGATCGCGCTTCAGCCGCGCGGTATGGCGCTCGAGCACCACTTCGGACGGCTCGTTAACGATTTCGAGCTCGTCGGCCAGCGATCCGTAGTCGACCTGGAGAGGGGGCAGTTTTGGCGCCGACGATCTAGCAGGGTCGTCGTCGGAATAAGCCGGACTGTTCCAGTCGAGGCCCATGCGGTCGAGGTGCTCGCGGATGGCGCGAAGGTCCCATTCCTGCACGGCATGCGCGGCGCGGTTATTCATCACCAGGCGCGACCCGTCGGGGCTGAACGTCGCCCCCCACACGTCGCCCAGGTCGGGGCTCGTCAGCCGCGCGATCGTGTTGCCCGTCTCGGTCTCGACCAGGCGCAGGATCTTGTCCGGGTCCCGGACGAGGAGCATCTGGCCATCGGGGGTAAAACACAGACCCTCGCCGCCGATCTCCCGCCCCTCGCGCCAGGTCCCGACCTCCCAGAGCCGGCATGGCGAATTCGTGTTCATCAGCCATTTCCCATCAGGGCTGAATTGAACCTGCACGACACCATCGATCGCCAGCTCCTTCACGCGCATCGCATCACGCACGCGCCAGACCTGGGCGCCGTTGTGACCGTGGCTGCCGGTTGCAATCCACTCTCCGTCCGGGCTAACGGCAACACTGCGGACGTCGTCGAGTGACCTGAGCTGAAACACTCGGTCGGGGGTGCAGACGTGGGCACAGTCGATGTCGGCCAAAGCCACGACCCGGCCAAGCCTGTCCGCTGCGAGCGCGAAGTACCCCGACGCCAAGGGCAGCGTGCGTGGCGGGCCGAGGCGGAATTCACCGCGGAGGAGGTCGAGGCGCACCGGCCACCGCCGCACACCGATCGCACCGCTCGTGAGCAACTCGCCGGAAGCCTCGAATGTGAGTTGTGGCGTGTTGCCGATCGTCAGGAAGCCGACCTCCGCGCCGCTGGCCAGGTCCCAGAGCACCACGCCCTGGCGGGTGCCGGCGGCCAAGATCCGGCCATCGTGGCGGATCGACAGGCCCTCAAAGAGACTTGGCCCGGTCGAGACGCTGAGCAAGGTCCGAAATTCGAGGGCCGGCTCGACCTGGTAAGGCGTGAGCCGCTCGCCCAGAGACAAGACGATTCGTCCGTCACGGCTGAAGTGACCAGGGATCACAGAGTCGCCAGGCGCGCTGGGCCAGCTCCGACCCAGAATCGGGTCCCAGAGTCGCAGCCGCGAATCCCAGCCGTTGCTGGCCAGCAAGGTGCCGGCCGGGTGGAACCCCGAGCGCACGCCGCCGTTGGTGTGGCCCTCGAGAGTCGCCCGCCGATTGCCCGTGGCGGCGTCCCAGAGGTGGATCGTACGATCGCACGCCGTCGCCAGCGTGGTGCCGTCGGGACTCCAGGCGACCCAGTCCCCGGCGATGGGCAAAGCGATCGACCGGACAAGCCGGCCCGTCTCCGTCTCGAGAATCTGGCAGGTGGGCGTTTTCTCTTGGTAAAGGATCGCGATTCGGGCCCCGTCGCCACGGAAGTCCAGGTCGTGCGCCGGCGTCGGCCCGCGCCACCGCTGGCTGGGCTGACCCGTCGCCAGGTCATAGAGCACCGCGCCGTCGCCATGGGCCACGGCGATCCGGCGGCTGTCCGGGCTGAATCGGGTCGCGTGTCTCCACGATACGGGGCCCGGATCGTTCAGGGCGACCGCGCGCCGGGCGATGTCCCAGACGGTCAGGGCGTAGCCGGGATAATGGCTGGTCGCCAGGTAGCGGCCGTCAGGGCTGAAGCCGAAGACCGCGACATCCCGATCGCCCTGGGCGTGAAAGCGGGCGACCTCCTCATCGTCGGCGACGCGGTGAACGCGGATCGTGCCATCCGTGAACCGGAGCGCATAGCGCGTCATGGTGGGGTCGAAGGCGACCAATTCGGTGCCCCGGGGCCTGCGGATGATCCGGCCGCCGGGCTCGGGTCTCAGGTCGGGCAGCGCCAGACAGGCGATCGCTTCATCGCGGAGCGGGTCGAGTCGCGCGGGGGGCAGCTTCAGATCGCGCGCGATCGCCGCGGCCTGGTCGAGTGCCGCCAGGCCGTCGAACCGCTGTCCGGCTTGCCGGCTGAACCGTTGGGCGCGGGCCCGGTCGTACAGCGCCTGGAAGAGCTGTTCGCGAGCCTCGATCCGCGCTCGGCGTTCCTGTGCCTCGGACTGTTTGACCTGCGACAAGGCCTGTCTGATCGTGTTGCGCTGATCGCGGAACGTCCAGGCCGCGATGGTTGAACCGATGGCCAGGAGCGTTGTCAGGACGGCCGCGGTGATGTTGGCCCCGGCCAGCCAGGGATTTCGCCGGCACCAACGCCAGCATTGCTCGACCGTCGTACTCCGCCGCGCCAGGATCGTCCGGTCCTCGAGGAACCGCGCGAGGTCCTCACCCAGCGCCTGCGCCGTCGCGTACCGGTCGCCAGGCTCCTTGGCGATCGCCTTCAGGACGATCGTCTCCAGGTCGCGGGGGATCTTGGGATCCAGCTTGCGCGGCGCCTCGGGTGAATCGTGGAGCACCTTCTCGATCAGCTCGGACTGCCGCGTGGCGCCGAAGAGCGGGTGCAGGGTCAGCAGCTCGTAGAGGGTCGCGCCCAGGCTGTACACGTCGCTGCGGTGGTCGGACCAACCGTCAAAGCGCTCCGGCGGCATGTAGCGAACGGTCCCGACGATGTCTCCGGTGCGGGTCGGCCCTTCGGAGCCCTCGACCTTGGCCAGGCCGAAGTCGGTGACCCAGACGCGACCGGCGACGTCGAGCAGCAGGTTGGAGGGCTTGATGTCGCGATGGAGCACCCCCTGCCGGTGAGCGTAGGCCAGGGCGTCGGCGACCTGGGCGCCGATTCTTGCCACGGAGCGGTAGAATTGCGATTCCGTCCCCAGCGAGGCCGACGATGTGTCGATCGCGTCCGAGCCCGCGGCCGCCGTCTCCGGCTGGGCGGACAGCGAAAGGACGTCGCATGTGTGCTCTGCCGGGGGTAGACCGGCATCCCTGATAGTCGCGTCGATCGAGGATGCCGGCGCGGCTGAAGCGGTGGACGCCAGGGCATGGCCGTCCAGCCCGGCGTTCGCGAACGCGCCGGCCACGAGCGAACGGGCCAAGTCCATGGAACCGCTCGGCACGGCCGATGACGCAGTCGGTTCCTCCGATCGCGACGCCAGCTTGCCGTCGGCCAGGCCGCGGAGCCGCCGGAGGTCGTCGACGATCGCGTCCATGCCGTGCCCATGGATGAACTGCATGGCATAGTAGTGCACTCCCTCGTGCTCTCCCACGCCGTAGACCGGCACGATGTTCCCATGGTGCAGCCGCCCCGCAGAGCACGCTTCGAGCTTGAACCGCTGGAGCTGGGTGGAGCTGAGCCGGCCGGTCAGCGGAAGGATCTTGAGCGCGACATGGCGGCCCAGCGACTCCTGCACGGCCTCGTAGACGACCCCCATGCCTCCGCGCGCGACCTCGCGGAGAATCCGGAAATCACCGAGGCGGCTCCTTGCATGCCTGACGAGATCGGTCAGAGAACTTGCGTCCGGACCGCCGCTGGCGGGTCTCCCCTCGGCGACCGGCTTGACTCGTTCCATCACCAAGAGAGCGGGGAAGAGGTCGGCGATGGCATCGGCCAGCTCGGGGTACTTGCGGGTGTACTCGGAGAGCGAGGGAAGTTCGCCCCGTCGCTGCCGCTCCACGAACTCCTCGGCCAGCATCTCGATGGGATTTCGGTCGGCACCGGAGGTCAGATCGGTCTCGGGCATGCCTCATCCTCCTCGCACCGCGGAGAGTACCAAAGGGGTCATGGCTCCAGAAAACCCGGTATCCCCGCCAGGCTGTCCTTGAGACGCTTCAGCGCGCGGACATAGCGGTTGCTTGCCGCGGTCTTGCCGATCCCCAGGACCTGGGCCGTCTCGTTGTTGTTCAGCTCCTCGAAGTGGCGCAGCGTGAGGATCTCCCGATCGATCGGTTCCATGGCGTTGAGGGCGTCCTGCACCCTGAGCTGGAGCTCGGCTCGGAGAGCGGCACGAGTGGGAGAGGTCAGCCGGCCCAGGAGCATGGCGGCCAGCGAGACCGAGGTGGCCTGGGGCAGCGCGCCATGACAGAGGGAAACCTCTAACCCCGCATCCCGCGCCTTGCTGCCGAAGTGTTTTCGGTGCAGTGTCACGAGCCTCTGACCCGTGATCCAGCGCAGCCAGAGGAACACCGGCATCGACGGGCTGGCCACGTACTCCCGCGCCCGCCGAGCAACGTCGATGTATGCCTCCTGCAACACATCCGACGCGTCGAGCCTCCCCTGGAGCCGGCGGTCGAGCCGGAGCTTCACCATCCGCTTCAGCCGGTCGCGGTGGCACGCAAACAACTCCAGGAGCGCAGCCTCATCCCCTCGCTCGATTCGCCGACACAGCTCGCTCGATCCGCTGGAATCCGCCGCCATGATGACACCCCCTAGAAGCTAACCGCGCGGCGACGGGATTTGTCCACAGAATTCCCGGAACACGCCGCGTGAGCAGCTCGGCTCGGGGCTGCACCCGTTCGGGACAATCGATGAGACCGGAAGGACCGAAGACGCCGATCGAATCCCGACGAGATGATGTCGCGGCCGTAGTGGAAGGTTGAAGAATCGGTGGCGGCCCCGACGCTCGATGATACCGTATCATCGGGATGTC
This sequence comes from Isosphaerales bacterium, assembly GCA_044450785.1. Classification (GTDB taxonomy): domain Bacteria; phylum Planctomycetota; class Planctomycetia; order Isosphaerales; family Isosphaeraceae; genus JBIOJM01. The sequence continues at coordinate 18,506 of JBIOJM010000131.1, forward strand.
AAAAGGTTTCACATTTGACTGATTCTCCTTTCCCGAGCTACTTGGCGCAAGGTCAGATCCGGTAAACGGTTTTCCATCCGGTGACTTCGGGGACGCGCCACTTTCCGACGCAGTGGCTCACCATCGAGCTGCGCCGCATTGCCCCTCAACTCCGCTTAACATGGCATACTCGTCAAACTCTCCCGTTGCCACAAGGGTCGCGTCGCGTCACTACTCTCACGAGATCCAGGACTTGCACACAAACCGACCCCGCAACCAGCTCCTCGCCGTCTTCACTGCCTTCTGCCTACTGACCTGGCAACAAAGAATTCGTCGCCCCGAAGGGAACTGAACGCTTACCCCTCACCTTTGAGATAGGCAAGTAGGTCGGCGAACTCCTGGCGCGAAATGCTCTTCTCGAGCCCCTGAGGCATCAGGGATTGCGGACTCGCCGAGATTTCGTCGATCTCCGCTCGGAGGATGGTGTCCTCCTTGCCGAGCGGCTGGCGGAGCGTGATGCTCGCGGGCGTCTCCGAGGTGACGAGCCCCGTGAGCACGCGCCCGTCCTTGGTCGCGATGGTATAGGCCGAGAACCCTTGCGTGATCTCGTGATCGGGCACGAGCAGGTGGAGCAGGATCGCCGGCTTGGGCTGGTTGCGGATGCCGAACAGGTCAGGCCCGACGGCGTAACCCTCCTGGTCCAGCCGGTGGCACGAGGCGCACTCACGCCGGAAGACCGCGCGACCGCTCCTGGGGTCGGCCTTCGCGGTGACGACGTCCTTGTACGCCTCGTACACCTTGGCCCGGTCCCCCTGGACGGCTCCGAAGAGCTGCGCCGCGCGGCGGCGAATTTCGGGGTCGCGGTGCTGCGTGAGCTCCCGGCGGTGCAGGGCGTCGATCGCTCCGGTCGGCACCCGGCCGTCCTCGAGCGCCGCCAACAGACCGCCCAGGTGGTGCGACTGCGCAATCAGGGTCGATAGCACCTCGTCGCGCAGCGACGGCGGGTAGGTCGCGAAGTGCCCGGCCGCCAGCAACGACGTCGCGACGCGGTCGTCGTGATGCGACCCCAAGGCTCGCACGGCCGCGGCCTGCAGAGTGCTCGGCTGCTCCGGATCCACGAGCCGGAGCAGCGTCTGACCGGCCTGTTCGAAGCCAGCGAACGCCAGCAGTCTGACGGCGGAGACGCGGCGCGCGACCGGCTGCGTCCGATCCTGGGCGATCTGCTTCATGGCTGCGACGAGGTCCCGGATCGAACCGATCAGGTCACTCTGTTCCGAGGCCGGCCCGATCACCGCGGACAGGACATCCCCCGTGCCGCGCGAGGCGAGACGGCCCTGGGCCGCCTCGGCGAGCCCTGTCAATAGGGCCGCGCGTCCGTCGCGCGAGAAGCTTGGCCCAGCGTCGATGATCCGCCGGACCAGCCCCGGCCACGTCTCTTTCGGCTGGCTCGCCCCCAGCAATCGCCCCAGCTCGCTCAGCAATTCCGGCTGAAGTTGATGCTCGCCGCGCGGTAACGCGCCGAGGGCGGTCAGGAAACCCAGCTCGCGCCCCGTGAGCGAGCTGAACACGGCGGCGCGCACCCAGCGGTCCAAGCCGTCCCGGGCGGCGATCCGGGCCAGGGCAGCGGCGACACCGCCTTCCATGCGCCGGTCCTCGGCCCGTGCTTTGGGGGACTCGGGCCCGTCGCCGGCCGCGCCCAGCACGATCGCCGCCTGGAACCGCACGCGGGCATCCTCGTCGCCGGCCAGCGGCAGCACGTCCGCGAGCCAGCCGGGCTCGCGGGCGAGCCGCATCTCGAGCAATTGCAGCGCGTGCTCGCGGACCGGTGCCGCGCGGTGTCGCAGGGCCGGTCGCAACAGGTCGTCAGAGAGGGCATCGAGCGCCTCCAGTAATCGCAGCGCGTGAACGACTGCAACGGGCGTGGACCGCGGGTCCGCCGCGATCGACCGCAGTGGCTCGACGGCGGCCCGGTCGCGACGCTCGAGCAGCAGGCGGTGGGCGGTGTCACACCACCATCCGTCGGGGTTACGGAGCTGTTCGCACAGCAGAGCGATGGACATGCCGCCGAGATCCAGTCGCCGACGGCGGCGCATCTCCTCCGGCTGAGCGTCGTCGCGGACAACTCGCCAGATCCGGCCCATCGTCTTGCCGCTCTCGAAGTCGGTCCGCTTGCGGATCTCGTCCGGCAGGTAGTCGGGATGCTCGATCGTCTTGCGATACATGTCGCAGACGTACAGAGCACCGTCGGGCCCGTGGGCGAGGAAGACCGGACGAAACCAGTTGTCGGTGCTCGCCAGGAACTCGACGCCGGTGCGCGCCGGCCGGGCCGAGAACGTGGCACCCTTCGGTTCGAGGCGATCGAAGTGGACCAGGTTGCCGGTCGGGTCGCACGAGAACACCCCACCCCGATAGGAAGCGGGCAGACCCGTGCCCCGGTACACGGTCACTCCGCAGGCAGCCGTGAACGTCCCCGCGTGCGAATCCGCCGTCGTGACGTTCCGGCTGATTGGAAACAACCGCGCCGCGGCGCCGTGCCCCGGTAGCGGCTCGAGGGCCATTTCGGCCGGGCAGTTCTGGACCGTTTCCGAGAACGCCAGGTTTGGGTTCCGCCTCAGCGTCTTCGACGCGATGACCACGTGCTGGACCTGCACGCGGTTGTAGCAGATGAACCGCCTCCCGAAATCGTCGAAGGTGAGCCCATACTGGGCCCCGCCGTCGGCGGCTTCCCAGGAATCCCCGTCGGGTCGGAACCGGAAGTCGGCGCGAAAGAGCACAACCGCCGGTCGGCCCGGTGTCGCGGGCGCGACCACGTTCCCGCCGGACAGCCCGCTGGTCAGGTAAATCCAGTTGTCGACCGAGAGCGTCGGGTGGCTCACGCGTAGCTGGGTGCTCCCGGTCGTCGCGAAGCCCGTGAAGAGGATCCGGCGCAGGTCGGCCCTGCCGTCGCCGTCGGTGTCTCGCAAGAGGAGCACGTCGGGGGCGCACGTGACGATCAGCCCTCCCTTCCAGGGCATGACACCGTTGGGGTACGTGAGCCCTTGGGCGAACTCGGTCCGGCGATCCATCCGCCCATCGCCATCGGTGTCCTCCAGCAGCGCGATCCGGCCGGCCGGCGGCTCGCCCGCGCCGGGACCCGTGGGATAGCCGCGGTTCTCGGCGACGTACAGCCGGCCGCGCTCGTCAAACACCATCGCGACCGGGCTCGCAATCAGCGGCTCGGCCGCGACCAGCTCCAGTCGCAGACCGGGCTCCAGCTTGAAGGACGACCGAGCCTTTTCGGGGCTGAGCGGCCCATCGAGCGCGGCAGCCGGCAGGGATGGCTTCGTCGGCCCGTCTGGTGTCTGCGCGAACCCAGCAAAGCCAGGGCCCAAGGCGATGAGCGCCGCGGCGAGCAGTCGCCGCCGTCCACCGCGGATTCCGTGCCGATCTAGCATGGGTCAACCGAAAGTCTTAGACCTGCGTATTGATCAGGAGCAAGATGGCCGTGGCGGCCAGCAGAAGGCCCAAGATCCAGAGACTCAGGCGAAACGAATGCGACCAGATTTGACGCCAGGATTCGTGGCGGGACGCCGAATAGACGACGCTGATCGCGCCGACCAAGGGTAGGACGAGCCAGTAGACCTGGACAGACGCGCCGATCATGCCGATCCCTCCGCCTCGAGCTCACAGGCCACCTGCCTGCTGGAAGACACCCGCGACGCGGGCTCCTCCTCGTACCCGAGATATGCGGGCCCTTCGTAAGCATCGTAGATGGCGAAAATATTGAGCAACCCAGCCACGGTCGTGTAAATCGTGCCGATTTCGACCAGCTTACCGCGACTTTGAAGACCATTGAGCACGATTTGCGACGGCTCGGCCAAGAACCCCCAGAGAATCGGGTCGTAGCCGTAGTGGCGTAATGTCCCCTGGACTAACGCCGGTAGAGCCGGCAGGCCGACGAAGAACTGCCCGATGTAGTAGACACAGAATTTCTCGGGGTAGTTGAGCGGGTTGACCCACCGCCAATAGACGATCTTGCCCTCCCCCATCAGCATGCCCATGAGATACAAGCCAAGGATGCAAACCGCGTAGAGGACCGCTTTCCCCTTCCGTCCCTGGTAGAAATGGCCCAGGCCCGGCACGAGCCAGGCCAGGAAAGCCGCCCTGAACGGGTTGCGTAACGGAATCGCCGGGTCGTTCATGGGATCGGAGAGGCCTCCTGGCGTGAACTTCGTTGGTATCGAGCGTCGATACTCCTTCCAGACAATCGACACCTCGATGCTAGCACGAAATCGACAGGCAAATCTAGCCCGACAGCCTCTCTGTCCGGCAGGAGTGCCGGACCTACGACCTGGCCGGTCCACGGGACGTCCCTTAAACGCAATACCGTTGAATTAGCATCAATTGCCGCGGAGACAACGAGTTGCGGCTCCGCGTGGGGACGCGCGTCTTGGACGCTCTGCGTCCGCTCGATGGGCAAAGCTTCGGTCCTGGTCCAACGACGCGGAGCGTCGGGGAGAGCATTCCCACGCGGAGCGTGGGAACGAGAAGTCAAAGCCTTTGCTGCCTTCGATTTATCACTGATTCAACGGTATTGCCCTTAAACGGCGTAGGGCCGACACTCTTGTCGGTTAAACCCTTCTGATCGCCCCTCCCCTTCCGTGTCGCCCGTCCGTTCCGTGGTGATTCTCCACTGATCACCCACCGTTTTTGCCAGAAAGTTGCAACCAACTCCTCTCCCGGTCACATTACTTGCATCGACTTGAAACGAATGCCGGCCGAGGACCAGAGCCGTGACGATCAGAAGGGACGGAGCCGTTCTACGGCACCTCAACACGCTCTTCAACATCGGGGTCACCGGGGAGCTGACCGACGGCCAGTTATTGGAACGATTTTCGACCGGCCCAAGCGAAGTCGCAGAACTAGCCTTCGAGGCCTTGATCGATCGTCACGGCGCGATGGTCCTACGGGTCTGCCGCGCCCAACTCGCCGACCCTGACGACACCCATGACGCCTTCCAGGCCACGTTCCTGATCCTCGTCAAGAAGGCCCGCTCCCTTTGGGTTCGAGATTCCCTGGGTCCCTGGCTCCATCAAGTCGCCTTCCGCACAGCCTCGTGCGCCCGCTCAGCCGCGGCGCGTCGCCGCAAACACGAACGACGCGCAGCGGAGATGGCATCCACCCTCGACGCACACGAAAACCGGCTCGCCCCCGATTGGGAGAACATCCTCCACGAAGAGATCAACCGGCTGCCCGAGTGCTACCGTGTCCCGATCGTGCTTTGCGACCTCCAGGGTTGCACCTGTGAGGAAGTAGCCCGGCGCATGGGCCGTCCGGTCGGAAGCGTCAAAAGCTGGCGTTCTCGGGGACGTGAGCGGCTCCGCGACCGCTTGATCCGCCGCGGCCTGGCGCCCTCGGCCGCGCTGGGCACCGCCCTCGCCCAAGACATCGCCCGGGCCACGGTACCCGAGGAGACAATCCGGCTCGCAGTCCGCGCCCTTTCTGATGGAATGACGGCCGGGAAGGTCTCGGCGTCGGTGCATACGCTGATCAAAGGAGTACTCAAGACCATGCTACTCAGCAAATTACAGACGACGGCAACCGCGGTTTTCGCGTTGGTATTTCTCACCGCCGGCCTCGGAACCTTGGGCTGGGTCGTTGCCGACGACTCGCACAGGCCGGTCGACCAGGCCCAGCCCAAGCCCCCGCGTCCCGCCTTCGCCGACCAACCCCAGCGCACCTCTGGCCCATCCAAAGAACTGGGCGAGACCTGGCCGCTGACTCTCCGCGAAGCGATCCACATTGGTCTTGATAACGCCGACGGCATTCGTTTCATCTCGATCGGAACGCCGTCCAAGATCGCCCCGATCAAGACCGCCGTCGACCCTCAGCAGTTCAAGGCCGACACCATGGCCAGGGTCCGGTCAATTGAACAGCAGTACTGGTACCTGGCCCAGGCTCACGCTCAGATTGAGGGAAACAAAAAGTCCGTAGAGCTCGCCGAGGAATTCTTCAAGCGCGAGACGGCCGAACTGGCCGCTGGCCGCGGAACGTCGGCTGATGTCGCCGAAAGCAGCGCGCGACTCGAACAGTTCACGCTCGAACTCGCCACCCGAACCTCAGATGTGATCTCGACCGAGCGTCTGCTTCGCAAACTCCTCGGCCTGCCGTCCGCCGATGGTCGTAAAATCGTGCCCGCCACAGCCCCCGTCGAGGCCCAGCTCGAACCGGACTGGGACATCTCCTTGGCGGCCATGCTCGAGAATCAGCCAGAAATCATCCAAGCGAAAGCCAGGGTGAAGCAGGCCGAAGCCCGAAAAGCCGGCACGGTCGCCAGCCGCTTGGCCCAATTAAAAAGCCAAAACGACTCCCTCCA
>JBIOJM010000132.1:0-24594 GCA_044450785.1 Isosphaerales bacterium
CCTTGACTGCGCTGGGCGCGGGTCTCCCGACCCCGCCCTCCCGCCGACCGTAGGTCTCCCTTCGGCCCACGACGAGCAGCCCCGCTTCCTGGCGATCTTCGAGGCGATCTGCCAGACGGTCGCTTACGCCCACGCCCGGGGCGTGATCCACCGCGACCTCAAGCCCTCGAACGTGATGGTGGGCTCGTTCGGCGAGGTGCAGGTGATGGACTGGGGCCTGGCCAAGGTCTTGCCGCGCGGCGGCATCGCCGACGAGTCTGGGGCGCAGCCGGTTCACGAAACGGTGATCATGACGGTGCGGAGCGGCTCGGCCGGGAGCGGCGGCGAGTCGCAGACGGGCAGCGTGCTGGGCACGCCCGCGTACATGGCGCCGGAGCAGGCGCGGGGCGAGGTGGAGCGAATCGATGAACGGGCCGACGTGTTCGGTCTGGGTGCGATCCTGTGCGAAGTCCTGACCGGCCGCCCGCCCTTCGCGGGATCGACGCGGGAAGCGATCCGCGCCCAGGCGGCGCGGGCCGACATGGCCGACGCCCTGGGCCGGCTGGACGCCAGCGGAGCCGAGGCCGAGCTGATCGGCCTGGCCAGAAGCTGCCTGGCCGCGGAGCGGGATGGGCGCCCGCGGAACGCGGGCGAGGTGGCGCGGCGGATGACAGCCCACCTGGCTGGGGTGCAGGAGCGGCTCAGGGCGGCCGAGCTGGCGCGGGTCGAGGCGCAGGCCAGGGCCGCCGAGGAGCGCAAACGGCGGAAACTGACCGTGGCGCTGACCGCATCGGTGCTGGTCACAGCAAGCGTGGTGGGTGGCGGCTGGGCTTACCTAGCCCGGCAGCGGCTGGAGCGTGCAGCGCGAGTTACGCTCGCCTTGAGCGAGGTCGACGTCCTCCGCACCGAAGCCGAGCGGGCCGGCGACGACCCAGCTCGGTGGCTCGCCGCCCGTGACGCGGCCCAAGCGGTCGAGCGCCTGCTGGCCGACGCCCCCGACGAGTCGACCCGAAGGCGCGCGACAGCACTCGTCCATGACGTGACCCAAGCCGCCGCGGCCGCCGATAACGACCAGAAGCTGCAGGCCGGGTTGGTCAACATCCGCAGCGCCGAGGCTGACGATCCTGACGGCTCGCTGACCGATGCGGCCTACGCCGACGCCTTTCGGGACGCGGGGATTGACATCGCCGCCCTGCCCCCGGCCGATGCGGGGGCGAAGATCCGAGCCCGGCCCAAGGCGGTACGAGTGGACCTGGCGGCCGCGCTGGATGACTGGGCGGCCCTGCGCCGGGGCAAGCGAGGCGACCAGGCCGGTGCGGGACGATTTACCGAGGCGGCCCGGCTGGCCGACCCCGACCCATGGCGCAGCCGGCTCCGCGAGCTGCTCCAGCCCTCCGCGAGCCAAAACCGGCTGACGAGCCTCAAAGACCTCGCCAAGTCGGCACGGATGGAAGAGTTGCCCGCGGTGAGCCTCTACCTATTAGGAGGGACCTTGCTCAACATGGGAGACCCGGCGGGGTCGAGCGCGGTGCTCCGCGAGGGACAGCGTCTGTACCCGGGTGATGTCTGGCTCAACTTCACTCTCGCTCAATGCCTGGAACGGTTGGCGCGGCGCGAGGAGGCGATCCGGTACTACATGGCGGCGAGGTCGCTCCGGCCCGAGACGGCGCATCAATTGGCGCACGCCCTGGAGGCGAAGGGGGAGACCGACCAGGCGATCGCTCTATTCCAGGACCTGGCGCGGCTGCGGCCGAAGGAGGGTGCGCACCTCCGCTGCCTGGGCGAGGCGCTGCAAGCTCGGGGGCGTAGCCAGGAGGCCAAGGCCGTCCTCGACGCGGCGATGGCTGCCTCCCGCGCGGCGGTCCGGCTCAAGCCCGACTTCCCCGGAGCCCACAACGACCTCGGCATCGTCTTGTACGACCAGGGGAACCTGGACGAGGCGATCACCGAGTACCGTGCAGCGCTGCGGCTCAGGCCCGACTACTGCGAAGCCTACCAAAACCTCGGCAAAGCCCTCAGGGAACAGGGCAAGCTGGACCAGGCGATCGCCGCGTACCGTGAGGCGCTGCGGCTCAAGCCCGACTACTCCGGAGCCCACACCAACATCGCCATCGCGCTGGCCGACCAGGGGAAGCTCGGGGAGGCGATCGCCGAGCTCCGCGAGGTCGTTCGCTTGAAGCCGGATGACGCCAATGCCCACGCGAACCTCGGCAACGCCCTCCACCTGCAGGGGAAGTGGGACGAGGCGATCGCCGAGGAGCGCGAAGCGCTGCGCCTGAAGCCTGACTACTCCGTGGCCCACTCCAACCTCGGCAACGCTCTTAATGAACAGGGGAAGCTCGGGGAGGCGATCGCCGAGTACCACGCTGCCCTGCGGATCAAGCCGGATAACGCCCTAGCCCACACCAACCTCGGCACCGCCCTGTACAAGCAGGGGAAGCTGGACGCGGCGATCGCCGAGCACCGCGAAGCCGTGCGGCTCAAGCCCGATTACCCCGAAGCCCACAACAACCTCGGCGCCGCCCTCCACCTGCAGGGCAAGCTGGACGCGGCGATCGCCGCCTGCCGTGAAGCGCTGCGGCTCAAGCCCGACTACCCCCAAGCCCACAACAACCTCGGCGCCGCCCTAGCTAACCAGGGGAAGCTGGAGGAGGCGATCGCCGCCTACCGTGAAGCGATTCGCCTCAAGCCTGACTACCCCGAGCCACACGACAACCTCGGCCTCGCCCTGGCCAATCAGGGGAAGCTCGAGGAAGCGATCGCCGAGTTCCGCACCGCGATTCGTCTCAAACCCGACTACGGCGAGGCGCAAAACAACCTCGGCAACGCCCTGCAGCGCCAGGGGAAGTTGGCGGAGGCGATCGCCGAACTCCGCACCGCGCTGCGGCTCGAGCCCGACTCCCCCGAACCCCATGCGAACCTGGGTCTCGTGCTTCGCACCCAGGGCGAATTCGCCCAGGCGATCGTCGAGTTGCGAAGGGCCCGCGACCTGACGCGGGCCAATCCCCGAATGGTCCAACAGATCGAGCGAGAGCTGGTCGTAACTGAGCGGCAAGCATCCACGGCGGCCCGGCTACCGGCGGTGCTTGCCGGCAAGCTCAAGCCCGGCGATGCGGCCGAATCGCTCGGCTTCGCCCAGCTCTGCTACGACAAGAAACTACAGGGCGCTTCGGCCCGGCTCTGGGCCGAGGCCTTCCAGGCCCAACCGAAGCTGGCCGAGGACATGCAGGCTCAGAATCGCTACAACGCCGCCTGCGTCGCGGCACTGGCCGGCTCGGGCCAGGGCAAGGACGACCCGCCGCTGGACGAGGGAACAAAGGCCCGCTGGCGGAAGCAATCCATCGACTGGCTCAAGGCCGACCTGACGGCGTGGTCGAAGGTTGTTGGAAGCGCCCCGTCCCAGGCGCGCCAATCCATCTCGAAGACACTCAAGCACTGGAAAGTCGACTCCGAGCTGGCCGGCCTGCGGGACGCGGCCGCGCTGGCCAAGCTACCCGAGAACGAGCAAAAAGCCTGCCGAGCGCTCTGGGCCGAGGTCGACGTATTGCTGGCGAAGTCCCAGGGCACCAAGCCCGAGCAGGGCCATTAGCGCGGCTCCCTTGACGGTAAACAGGGACATAGCGCTCATTGAACTTACAGCAGACGGCCAGGCAGGGGAGACTGAAGCCATGCCTCCCTTCGCGGGGTCGCCACAGGAACGTGCACTCGTAACGCTCGGGTGGCCCAGAAACCACGACGGTGTGCGGGTGCCGAGGTCACAGGGGGCCGCAGATCGGCATCGGCCCAACACGCATACACCGGCCATGTCGACGACGCCTTGCCTGACCCCTATCGACCCCTCGTGGGTCGAGGGCTTGCAACACGGGAGGTATTATGTCGCGCAGACCGAGATTTGTAGTCGCCCGGGGGGAGCAATCCCGCAGGGCCACCCGACCCAGGTCCGCCTTGATCGTGGATCTTTTCGCATCGTCGTTATCGGTTCGGCGTGAATGGCTCGCCAACCGCGGGACCCGGCGATATCTTGGAGGAGGAACCATTAGACACGTCGACTCTGCGGAGGGTCAGTTGCAGGCTGGAGGTGGCACCCGTGGTGGGTCGGAAAAAGCGCGGCGCGGACGGCAGGAAATCGGTTTTGCATAGCGAGGAGGACTCAGATGGACGCAATCAGGGCCATAGTGAGATCGGGTCGACTCGAGCTGGACGCCCCCCCTGACTGGCCCGAAGGTACCGAGGTGCTGATCGAGCCGATGAATAGCCGCTGGGAGAAGATTGGCATCGATGAATCCGAGTGGAACGACGACCCCACCGGCCTCGCCGATTGGGAAGCTTGGATCCAGACCATCGAGCCGCTCGAGTTCACGCCCGAAGAATCCGAGAGGATGGCCGAGTTTGATAACAAGATGCGCCTGTACAACCTCGACGCGGTCCGGCGCAAGCTGCAAGAAGGGGCTCACGGATGAGTCGTTACCTGCTGGATACCGGGATCGCTCGGGCGTTATGAAGGCCCCCTCACCCCATCCCTCTCCCCACAAGGGGCGAGGGCGACAAGTTAACCCCTTCGCGGAGCCAGTTCAGGACGCCGCGGGCTCTCGTGTCTTACCCTCGCCCCGTCGGGGAGAGGGTGGCCGAAGGCCGGGTGAGGGGGCCGCCAGACTGCGAGAGATCGAACTGTCTGCTGAGGAGCAACGGGCCACGGAATCGATCCAGGCGAGCTTGATCGGCGGGGTCAGACAATCTCGATCCCCAGTGCCAGGAGTAGCCCGAGGATGACACTCTCGCGATTGTGCAGGACGTCATCGTTATCGACACGGAATACCCGCAATCCAGCGACTGATTCCAGATAATGCTGGCGTTGTTCGTCTTGAACGCCACGGTCCTGATGGCTCCGACCATCGAGCTCCACAACCAATCCGTGGGACACACAATAGAAATCCACGACATATGGCCCCACAGGGTGTTGACGGCGGAACTTCGCTTCCGCCAATCGGCGGTCCCGAAGCAATCCCCAAAGGGTTTGCTCGGGGAACGTGGAGTTCTTTCGAAGCTGCCGTGCCCGCGCTTTCATGTGGTCGGACGCGGACTTCGAATGCTTCGGGTCTCTCATGTTGCGGGTTCCCGACGACTTGGTCTCCGCGCGACCTGACCAGACCAGACACAAGGATGATAATCACATTCGCATCTTGGTTGCGACTGCCGACGTTCGAAGTGGCCACGATCACGGCACAAGCCGCCCCCTCACCCCATCCCTCTCCCCACAAGGGGCGAGGGCGACCACTTAACCCGTTCACCCTGCCAAGTCAGGAGGTCGCGGGCTCTCTCGTCTTACCCTCGCCCCGTCGGGGAGAGGGTGGCCGAAGGCCGGGTGAGGGGGTTCTTGATCTTCATAGTGGAGTTTCAGTGCCGTAACAAAAACTCGTTCGAGTTGATCAGTGCGTGTTGCAGGTCACGTAGGCCGGCCAGCCGGTCCGCCGCCCTGGCGATGTGTTCGAGCGCAAGCGTTTTTTCCTGTTCGGCGGGACGTCGACTGAGCGTCGCCAGAAAGGCGAGCTCGACCAGTTCGGCGGTGGTCTTCCCTGCCTTCGCGGCCAGCCCCAGCCGGCTCTCGGGCGATTCGATCTTGGCAATCAGGTCCGCGTTGTTGACCAGGTGGATCACTTGATTGAGACTCGGCTCGGTCTCCCGCGCGCAGTCGCAGGCGTCGTTCCGGACGGGCTTGGTGAACGCACGGAGGAACGGGTTGGCGATCTCTCCTTCGGCGATCTCGATCGCGCGCGTGCCCGGCGGATATCCCGGGAACCGCTCGGGAATTCCGGTCGCCGTGGAGATCGCGTCAAGCACCTGTTCGGCCGTCAGCATCCGGACCACGGCCGACGTGAAGTACCGCTCGGGGTCCGCGCCGTGGGGCGAGGCGTGGGCCGGAGGCTCGGCGCTCCGTTGATAAGTCGCGGAATTCATGATCAGACGGATCAGGGGCTTGATCCGATACCCGCAGCGCACGAAAGCGCCGGCGAGAGTGCCCAGGAGATCGGGGTCGGACGGCGGGTTGGAATCGCGGAAGTCGTCCACCGGCTCGACAATGCCACGCCCCATCAGGTGGGCCCACACGCGGTTGGCCGTCGCGCGGGCGAAGTATCGATTGTCGCCCGCGGTCAACCAGTCCGCGAGGTGGCGCCGGCGGTCGTCGTCCGGGTCGCCCAGGTCGAACGGTTTGCCAAAGGCGTATGGGGCTTGCACCTTGCCGCGCGTGGGGTCGGTCACCTCGCCCTCGCCGGCCAGGAAGACCACCTCGTCGTCAAGCCCGAAGCGCTGGCCCTTGAGCCTTACGCGTGCGAAAAAGGCGGCCAGGCCGTAATAGTCCTTCTGCGTCATCGCTTCGAAGGGATGGTTGTGGCACTTGGCGCACTGGATGCGGACCCCCATGAAGAGCTGCGCCGCCGACTCGGCCGCGTCTTCCGGTGTGCGCGTGATCCGGTAGAAGTTGGCCGACGGCGTGTGGATCGTGTTCCCCCGGCTGGTCAGGACCTCCCGCGCGAACTGGTCGAACGGCCGGTCCAGGGCGAACTGTGTGACCAGATAGCGGTGGAAGTTGTGCACACCCCGCTCGGTGATCGCTTCCCGATTGCCGCGCATGATGTCGGCCCATTTCATCGCCCAGAAGCTTGCGAACTCGTCGCGTTCCAGCAAGGCATCGATGAGCTTCGATCGCTTGTTCAGGTCGGTCGAATCGAGGAACCGGGTGACCTCCTCCGGCGTGGGCAAGGCCCCGATGAGGTCGAGGAATGCGCGGCGGAGGAAGATCGGATCCTCGACGCCGCGCGCGGCGTGGAGCTGAAGCCGGCGGTGCAGGTCGAAGACGTGCCGGTCGATTTCATTAACCACTGCGGGCGGCGCGGCCACGAAGTTCGGGTCGGTCCTCACGTACGTGAGCGGAACGGTCTCGATCCGCTCCAGGTAACGCACCAGGATGACGGTCTCGGCCGTCCGACGGAACTCGACCAGGCCCCGAGCGGTCACGGGGGCGTCGGCCTCGTTGCTGGAGCTGAACACGGCAAGGTCGGTGACGTCCCGCACGGAAGCGTCATCGAAGCGGGCCCGGACCACGAGCTGCTGGCGCGGGCTCGACGCATGGAGGTACCGTCGCGAGGGAAAGACTTCGACGCCGGTCAACCGGGTCGCGGACGGCGAGGGACGACACCCCTGCGAGATCCAGTCGTTCAGCAGCTTGTACGCGGCGGCGTCTTTCTGGAACCGTCGCCCCCCTTGATGCGGGACGCGGAGGGTCGCCTTCTTGAGGATGAGGCTTGCCGGCGGGTCGAAGACATCGGTGCGCCGGCCGAACGCCTCCCGCGTCAACGTCACGTGGTCGAGCTCGGGGTCGAACCCGCGCAGGCTGAGCCGGAAACCCCCCTTTCCTTGAGGCGAGCCGTGGCAGGCCCCCTGGTTGCAGCCGCCGCGTGCGAGCGCCGCCACGACCTCAGTCCGGAAGTCGACCGGCGGCTCCGGTCCGTAACGTGCGACGCGCACCCGCGCCCGCTGCTCATGCCCGGCGTAACGGACCACCAGGGTGACCTCGCCCCGCCCGCGCGGTGAGACCACGCCGCCGGGGCTGACCGTCGCGACCGCGGGGTCGAGGCTCTTGTACGTGGCCAGCGCGGTCAGGTCGGATTCGAGCGAGGATCGATGGCGCCCCGTGACCAGGACCCGCTGGGTGGCCCTGCTGTCGTGCAGGACGATCTCCGTGGGCTGCACCGTGATCGCGTCGACGGAGGGGAGGGGCAGATCGGCGCGGGCGTTCGCGACGGTGAAAACAGCGATCAACCCGCTGAAAGCCAGGGCAGTGTGTCTCGACCGCAAGATCAAGATCGGCCCCCTTTCGGCGCGACAACCACCACCTCGATGGGTTTGCCCGTCACGGCCTCATCGAACTTCGAGACGCGTGCCGATCCGGATAATGCGACGCGATAGACCCCCGGCTTCGTTCCGGGCGGCACCATGATCTTCATCGCCGCGCGATCGACGGCTGAGGCGATCTCCACGACAGCGGGCAGATTCCATCCCCCGTCGCCCGACGGCCGGATTGTGATCGGACCCGTGAACGGCGGGACTCGGTTCGCACGAATGGCCACTGACGCGCTTTCTCCGGCCCCGATTTCGAGGCGCTGCGGCTCGGCCGACGGCTCGTATGCGACCTGCATCCTCAGCTCGAACGTGCGGGTCAGATCCACGGTGCGGCCTTCATGACCGGCGTGTGCCGTGACCGTGACGCGGTGTTTGCGAAGTTCCGAGTTCACCCCGGACCGGAGGACGCCCGCGACGGTGGTCCGATCGCGCGTCGCGGGGGGCATCTCGGCCTTGACGCGAGGCTTCTGGAGGTTCAAGGGTTCCAGAGTGCCGCCGCGGGCGACGAACGTGATCGGTGTGTCGAACCCGGCCACGCGGGTGGTCTCCAGGCGGAACGTCGCCTCCAGGTAGCGCGGCAGGAGGACCGAACGGTCGGGCAGCTCGAACGTAAAGGGCGAAGGGGGCGTGACCAGGATCGCGATCCGGTCGCTCAGAGTCGGGGGCAACCGCCGCTGGTCCTCGCGCAGCTCGAAGGGTTCGCCATGCGGACCACGCCCGGTGGGCAGGCGATCGATCAACGGCAAGGTCATGGCGATGGCGGTGCGCTCCCGGCCGCCGGTCTCCAGCCGCGCCACCACTTGAACCGAATAGAGTCCCTCAGGCACGGAACCGGCGACCGAGATGGCGTTATCGACCTCGGTCTCGCCCGCGCGAATGACGTTGGTTCGAAGGGCCATTCCTGACGGAGCCCCCCGAAGTTCCAGGGCGATCGGTCCGCCGAAATCAGTGCGGCTGAGGCTCAAGGGCAAAGGCTGATGGGAAAAACGTGGGATCGCCAGGCTGGACGCATCGGCGACGAGCTGGACGGTCGGCTCGCGCAAGGCGATCGTGATTCGATACACGTACTCGGGCCCGCCTTCACCGGTCAGGCTCCGCACGAGCAGGACGTGCCGGCCCTTTGACTTCGCCTCGATCTCGAGGTTGGCCGCGCCGTCCGGGAGCGTATCAAGACGATTGATGGTCTTGCCGCCCGGGTCGAGCAGAGAGATGTCGAGGTCGGCGGGTGATCCCAGCGGACGGCACTCGAAAAGTGCGGTCAACCGCTGTCCGGCGGCCAGCTCGACCGCGAAGGCGTCGCGATCATCGGGCGTCGCGATCGCGCCGTGCAGGACGCTCGGGATCGGGGCAAACGAGGCGTTTGCGGGCGTGTCGTCGGGCTCGTGCTCCAATGTGTTCGGATAGGGAGAGACCTCCAGGGGAACCCAGGCCGAGGCCTGGTCGCCGGTCCGCCGAAGCTCCTGGAAATAGCTCCCGGGGGCCGTATCCTTGGGAACCGCGACCCGCTGTGTGAAGCCATCATTCCCTGGCACGCTTAGCTCGAGGGCGTCTCCCGCCCGGATGGTCGACGGCGAGGCCACCCGCCCCTCCGGGAAACGGCCGACACGCAACACATACACCAGGTGGTCCGACCCGCGGAACCGCGTGTCGTGGACCTCGACCGTGTAGGTACCCGCTTTCTCGAACAAGTGCGCGAATCGGCAGTCGAACATCAGGCCGACGTCGTTGTCGCGCTCGACGACCACTCGGCCCCGCGCGTCCTTGATGGTGACGACCGGATCGAAGTCCTGACCCAGCCGGCTGCCGACCACCTCGAACGAGATTCGCTCCCCGGCTGCCACTTCGATGGCATAGCGGTCAACGTCGGCCGTGTTGGCCCTCCCCACAACGGCCACGGGCCAGCTCAAATGTTGTGGCCCCGCCGATCCGGGGAGCGACTCCCGCTCGGCGACCGCCCTCAGATCATCGATCAGGAACAATTTGACATTGCTGAGACCGCCGCGCGTCGCCAGCCGCAGGCCGTAAAGGCCGAGTGGGGCGTCCGGTCGGACCTTCACGTCGAAGGAGGCCCGATCCTCCCGGCTGGGCTCGACCAGCGTCGCCACGACATTCGTCGCGGGAAGAGACGTCCACAAGCCCGTCGCGCCCCGCAGCTCCGAGCCGACCAGCGTCACACGGACTGTCTTGCCCCGCGAGAGGATGGGAGGCGATAGATGCTCCACGAACGACCCGCCCAGGGCCTGGGCCGCGCACGCCCACAACCCGAACACGGCCAGCAGAACGCGCAACACTCTATGGAATTCACGCATGGCGATCCTGGGCGACAATCAAAAATTGTAAAACAGATGCTTGAGAAAAGTTCCACCCTTGGAGTATCGTACGTAGATCGCGGCAATGCAAGATGTGGCACCACTGAACACTGAACACTGAACACTGAACCCTGAACCCTGAACCCTGGACACAACTGAGATGATCCGTCTCATGGGACCGACGACGAGGTTTTGCGACGGACTGAGCCGGCGCGAGCTTCTGCGGATCGGGGGTCTCTCCCTCGGTAGTTTGGGTCTGCCGGGTCTGCTCGACCGGCGATCGGCGGCGGCCGGGGCGGCCCGGAGCTTCGGTCGGGCCAAGAACTGCATTGTCCTGTTCCTTTCGGGTGGGGCTTCGCACCACGACACGTTCGACCCGAAGCCCGGCGCGCCGGCGGAGATTCGCGGCGAGTTCGACACGATTGCCACGGCACTTCCGGGCATTCGGTTCACGAAGTATCTGCCCCGCACCGCCAAGCTCATGAAGCACATCGCCCTGGTGCGCTCGATGACTCACACGTCGTCGGGGCACGCCACAGGTGGTTACGCCATGTTCACGGGTCAGACGTATCCGAAGACGGAGAGTGACGCGAATTTCATGGGGCGCCAGGAGGCGCCGCACATCGGTTCGGCACTGGCGAAGATCGCCCCGGGCCCGGGGCCGATGTTCCCCTTCATCCTGGTCCCGCGCCGGCTCGACGCCGGCAGCGGCCGTCGCGCCGGTCAGTGGGGCGGTTCCCTCGGCAGCAAGTACGACCCGATGCAGACGGGCGGCGATCCGAACCGCGACGACTTCCGGCTGGAGAACCTTCCGCTCCTGCCGAACGCGCCCCGGCCGGTTCTCAAGCGGCGGCTGCGACTGGTCGATCAACTCAACCTGCAGACGCGCTACCTCAAGGAGACCGCGCCGGCCCTCGCGCTGAAGCAGAGCCAGGAGAAGGCCCTCGACGTCATCGGCTCGGAGGCGGTCCGGCGGGCGGTCGACCTCTCGTCGGCCGACCCCGACCTCCGCGCACGATACGGTCGGAACTTTTTCGGTCAGTCGGTCCTGCTCGGACGCCGGCTGTTGGACGCGGGGGCACGGCTGGTCCAGGTCAACTGGCTGCGGACCCAGGGGGCCAAAGGCTACGCCTGGGACAGTCACCGCGAGAACTTCGAAGCCCTGCGGGAGGACCTGATCCCTCCCTTCGATCAGGCGTTTGCCGCCTTGATGACCGACCTGGAATCGAGCGGCCAGCTCGACGAGACCTTGGTGGTCGTCTCGACCGAGTTCGGTCGCACGCCCAAGGTGACCCTGGCCACCGGCGGGCGTGAGCACTGGCCGCACGCCTTCTCCGTCCTGCTCGCCGGCGGCGGCATCCAGGGCGGTCAAGTGTACGGCGCATCCGACCGGATCGGGGCTTACCCGGCCGATGCTCCGGTCACGCCCGGCGACTTGATGGCCACCATCTGCCAGTGTCTCGGTGTGGATCCGCACATGGAGCTGCACGACCAGTTCGACCGCCCGATGACGCTCTGCAAAGGCAACCCGATCGCGAGTCTGCTCGCCTGATCGATTCGAGCTCAGACCAGCTCGGCGATCGGAGTCGCCTCGACCAGGTACTGCGGCCTGCCGGCCGGGTCGATGATCGTGGTCTTGGTGACGTCGATGCCGAGGTTGTGGTAGAGAGTCGCGACGATCTCCGCCATGGAGACGGGGCGGTCCTTGGCGTACTCACCCAGCCGGTTGGTCGCGCCGATGGCCTGGCCGGCGCGGATGCCGCCACCGGCCAGGAACGCACAACTGACCTGCGGCCAGTGGTCGCGGCCGGCGCCTGCGTTGATCCGCGGCGTCCGCCCGAATTCGCCCCAGGCAATGACGGTCACGTCGTCAAGCATCCCGCGCGCATCGAGATCCTCGATCAAGGCGCTCAGGCATTGATCGAGCTTGGGCCCGTGGTCGCGGACCAATCCAAAATTGTCGCCGTGGCTGTCCCAGCGGCCGTAGGACAGCGTGACGCAGCGGGCCCCGGCCTGGACGAGACGCCGGGCGATCAGCAGATGTTCGTTGACCGTCGGGGCGCCGTCATACTGGAACTTGTACGGCTGGCCGGTGCCGTAGCGGTCGCGAAGCCGCGGATCTTCCTTGCTCAAGTCAAGGGCATCGACCAGCCGGCTCGAGGTCAGGACGTCGAACGCCAGCTCGGTCGCGGAATCGGAGCCGGCGAGCGCGCCGGTGGCATCTCGCTCGCGATTGAGATGGTCGAAGCTGGCGAGCAGGCGGCGGCGATCCGCGAGCTGGTCGGTCGTGATCTTTAGCTTCATGTTGGACATGGCCGGCCCGTCGGGCTTGAACGGCCCGTAAGCCGGCCCGAGGAAACCGGTCGCGCCGGGGTCGGACCAGGGGACATGCTGAGTTCGGGCGGCCAGTCCCACGAAGGGCGGAATGGCCGGGTCCACGGCAAACTGGAGCTTCGTGACCACCGACCCCACGCTGGGCCGGCCGCCGATCGACTGAAGGCTGTCCGGCAGCCACCCAGTATTGCACGGAACGCCTCGTGCCGATCGGTCGCCCCGACCACCGAGCGGATCACCACGGCCTTATCCATGAGCGAGGCAAGCTGCGGGAAAACCTCGCCGATCTGAATGCCTGGGACCCTGGTTGCGATCGGCTTGAACTCGCCCCGGATCTCGGCGGGCGCCTCCGTCTTGATCTCCCACATATCCTGGTGCGGCGGCCCTCCGCCCAGGTAGATGTTGATGACCGCCTTGTGTGAGGACCTTGTCCCCGCTCGCGCTTCCGCTCGAAATAACTCGGGCAGAGACAACGACATCAGGCTCCCCATCGACAGCCCGCCGATCTTGATGAAGTCGCGCCGGCGTATTCCGTCGCAGTAGCCCGCTGTCTCCCGTCCACCAAAGATCGTCAGCATCGTCTCTCTCCCACTGACCACCGCTCAATGTATTGCAATAGTTTAACATTGCGCCCGAGTCGTGTAAAGGAGACCGGTCTGTCTGCGAGAGGATGGATGCATCTATCGGGTAGGTTGATGAAATGAAGCCTGGCTGCGCATCTTACCAAGATTGGTCGATCGCGGGTCCGAGGCGACCGATGCCGAAGATCCTGCCGATTTTGGTCGAAATGAGGGATATGCGGAGTGCGAGGGTCTGTGCTAACCAGGTTCTCCGGTTTCCTCCTGGATTATGATGCAAATCGGCCCGGGCAGGTGGGTTGCCGATGACGAAGAGTGGGGCGTTGCTGCTCCGGTCGATCCCGGTTGCGTTTGGCCTGTTCCTGGTCTTGACGCAAAGCGGCTGCGCGTTTGGCCCCCTGGCGCTCGAGGGGTCGCATCCCCGGTACAACGACGCGGTCAAGCGGGTTGGCGAGGAAGAGCTTCTCCTGAACCTGGTTCGATTGCGATACAACGAGACGTTGAACATGCTCGACGTCGCGTCGATCGCGGCGCAGTATGAGCTGAACGGGTCGGTGCTGGGCCAGCCCCTTTTGGCGGCCGCGGGTTCGAACGCGACCAGCCTCGTCAGGTCGTTTGCGCGGGTCCTGCCGGGCGCGAGTCTGAGCGGGGCCAACCGCCCCACCATCACCATGACCCCGGTTAACAGCCCACAGGCGGTCGAGCGGTTCTTCAAGCCGATCACGGCCGAAGGGCTCGCCTTCTTCACCGCCACGAGCTGGCCGGTCTCCACGACCTTCCGTCTCTGGGTCGAGTACATCAATCATGTCCCCAACGCCGTGACGGCGAGCGGGCCGACCCGCGAATTCGTTCCCGAGTTCAGGGAATTTCGACGGCTCGTCGATTTGCTCCAAGTCATCCAGGACCGAGCCGATGCGCGGCTCATCAAAGTGGAGAAAACCACGGAGCTGAGCGATCCCATACCAGCCTCGTCGGTCACTGCCGCGGCGGTCGTCGAGGCGGCCAAGAATTCGTACAAGTACATCAAGAAGGACGAGACTCATTGGGTCCTGGTCAAGAGCGACAGCAAGCTCAGGATGAAGATCAACCCGCGCGCGGTCCACAGCCCCGAGATCCTGGAGATGTGCCGGATCCTCCGGCTCAAGACAGGGTTGCTCGAGTACGAGCTTACCGACGACCCGTCCGAGCCATTTGAGGCGCCCGCGCCGCTCACGGATGAGGACGCCAAGATCGTCGTGACGCCGCGGTCCACCATCCAGGTGATGCAATACATGTCGCATGGTGTCGTCGTGCCGCCGGAGCACCTCGCGAGCGGGGTCGCCAGGGCGACAATCGGCCCTGACGGCAACGTGTTCGACTGGCGAGAGGTGACGGGAGACCTCTTCGTCGTCGGCCATGCCAGGCAGCGTCACTGCCCGAAGGAGGCCCACGTGGCGGTCAAGTACCGTGATTACTGGTTTTACATCGACGACCGCGACCTGGCCAGCAAGCAAACTTTCAGCCTGATGATGCAACTGATCCGGCTCGATGTGAGCCATCCCTTGACCTCGGAAGGAGGCGCCCAGACGACACCATTGCTCACTCTGCCGGTTGGCCGCTAGAAAAAAGCCTGAAGGATCAACGACGAGAAAGAAGGGTCTTATTCATCCTTCATCCTTCATCCTTCATCCTTCATCCTTTCTCCTCGTCCTTTCTTTTCGTTTGGCTTTTCCGGTGGCGCCGGCTGGTCCTGGCGAAATGACGAGGCCTGGCCTGGGGTAGTCAGGAAAAGGGGTGTAGAATCCGAATCAAAGAAGGGTGACATGGTGGCCAGCGCGGCGGTGCCGGAAGTGGAGCTTCCGGGCGTACCGTGCCGGCGAACGCGACTGCGACGACGGAGTGGCTCATGAGCGCGAGGATGGTCCGCCGATCGCTGACCGTTGGGAAGCCGGTGTGGGTTGGGCTGACGTTGGCGATGGTCATGGCCGGGGTGAATCCTCGGGCCTGGGCTGGCCTGGGCGCCCGCCGTCCCGATCCGGCGCAGGTCCTCCCGCTGGACCAGCTCGCGCCCGAGCATCGCGAGATCGTGTCCGAGGTGATCCGGGACCATACGTTCCATCGGCAGGGGGAATCCGAGTCGTTTCCCTGCCACGGGAGTTTGTATCTCAACCTGCTCGACGAGCCGCTGGTGCCCCTGTCGCTCTGGAAAGACCTGAGCGCTTCACCCGTCCAGCTCGAGAAGGTCGGTCCGGACCGTTACCAGGGGACAGACGGCTCGGGTTCGACGGCCGTCTGGGACTTCGTGCTCCGCACGCCCCGGCTCCATGTCCTGCTCGCGTACTTCAACTACGTGAGCCCGCGGGGCAACGCGCGGATCGACGCACGGATCGTCTTGATCGTCCATTCCTCGTACGTCCAAGACAGCAACAAGGAGCCCTGGGTGCAGCACGACGTCGAGGCCTACGTGAAGGTCGACTCGATGGGATGGAAGACCCTCGCTCGGACCGTCCGGCCGGTGATCGAGCGCGTCCTCGAGGAGCAGGTGCGCGAAGCCGGCTACTTCGTCTCGCTCATGAGCCGGCTGGTCGTAACCTACCCCAACTGGGCCTGCCAGGTGGTCTCGAACCATGCGACCATCGACCCCGCCACGAAGCAGCGCTTCCAGAAGGTGGTGGTCCAGACGCGGCGGCCCGGCGCCTCCAAGGGACGACCGGTCGTCGCTCAGAGCTCCCCGGCGAGTCCCGAAACGCGTCGGCGCTAAAGCGTCGTCACGCGGGTCGCCCTGGTTTGATGAAACGTTGTGGTCAGACCTCGACCTGCTCGCACGGCTTTGCCGTGGGGAGATCGGGATGCATGCCCTGCTGAATCATCGCCACCCGTTCCCTGTGCGTGTACATCCTGTGCACGATGCCGCTGATCGTCCCACAAATGATCGCCACGATGGGGATCCAGGCAAACCACGGAATGGTTTCGATTATTGTCATAATGTTAGTCACCGTATCGCCTTTCGTTCGCCGAAATAATCCCGCAAGAGTCTCATGCCCGCTTGATCGCCCGGCCCTTCCACACATCGATGATCGAGCTCGGTCGAGTCCGATCAGGTGCTCTGTAGCCGATGCACGAGTTCGCCGGCACGGTCCTGATCGTCATTCGCGTGTCAGCGACGAATCTTGCGGCGCACGCACCCCGTCAGGTCTTTCTTGCCGGGCCGTTGGCCGCTTCGGGCTCTCGGAATCCACGCAACAAGTCGTCCACTTGCTGCCGCGCCAGGTCCCCTCCCAGCGCCCGGTCTCGATAGAGGAAGTCCAGCGTGGAGATGACGATCAGCCCTCGGCAGGCGATGGAGAAGGCGTCGACGCGCGGCCGGCTCAAAATGGCCGCTTCGGCGAGCCGGCGCACCGCCGCCTCGGTCCAGCTCGCCAGGCTGTCCCGGAACGGCTCCAGCTCGCTGGCAACCTCGGCGCCCAGCGGCCCGAAAAGTAATGCATAGATGAACCGCCCTCGGTCCGGGTCTTCCCGGCAGAAGGCGTATTGCGCATCGATCACCTGTTCCAGGCAACGGACTGGCTCGACCACCGTGGTGACGATCTGGCGCAGGGTCGACACCAGGTTGGACAGCGGAACCGTCAGCAGCGCCGACGCGAGCCCTTCCTTGCTTCGGAAGTAATAGTAGAGCGTGGGCTTGGCGACCCCCGCCGCTTCGACGATCTCCCGAACCGAGGTCGCGTCGTAGCCCCGTTCGGCGAATAACCGAGCGGCCACTCGCGCGATGTGTCGCGCTACCTGGCTCATCTCTGCTTTGGCCGCCGCTGTCGCCGTCATTGGTGTCGACTCGATTCCTGACGTCAATGAAAATCGAAAAAACATCTCTTTGTTTACCGAACGGTAGGTATTATGTTCAAGATTCGGATATGGGTCAAGGTCGACCCCGAAGAGATGCGCCCGGATTGGCTCGTGTGTCTTGGCTGGGCAGGGTCGTTGGGTTAACCTTTGGATGTGGAGGAACGGCCTGGCGCCTGCGGTGCCAGATCGACAGCGAACGCGATATCGAGGAGACCGGGATGAACGTCAAGCGGGCGGTTACGGCGACGATCACGATCGGGGACCAGCCGACGGAGGCGGACCTCGAGCAGTTGAAGCACGAGGGATACGTCGGCGTCGTGAACTTGCGGAACGACGGCGAGCCCGAGCAACCGATGAGCGCGGCCGTCGAGGGGAGCAAGGTCAAGGCGCTGGGGATGGATTACCTGCACTATGGCGTCGGGGCGGCGCCGCTCTCCGAGCCGGGTGTGACCGAGGTCTGCGACTTCCTCGATCAGCATGCCCAGGGGTCGAAGAAGGTCCTGCTCCACTGCCGGAAGGGAGGCCGCGCCGTCGCGCTCTTGCTCCTTCAGCAGGCGCGGGCCCAGAACTGGAGCGCCGGCGAGGTGTTCGCCAAGGGGAAGGCCATGGGCCTGGAAGTGGACGGCGGACTCAAGACACTGGTCGAGAGCTATCTCAAAGCGGCCGGCCAAGCTTGAGAGCGGCGCGAGCAATCCGTCGAAGCGGTTGCCGGCCTGCCGATGAGGGTTAGTTTCATTCTCGCACGGTCTTCTTGCTCTTGTAGAAGATCAACCGGTCCTCGAACTGAACGCCCTTGCGGCCGCCGAAATTCATCGCCCTCTGCAGGAGCGACGGAGCATTCTGGCCAATCAGCTTGATCGCCTGGGTCTGCCACTTGACCGCGGACGCGAAGTCTCCCGTCTCCGCGCAGGCGGCGGCGAGTGTGTCAAGGCAGTCGGGATCTTGCCAGTGCGTCAGCTCACAGGCCCGGGTCGCCTCATCCATGGCCAGCTTGCCGTTGCGGAAATTCCCTTCGTGGCAGGTCGCCAAGATCCGGGCGAGACTCTGGTGCGCCAGGGCGTTCTGGGGATCGATTCGAATCAGCTCGGAGAATTCCTGAATCGCCCGGTCGAAGACACGCCTCTGTTTCCAGGTATTGCCTCGCGCGACATAGGCGGGAGCGTACTTCGGATTGAGCTGGATCGCTTGAGTGAAGTCGGCGAGCGCGTCGTCGAGCTTCAAGTGCCGGCGCCATTCGTTGCCGCGAGAGACCCAGATCGAAGGGTTTTCCGGCTCCATCCGGAGCGCGTCGTCGTAGTCGGCCATTGCGCGATTGTGCATCCCCTGGGCTGACCAGGAATCGGCGCGAGCCACGCGGTACGAAGCGTTTTTCGGGTCGAGCTCGATCGCCATCGTCAAGTCGGCGACTTCGTTTTCGCGATCGCCTTTTTTCGCCCATGCCTGGGCTCGGCACGAGTAGACATAAGTATTATTCGGCTCGATCTTGATTGCGTTTGTGTACTCGGTAATGGCCCGACCGGCATCCCCATCCGCAGCCCAAACATCGCCGCGCCACATGTGCGCGATGGCGCTGTCGGGATCGAGGCGAACGCCCTCGTTCTGATCGTTGAGCGCGTAATCGTGGTCTTTCACGTGGAGCCAGTATCGAAAACGCACGGACCAGTCGAGCGGGTTGGCGGTATCGAGGCGAATCACTTCCTTCAAGTCAGCGAGGGCGCGCTGATACTCGCGTTTCACGAGCCAGACGTTGGCGCGAATCACATAAGCCCACGCCTCCTGCGGATCGAGTCCGATGGCCTTGTTGCAGTCCGCGAGTGCCTGGTCGATCTGCTGTTTCTGAATCAAGACCATACCACGAGTCACGTAAAGTCCGGCTCGATTTGGCTCAATCCGGATCGCCTGATCCAGATCGGCTATTGCTCGATCCCGATCCTTTCGCTCGAGCCAGAGCCGTCCCCGCATCCAGTAAGCGCCCGCGTCGCGCGGCTCCTTGGCGATCTGCTTGGTGAAATACGCCATCGCCGTTTCGGCGGGGACGACCTGGTCGGGGGGAAGCCAGCCCAGTCTGTCATCATCCAGCGAGGTGAGCTCAATGCTGTCGCCCGCTTTTGCGTATCGACCAATCCTGTAAAACAGCCTGTCCTGACCAGGAATGGCCCGTGTACGTACGCCGCCCCGGAGGACCTCGCGTTCGATCAGGCGGATATCAGACGTTTTGAGGACGACCTCGGTACCGACTGGCAGACGTGCGGCAGGCTGGGTCTCATTCGCCGGCCTGGGATCATCGTCGGCGCTGAAGGCGGATGCATTCACACCGAGAACCAGACAGAAAGAGGTCAGGACCCAACTGAGCGCCTTCCTGAAGGTCGATTTCATTGGGAATCTCATCCGCTTGCACTCCCGTGAGTGAGCTGGGAAAAAGTCGCGGGCCGTCATGCGGAAACCGATCACTCCTGCCGATCCGACACCGAGGGTTTCATCATTCGCGCGCGGTCCGCTTGCTCTTGTAGAAGGCCAGGCGGTCCTCGAAGCCGACACCACGCTGGCCTCCGAGATTCTCCGCCTTCTGCTGAAGCAGCGAAGGGACGTTCTGGCGGACGAGCTTGATCGCCAGCGTTTGCCACTTGACCGCGGCGGGGAAGTCGCCCGTCTCCGCATAGGCGGCGGCCAGCGTGTCGAGGCAGTCGGGATCTTGCCAGTGCGTGAGCTCGCAGGCGCGGGTCGCCAGGTCGACGGCCCCCGTGCCGTTGCGGAACTTGGCCTCATGAGTGGTGGCCAGGATCCGCGCGAGGGTCCAATGTGCCAGAGCGTTCTGGGGATCCAGGCGAATCAGCTCGGAGATTCCTGGATCGCCCGCTCGAGTACACGCCTCTGCTTCCAGGTATTGCCTCGCGCGATATATGCCGGAGCGTACTTCGGATTGAGCTGGATCGCGTGGGTGAAGTCAGCGAGCGCGTCGTCGAGTTTCAAGTGCCGACGCCATTCGTTGCCGCGGGACACCCAGATCGCAGGATTCTCCGGCTCCATTTGGAGAGCGGCGTTATAGTCGTCCATGGCGCGAAAGTGCATCCCCTGGGCTGACCAGGAATCGGCGCGGGCCACGCGGTACGTCGTGTTCTTGGGGTCGAGCTTGATCGCCGCGGTCAAGTCGGCGATCTCGCGATCCCGATAGTGTTTCCGTGCCCACGCTCGTCCGCGGGCAACGTACGCTGCGGCGTGGCTCGGGTCGAGACGCACGGCTTCGTCATAGTCGGCGAGTGCCTTGTCATACTCTTTCGAAGCGAGCCGATCGTCGCCCCGAGCCACCAGCTCGGCAGCGAGTTTTGGGTCGCGCTCGGTCGCCTTCCGGTCGCCGGCGGAGTCTTGCCCGGCCCCGCCGTGCGAACCGCGCACCAGCAGAGCCCCCGGGTTCGTGGGATCGAGCTCGAGTGCCTGGTCGAGATCGGTCCGCGCGCGCTCGTACTCCTTCTTTGTCAGCCAGGCTTTCGCCCGGACCAGGTAACCCCGGGGCGAGTGGGGATCGAGGTGGATCACCATCTCGCTGTCCTCGATGGCTCGGTCGAGCTGTTTTCTTCGCAGGAAAACCAGGCTGCGTGTCATGTAGAACCGGGCTTGATCGGGCTCGAGGCGGATCGCCAGGTTCAGGTTGGCCAGCGCGCGCTCATCGTCGTGCTGGTACAACCACAGCCGCCCGCGTATCCAGTAGGCATCGGCGTTTCCGCTGTCGTTGTGAACCACCAGGCTGAAAAAGTCGTTCGCCTGATCGAGCGGCACGACCTGGCCGGGATCCAGCCAGCCCCGGATGCTCTTGTCCCGCGAGACCACCAGGAGACGACCCTCTTCGCTCCGTTCGATCACGAACGTGAGGTGGTCCTGCCCCGATATCCACCGTCCCTGGTCGTTCAGCGGAAAGTCGGACGACTTGAGGACGACCTCGACACCGGGCGCCAGCGAGGCACTGGCTCGCGTCTCGGCCGCAGGCTTTGGGTCCTCGTTGGCACCGAGAGCGACCGCCGACACATTCCAGAGCAGGAAGAACCAGCTCAGTCCCGATCTGAGGCCCTCGGTCACGACGGGTCTAAACCACAATTTCATCCTGGTGCGCTCCCATGAGCGAGGTGGGAAAAAAAAGCGTCGGCCGTCAGCATGGCGCAAGCCGCGCCTCATCTCTGTCGGCGACATTCGAGCGGAGACCGTCCCGAAAAAATATCGTAGTCGCCATCGGGTTGTTAAGCAAATGCGAAACAACCGTGATTCGGAATTTCCATGGAAGGAGCTCTAGGCATAGGCGTCATTCGGATTGAGCCGGATGGCGTCGGTGTAGTCGGCGATGGACTTGTCGTACTCTTCCGTCGTATACCGGAGGTCGCCGCGAAACACGCGCAGCCCGACACGCTTCGGGTCGAGCTTGATCGCCTCGGTGACGTCGGCGATGGCCCGGTCGTGCTCCTCTTTTTCCAGCCACGCCCGGGCACGTCCCTCGAAACTCGCCACGTCCTTGGGATCGAGGCGAATGGCCGCCGTGAAATCCGCGATCGCCTTGTCTTCGTCCCCTTTTTCAGCCCAAACGTTGCCACGCCAGCAACGGAGAGCTGCGTCGTCGGGGTCCTGGCGGATGGCCTCGTCGATGTCGGTGAGCGCTCGCTCAGGTTTTCCCTCGTGCATCCAGAATCGAGAGCGGTCGCCCCACGCAGACGGATTCGTCGGATCGAGCCGGATCGCCTCATCCAGGTCGGCACCGGCACGCTGGTAGTCGTTCTTGGCCGTCCAGACCTGTGCGCGGTTCAGATAAGCCTTCTCTTGATTGGGCGCCAGATCGATCGCCTTGTCGCAGTCCGCGATGGCTCGATCGAGCTGTAGTTTCCCAAGAAGAATCGTGCTACGCAGGACATACAGCCACGGCTGATTGGGCTTGAGCTGGATTGCCTGATCCAGGTCGGCCAGCGCGGCATTGTCGTCGCCGCGGTACATACGGAGCTGCGCCCGGCGGGCGTACGGATCGGCGCTGCGGGGCTTTTTCGTGATCTCCCCAGTGAGATCACGGAGCGCCTGGTCGAAAGGGACGACGTGGTCGCTGCTGACCCATTGATGTCTCGTTTTATCTCGCGAGGACACCAGAACGCGATCAACCTCAATTCGCGCGATCACGAAGGGAAGGCGGAATCTGCGTTGCGCCAGCCGCTCCTGATCGCCGAGTCGGATATCGGACGCTTTGAAGACGACCTCGGTCCCAATAGCGAGCGCGGCGCATGGCTGCGTGCCGGCCGCCTGCTTGCGGTGCCCATCTTGCCCCATCGTGACCACAGGCAGATGCAGCAACAGGAAAAACGATGTCCGTACCGAGCGGAGCCGCCCGGCCTGAGTCGCCCCAGTGATCAGTCGCATCGTCCCGCGCTCCTCCGACGAAAGGCGCGACCAGTCGCATTCCGCCAACGGACACCCGAACGCCATTCGTCGATCGCCGACGTCCACGCCAGAACGTCGCTGGTCTATATGGTATACGTCGGAGAGTTCGAGAGTAAATAATGTCAGAAAGCGAGGGACACGCCCGGGTGCCCGATCAGCAAGGAACAGATCCCGGCCGCGTCCACCGTTTCTTCGCGGGAAACGAGGGTGGTGCCTCGTGCGAACAGCGTTGGCAATCACCCCGAACGAGGATCATGAGGGGATCGACGAATGAGCCGCGTGTTGACCAAACGAATCGCCTTCGCAATAGCTCTCCTGATCTGGGGCGGGACAATCGTCTGCGCCGGGGAGACGGTCATCCGCATCGACGCGCCGATGCCGCCCCCCTCCTGGGCCTTGCTCGAGCGAGAGCTGCTCCGCGCGAACGCGCGAGCGTGCAAGGAGTATTTCGACCGTTACTTCGATGACCGTGGCTACCTGGAGTGCGTCACCCGTTGGGGTGGCGACGACGGCCCGGACGACGCCATCGAGAACCTCAGTGACTGGCCCGTGCTCCACGCCTTGGGCGGCGAGGAGTCGGTTCTTCTCCTGTACAAGAAGGGATGGGAAGGCCACCTCCGCCAGTACACCGAGGCGCGCACGCACGACGTCGAGCTTGCCCGCGGAGGGATGTACGACAAGGAGTTCCCCGTGTCGTTCGACTGGCTCCACAACGGCGAGGGGCTCACTCCGTTCAACCTCCAGGGGCTCTCGGACCCGGACGACCCTCGATACCGCGAGCGCGTCTTACGATTCGCGGGTTTTTACCTGAACGAGGATCCCGGCGCCCCAAACTACGACTCGCGGCACAGGATGATCCGCAGCATGTTCAACGGCAGCCATGGCCCACTGTTGCGCCCGGCGACGGCGCTGGACTGGGCCGGCGACCCCATCAAGGTCGAGGGCCGCTTCCGCCCCAGGCACGGCGAGCGCACCTACCGCGAAATGGTCGAGCATTTCCGCGAGTACGGCGACATCGTCGGCGACCACCCCCAAAACCTGCTGGCGACCACACTGGCCTTGAACGCATACATGTTGACCCACCAGCCGAAATACAAGACCTGGCTCCTCGAATACGTCGACGCCTGGCGTCAGCGGACGATCGATAACGGCGGGATCATCCCGACCAAGATCGGCCTCGACGGGACGATCGGCGGCCCCGGAGCGAAGTGGTACGGCGGCGTGTACGGCTGGGGGTTCACCGTGACCGACCCGGTCACGGGCAAGAAGGTCCACCGCAACCAGCATGCCCTGGGGCTTGTCGGATTCGGAAACGCCTATTTGTTGACGGGCGACGACCGTTACCTCGACGTTTGGCGCAGGCAGATCGACGCGGTGAACGCTCAGAAGAAAGTCATCGACGGCAAGGATCAGTATCCCCGGATGTACGGCGACAGCGGCTGGTACGACTTCACGCCACGGAAATATGACCAGGGCGCGCTCGAGCTCTACTACTGGTCGATGCGCCGGCAGGATCGTGACCGCTTGCCGGGCGCCGGCTGGCTCGCCTTCCTGGAGGGTCACGATCCGGGGTACGCGGAGCGCGCACTGCGTGCCGACTTCGCCGCCATCCGCGGCAAGGTCGCGGGCATGCGCCGTGACACGACCACCAGGGACACCCGTCTCGCCGACGACCCGATGGAGTTCAACCCGGCGACCGTGGGCGCCTTGATCGAACTGACGCTGGGTGGAATTTACCCCGGGCATCGCAGTGGTCCGCTGCACTGCCGCGTGCGCCACTTCGACCCACGGAAAAAGAGAGCGGGACTGCCGGAAGACGTCGCGGCCTTGGTCGACGGGTTGCTGGCTTCGGAGACGACGCTGACGCTCGTCAACGTCAATCAAAGTGAGCCGCGACAGGTGATCGTCCAGGCCGGTGGTTACGGCGAGCACCAATGGGAGTCGGCCACGATCGACGGAGGGGAGGTCAGGATCGACCAGTCGCACTTCACCGTGATTCTAGCCCCGGGCTCCGGCGGGCGGCTTGTGTTGAAGGTGAAGCGCCACGCCAACCAGCCCACCCTCTCGATGCCCTGGGATCGCTAAAAAGGGGATAAGTCCAATTATGGTTCGCTACGAGCGAGCCATGCCGAGTAGGGAAGGGGCGCCCGGCGGGCTCGATCGAGCTTCGGGTTTCCCCTTCCCCCTCTAAAATTCCGTACGGCGGGTTTTCCCCAGTACGGCTTCAAATGGACCGTCAATGGCGACCTTCGACGACATCCCGGAGC
>JBIOJM010000133.1:0-24492 GCA_044450785.1 Isosphaerales bacterium
CCAGCGCGCGGGGGCCGTCTCGGGGGAAGTTGGGGGTGTGGGTGAGTTCGATGGTCATGCCGCGCCGCTAACGCAGGTTTGTTCCCTCCCCCCTTGTGGGGGAGGGTTAGGGTGGGGGGCGCTCGCAGCGCAAGCCAGATCGCTTCCAGTATCGGATCTAGGTCCTCGAAAACCTCATGGTTCCAGAAGCGGAGGACCCGGAATCCCTGGGAATCCAACCACTTGGTCCGCTGCTCGTCTTCCTCGACGCGGAGCAGGTGCTGGCTGCCATCCAGTTCGACGATTATCTTGCGCTCGAAGCACACGAAATCGACGATGAACTGACCGATCGGAGCTTGCCTGCGGAACTTGAAGCCGCCAAACTGCTCACCGCGCAGCCGCGACCAAAGCCGGCGCTCGGCGTCGGTCATGTTCTTTCGTAAGTCGCGTGCGAGGTCGCGGTACACCAACCCCCCACCCTAGCCCTCCCCCACAAGGGGGGAGGGGACCTGAATTTGCGCCTCCGGCGCTCCGACCTTCAAACCAGCTCTCACTCCATCAGCATCCAAACCAGCCCTCACTCCATCAGCATCATGTTGTCAATCAACCGGGTCGTCCCCACTTGGGCTGCGAGCAGTGCCACCGCACGGCACTCTTCACCCAGATCTCCCAAAGGCTCCAGTGTCTCAGCATCCGCGACTGCGGCATAGTCGAGCTTGACCGACGCGTTCGATTCTAGTGTTTCGCGGAGAATCTGTCGAATCCGATCGGCCTGCCGCTGGCCGCCGGCAACGGCGTGCTTCGCTCGTTCGAGAGCGCGATACAACAGGGCGGCTGTCTGGCGGTCATGCGGATTCAGATAGCGGTTCCGACTGCTGAGAGCCAAACCGTCTGGTTCTCGGAAGGTCGGGCAGGTGCGCAGCTCGACGGGCACGTGCAGGTCTTCGATCATGCGTCGGATCAAGAGCTGCTGCTGATAATCCTTCTGACCGAAGAAGGCCAGGTCGGGCCGGACGATCTCGAATAGCTTGAGCACGACCGTCGCGACGCCGCGAAAATGACCAGGCCGGCTGGCGCCTTCGAGGACGTCCGAGAGCCCCGGGACCTCGACAAACGTCGAACGAAGACCATTGGGGTAGACCGTCGCGGCTTGGGGAGCGAACACCAAGTCGGCTCCCGCGGCTTGGCACCGCTCCAGGTCGTCGGCGACCGATCGGGGATACCGGTCGAAGTCCTCGGCGGGCCCGAACTGAGTGGGATTGACGAAGATCGACACAACCGCCAGGCCGGACTCGGCCCGGCACTGGGCGATCAGCCGGGAATGACCCTCGTGTAAAGCACCCATCGTGGGGACGAGCCCGACCCGCTTGCCCAGATCGCGAGCCGCGGCCACTGCCCGTCGTGCCTGCGCGGCCGACTCGATCAGTTCAATCACCCGACTCCCTCCGAGCCGTTCCACCCCGGTGAGGACAATCCGGATTGTTCAAACAGTGGTCGGAAATGAGCAGGTCGTTGATGATTTCGCCCCCCAGGATCGTCCTGGCCACGATCCGAGGCACGTCCTCGATCTGCACGTGGCCGTACCATACCCCCTGCGGGTAGATCACCACGTTCGGGCCGTGCTCGCACTGATCGAGGCAGCCCGCATGGTTGGCGCGCGCCAGCAGGCTCAAACCGGCCGCCTTCAGCTCTTTCTTGAACGCGCTGCGCAGCGCCTCACGGCCATCCGGATCGCAACAGCCCCGCTTGTGGCCCGGGTCCCGGACGTTACCACAGACGAAGATGTGATGTGTGAATGAAGGCATATTCGACCTCGCCAACGCCAGGAGGCTTCTCGGTCCCCGGACGCACGGCTTTGGAGACACACCGACCAGCCTAGCATCTTGCGTCTTCTTCTGCACCACGAAACCGGTCGTCGTCGACCGAGCAACCCGGACAGGGCCGTCGAACCGGGCGATCATCCGCGGTATACTTTAATCGTGGTCAGTGGTCAGTGGTCAGAGGAACGCGCTGTCCGGATTGTCCCACGACTGACGGTGAACTTGCGGAGTCTCCTCGCATCATGCCAACAACCAGGCACTGCCTGCTGATCGTCGATGACGAGCCCCACGTGTGCGACTCCGTCCATGACCTGTTGCGGCGCGAGTTCCGGGTCCTCAAGGCGAATAGCGCCGCGGAGGGCTTTCGGATCATGCAGGAAGAGGAAGTGCACATCGTGATGTCCGACCAGCGCATGCCCCAGATCAGCGGCGTCGAGCTCTTGACCAAGGTCAAGGCGCGATATCCGCATGCGATCCGGATGTTGTTCACGGGGTACGCCGACCTGGAATCGATCATCGCCGCGATCAACCAAGGTCATGTCTATCAGTTCATGAAAAAACCCTGGCAGCCCGAGGAGCTGCAAAGCGCGGTGCGGCAGGCCGCGCTCGAGTTCGATCGGCTCGAAACCGTCGCCCTGGAGCACGAGAACCTCGCCCTGGAGGTCACGGCGCTCAAGCATCGCGTCACCTCCCTCGAGACCGAGGTCCAGCGGCTCCAGACTGTTTCCCTGAACAAGCCTTGATGGGAGCCCTAGCCTTGGTCGAGGCGGCCGGAGCGAACGGGATGCAGCCGAGGCGGCACACCCTCCTGATCGTTGACGACGAGCCGGACGTCCTGGACAGCCTGCGCCACCAGTTCCACCGAAGCTATCGCGTGCTGACCTGCAACGCCGGCACTCAGGCGATCGAGATCCTTCGAACGGACGACGTCGAGTTGATTCTGACCGACCAGAGGATGCCCGGCATGTCGGGCGACCAGTTCCTCCGCCAGGCACGTCAGCTCAAACCCGACGCCATCCGCATGCTTTTCACCGGTTATGCCGACATGCAGGCCGTCATCAACGCCGTCAATGAAGGGCATATCTTCCGTTATATCTTGAAACCCTGGGACACGGTCGAGCTCGAGGGGATCATCCGCCAAGGGTTGGAGCAGTACGACCTCCTGGCCGAGCGGCGGCGGCTGGTCACCGAGCTGCAAACGGCCAACGAAGAGCTCAAGAAGGCCAACGAAGACCTCGCCCGCGCAGGCCAGCTCAAGACCGCATTCATCGAGGTGGCCAGCCACGAGTTCAACACCCCGATCACCCTGGTTCTGGGCCTGACCGAGCTGCTGCGCCTGTCCAACCAAACCCGTCCAGACCAGGAACACGAGATCCTTCGCCAGATCACCGCCAGCGGACGCCAGCTCGCCCGGCTCGTCACCAACATGTTGACCTTGCTTCGCGCCGAAGACTTCCGCAGGACCCTCCAACCCAGCCCGGTGAACCTGGTCGAGCTCATCAAGGGAGTTGTCGATCAAGTCCGTCCCTTCATCCTCGTCCGCAGGCTCCAGCTCCAGGCCGAGCTTGCCGACGACCTGGGCTCGTTCGAAATCGACGCCGACAAGATCAGCGCGGTCCTGATCAACCTGCTGACCAACGCGATCAAGTTCACTCCGGACGGCGGCACGATCGAGCTGATCGCCCGCCTGGCCGACGAGGAGGACGCCGCGCTGATCCAGGTTGCGGATCGCGGGGTCGGTCTGGAACCCCAGGCACTCGAGCACGTGTTCCAGCCGTTCTTCACGCAGCTCGATCCGAGCCGGCACTCCTCGGGCGATTTCGGCTTCTGCAAGCGCGGGCTGGGGCTCGGCTTGAGCATCGCGAAGCAATTCGTGGAAATGCATGGCGGGCGGATCGCCGCCGAGAGCCGCGAAGAGGGCGGCACGCGGATCACTGTCCGTTTGCCTCGACGCGCCCGGACCGGCTGATGAGTTGCTGCTTGGCTTGATGCCATTCGGCGTGACGACCCACTGTCCGGCCACGGCGCACGCGGGCATGGAACGGTCGTCTTTGTCTGGGCAAAGTTTGTCATGAGAGATAGA
Source organism: Isosphaerales bacterium (assembly GCA_044450785.1). Classification (GTDB taxonomy): domain Bacteria; phylum Planctomycetota; class Planctomycetia; order Isosphaerales; family Isosphaeraceae; genus JBIOJM01. Next base: position 3,883 of record JBIOJM010000133.1, read on the forward strand.
CTGGCCTTGGCGTGATCTAGAGTTGGTCGTGCACAGGCTGTGCGTTCTTCCCGATGAGGGAATTCGGCGTCGATGCGGATGGCCGTGACGGCGAAGCTCAGCAAGAGGACTCTTGATGCCGACTGCTCTGATCGTCGAAGACGAGATCGAGGCGAACAAGCTGCTCGCGATGCTGGTCCAGCTTCAGGGCTACCAGACCGATTCGGCCTACGACGGCGCGGAGGCACTGGCGAAAGTTCGGAGCGGCGTTCCGGATGTTATCTTCCTCGACCTCATGCTCCCCGATCTCGACGGCTACGACGTCTGTCGATCCCTCAAAGCGTCGGGAACGACCAGCAAGATCCCGGTGATCATCGTCACGGCTCGCATCGCCGCCAAGAACCGCATCGAAAGCTTCCGAGCCGGTGCCGACGATTATGTCCCCAAGCCATATACGCCTGATCAGATCTTTCAGGCTCTCGATCAATCCGATTCCTGGAAACGGCAGATCGCCGCGCCCCAGGTCGAGGGCCAGGCCGTGCTCGATGGCCGAGACGACGGCAACACCCTGCGGCGGCTGGCGCAACTTCGCAACCTGCTGCCGGCTCGCAGCGGGCTCGAGCTCGATGCAATCGAAGGAATCATGTCGACCATCGAAGCGATCTGGACCAGCGTCGACAAGTGGGCACACCATTGCCGATTGGAGCAGGTCGCGACCCTGGCCTACTTGCTCACCGACGAGTCATTGACCCTGACGGTCCACGACGAGGGAGGGTGGCTCGACAGCTCGGGCCACGTCGCCGGGGAACCAATCTCGACCTTACTGGCCGGTGTCCCGTTCGACGAGGTCATCGCTGATCATCCGGCTCATCGTCTCACGCTGATCAAGCGATTCGAGAGATGGACCTGATCGCTGCTTCCGGCCAGGCCGATGTCGGCGGGGACCTGGACATCATGCCCGTCGCGGCGCAGCAGTCGGATGAGACCAGGATCGACGCCGTCGTCGTCGAGGTAGAGCCTCATAGGCCGAGTCTCACGCGCTCCTCGGTCGAAAGGGGACGAGGCCTGCCGCTGCATTGAATTGCCGGGTCATTCATACCGATCGCCTCAGCCGCTCGCCTGCCCCCGGGGAATAATTGGTGTCACTTTCTGTTGCCCTCCCCCCGGCCGACAATAGAACTGTCACTGATTTCTCCCAGTGGTGTCACTGCCCCTGTCGCGAGGACTCACTTAGAATGAGATGGGAATTGGGAGCTTACAACTGACAACTCACAACTCACAACTGGCAACTGGCATCCTGACGGAGGCCGACCGTGCGCTCCTCTTGGCCATGCGCGCGTGGCCCGATCCGTGCGTCCCGCCGGCGGCAGACGGCCGGGAAACGGCCACGGCGGATGATTTCATCACAAGGTTGTGGAATCGTCTCGACCCGTCGTGGGTCCGGCGACTGCGTGAAACCTGGGATCGTGAATCGCGAGCTGCCGATGCCAGCGAGCCGGCCAGGGCGCTCGATCGGCTTCGAACGATGCATGAGACGTCGGCGCGGGTCGCGCTGGGGCGGGTCCACCCGAGCTGGTGGGTCCGTGCTCTCCTGGAGGAATCGCCGGCGGTTCAGCGGGTGGTCACTGCGTCCCTTCCCGAGTCCCTGCGGCATATCGTGCAAGCCGGGCTGCTGCTCGACTCCCAGGACCTTAAGAGTGACAGGGCGGTCGCACCGGAAGTCCTGGGCTGGGTCCTGGGGCTCTGGACTGAACGTTTGGTTGGAGGCGAGCCGGAGCGGCCTGACGATCCACCCGCCATCATTGCGCTCTCTCGCCTGTCACCCCGCGCCGGCTATGGTCTCTGCCGTCTGGTGGGTTTCTGCAAGATGTTGCTGGCCGGACAAAAGCCTGGCGGCGAACGCGCGCGCCCGTCAGAATGCGCGCGGTGGGAGTGGCTTCGCGGCCGGTTGGCGGCCGCCGGCCCCGAGTTTCAAGCCGCCGTGAGCCGCGACCTCCAGGCCGTCGTCTTCCCGAAGCTGGCGCGCCGGCATCATCCAGCCCGGATCGGACTCGTGACCTTCGGCCGGCTGCTGGCCGAATGCGAGCCGGTTCGCGTCCGCTGGGCCCTCCAGCACTGGCCGTATCCGATCTCGAAGCTCACGCGTTCGTTGATGCCTCCTGACACCCAACGTTCGCCCCTCCTGGTGGAAGGGGAATCGCTGGTCTTGAAAACGGCCTGGGATCGGCTCACCCTGGAGGGGCGGCTGTCGATGTCGTGGCCCGATCCGGGGGGTGAGAGAACGGGAGCCAACTGAGTTGAGCGGGGTAACAAACATACTGGAGTCGGATTCGCACGACGCAATCGAAGTTGGCTCGCCGCTGAACCCAGGCGTGGATTCCGAACCATTCGCCTGGCTGCCCCGGCTGGTGCTGCGGCAGGTGCGCCTGGATCGCCGGCTGGCGCAATGGAGCCGCGATGGCCGGCTGCCGCTTCCCCTGAGATGGTTGGAAGAATGCGCGGGCGCTCCGGTCACGCTCGAAAAGCCCGAGGTCCTCTGGCGCGCCTCGGGGCTGCGCCGACCCAGCCTGGTCGCACAGTTGACCGCGCCGCGGGTGGCCACGCGGCTGGCCTTGGGCATCGAGATCCCACTGGCACACACCATCGTCGACCGCCTGCTCGGTTTCGACCGCCCGTTCGCCGAGAGCCGGCTCCAGCTTTCGCCCGTGGAGTGGGGCGTCTGGACCTTCCTGATCGTGCGCGCACTCGATTCGTTGGATGCAAACGAGGTGTGGGATCGCCCGGACTTTCCCGGCGACCCCGGACTCGTCGCTCCCGGGCATTTCACGCTCGACCGCGTCGGCCCGGACCCCTTCGACCCGGCCGGTCTGGGCTCGATCGTCACGATCCGCTGGCCGGTCCGCGCCGGCACCATGGCCGGCGCCGTCCGGTTGTGGCTCGCCGAGTCGGTGGTCCAGCATTGGCTGACCTTCTCGCCAGGCCCCGCCACCGGTCACGACGAGGCGGCGGGGAGACCGGACACGGTCGAACCCGAGGCCGGCTCGAAACGCCGTGTGACACGCGGCGAGCTTTCGAGTGCGTGGCGCGCCCTAGCGGGGCGGGTGGACATGCCCCAAGGACTGAGTCGGCTGCGGGTTGGAGGCATCTTGCCCTTCGCCGAAACGCGGTTGATCGGTTCACCGCGCAGCCCGAGTGGTCCGGTCGACCTGGTCCTCGACATGGACGACCGGAACATCCGCTGCCGGATTCCCACTTGCCCGGTCGCCGACTCGGGGGGCAGGCTGCTCCGCATCGAAGCCGGCCTGCTGCGCGAGCCCCGGCCGCGAGATCCCATCGCCCTGACCAGAAATGAGAGAAAACCGATGAGCCAACCAACCACCTCACCGAATGTCCCTGCGGCCGGGGTCGCTCCCCTCGACGTGCCGGTCACCTTGACCGTCGAGCTCGGCCGGGTCAACCTGTCGCTCACCCAGTTGGCGGACCTCAAGCCGGGCGACGTCGTCGAGCTGGGCCGCCACAGCCGAGCGCCGGTCGAGCTGACTTCCAACGGCCGTCTCGTGGCCCGCGGCGAGCTGGTGCTCATCGATACCGATCTGGGCGTGCGAGTGACCAACGTATTTCTCTGAGGTGGTGAAAAGGGGATAAGTCCAATTACTGTTCGATGCGCTCGAGCGAGCCTGACTATCGGACTTATCCCGTTTTCGTCGATGCGAGTTGTCACCTTTGCCGGGCTGGGCGCCACTCTCTTCAGGTGAGGGCGCGCTGGTTGGCATCGCCCGCGAAGATCGCCACGATTGAGGGTCGAGGCCATGATGACGACTCCACGGACCGAACACGCATCTGATTCTGATTCCGACCTCTGGCAGCTCGTGCACGAGGGGAGTGCCTCGGCGTTCGAAGTCCTGGTGCGACGGTATCAAGCGCGAGTGTGTGCCGTGGCGTACAGCGCCTGCGGAAACCTCTCGCTCAGCGAGGACGTCGCTCAGGAAACATTCTGGACGGCGTGGCGCCAGCGGGCGTCGCTCGAGCAGCCGAGCCACCTGGGCTTGTGGTTGTGCGGGATCGCGCGAAACCTCGGCAAGAACGCCCGGCGCAAGGCGTCGCGACCGGCTGAGTCCGCAGGCGCACTGGACGTCGCGACGGAGGTGTTCGCGGACGAGCCGGGCCCCGCGGAAGCCGCGGTGTCCCGGGAGGAGGAATCCCTGGTGTGGAACGCGCTGGAGCGGATCCCCGAGACGTACCGGGAGCCGCTGATCCTTTTCTACCGCGAGGACCGGTCGGTGGCCGAGGTCGCCGGGGCGCTGGACCTGAGCGAAGACGCGGTCAAACAGCGGCTGTCCCGCGGGCGGGGAATGCTCCGGGAGCAGGTGGCCGGGCTGGTCGAAGACGGGCTGCGGCGCAGCCGGCCGGGACGCCGGCTCACCGTGGCCGTCATGGCCGGCCTGGCCGCTCACTCGGCGAGCGCGAAGACCGCCCTGGCCGGGGCCGCGTCGTCCGCGGGCGCGGGGGCGTGGAAGGTGGCGGCCGGGGCCGCCGGTGCGGGTGGCGTGCTCGGCAGCGTGATTGGGACGCTCGGCGGCCTGCTGGGCGGATGGCTCGGCACATGGATCCCGGCCCAGGCTGCCCCGACCCGCCGCGAGCGTGCCGCGTACCTCCGCGCCGGATGGCGCATGCTGCTGGTCTCTGTCGTGTTCATCGCCGCCTTGTTCGGATTGATTTACGCGTTCGCCGGCAACCCTAGTTACGTGATCGCCTGGGGCGCCTGGTTCGTCGCGTTCGGGACGTGCTGCGCGGTTGAGTACGTGCGCCTGACCCGGGAGGTGAAACGCATCCGAGCCGAAGCGGATCCGGCCGATGCTCCGAACGACACGGCCCTGCGCGCCGGCTGGACCGCGATGGCCACCCGATTCGGCGACCGGGTCTATCGGAGCGAGGCGACCCTCCTCGGGCTCCCGCTGATCGACGTCAACCTCAGTGCCCCGATGCCGCCAGGTGGCGCGAAACCCCCTGGCTCTTCCGACCTCGACTCCGGCCGCCGCGTCGCTCGCGGCTGGATCGCGATCGGCGACGACGCGCGCGGCATCCTCCTGGCGATCGGCGCGACGGCGCGCGGATTCATCGCGCTGGGCGGCCTGACCATCGGCGTGCTGAGTTTCGGCGGGGTTGCGCTGGGCGCGGTCGCGGTCGGCGGGCTCGGGCTGGGCGTCGTGGGGATCGGCGGCCTCGGTGCCGGCGTGTATGCGGTCGGCGGCCTCGCGGTCGGCTGGCAAGCGGCGGGAGGTGGTGCGTTCGGCTGGGACGTCGCCTGCGGCGGCGGCGCGGTCGCCTGGCACGCGGCCTTCGGCGGGGCGGCAATCGCCCACGATTACGCCGTCGGCGGCGAGGCACGGGCGCGCCACGCCAACGACGAGGAGGCCAAGGCCGTCCTCCGCAACCACCCGTTCGCCAGATCCGCCATCACCTGGATGGGTGCGCAGCAGGCCATCGGGCCGGCCGGCGCCGGGGTGGCGCCAACTCCGGCCCTGACGTCGACACCGGCGGCGGCGCCGGGACGCTTCCAACTGGAAAACGGTCTGACCGTAATGGTCCGCCCCATCCAGGGAACGAGCGACGTCGCGCTCCTGGTGCTCTACAAGATCGGTGGCGATCACGACCCCCAGGGGCGCTCAGGGCTTGCCCATCTGGTGGAGCATATCTACGTCACCGCGGCCGCCGGCGCTCTTCCGGCGCGCACGGCGGACGACTTCTTCCAGCGCTACCGCGCCGGCTGCAATGCGCAGACGGGCGACCGCTACACGGTGTTCGCGACCGTCTTCCCCAAGGGCGACCTCGACACGGAGCTGACGGAGGCGGCGGCCCGCATGGGCGATCTCCGAATCACGGCCGCCGATCTCGATCGGGAGAGACCTCGCCTGCTCGACGAGGTCGCGAACATGTTCGGCCGTTTCCCCGCCTTGGGGGCCGTGAACCATGCCCGCGAGCTGATCCGGCCGGCGCCACGAGGCGGACGAAAAGGGGGGCTGGCCGAACACGTTCAGGCCATCACGCTCGACGACGTCCAGGCGTACTGGACGCGCTACTACAAGCCCGGGAATGCGATCCTCGTCGTGGCCGGGGCCGTGGACCCGGTCGCGGCGCGCCAGACGGTGACGTCCCGGTTCGCCAAGCTCGCGCCGGGTGAGAAGGTTCCCAAGGCGCGAGAGCCTGGCGCGGCGCAGGCCGGAGTCGTGCGCGAGCTGGCCGTCAAGTCGATTCAGCCGCAGGCCCAACCTGTGGCCTGTCTCGCCTACGCCGCCCCCGAGCCGGGTAGTGAGCATTATGCGCCCTTGCTCGTGCTGGTGGCCCGGCTCTGGGCCGCGATGGCCCAGCCCGGCGGCGGGCCCGCTCAGACCTCCGTCTACTTCCCGCTGCTGGAGGATCCCGCCGTGTTGGGCGTGAGTGCTCCGGCGAAGCCAGGGGAGACCGCCGCGCAGGCGTTCGCGCGTCTGGAAGCGTTCGTGGCCGTTACACTCGCGCCGCAGCTCCACGAGGATGAGCGCGCGTCGGCCCGGCAGACGTTCGCGCTTTTCCTGGGGACCGCCGAGCTTCCGGATTTCGCCCTCGCCCAGAATCCCTACGGCGTCGCGCTCTCCCTGGCCCGCCGCGAGCAATTGGGGATCGACGCCGCCCAGCTCAACCGCGCCTTCGACGCCCTCACCGAGCGAGACCTCCGCCGCGCTGCCGGCGCGATCTTCGCCCCGAGTCGGCACGCGGGGGCATTCCTCTCGCCTGGCAAGTAGTCGACCGCGCGACGGCTTCGGGTCTATCGCCTGGCAATGATGCTCAGACGGGATACACCACCTGGATCATCGATTGGAGCGCGAGGGTCTGCAGGCCGAGCAGTGCGGCTGTCGCGGCCAGGGCGGCGGGCCGGGAGCCAAGGCGGCTGCAGCCGTGTCCCGCCGCGACCAAGAGCGACGGCATGAAGAGCATCCACAACCGCGCGACTTCGCCCATGTTGCGCCCGGTCAGGTTCACGAGCGCGAGCACGAGCAAGGTCGCCCACACCGAGAGCGGCACGGTCCGCCGATCGAACAAGCCGGCGGCGCACCAGACTGCGGAGGGCAGCCCGAGCGCGATCACCAGCTCGACTGGATTCAAGAAAAGCCAGAGCCGATAGGTGCGCGGATACTCGTCATAGAACCGTGCGTGGTGTCGCAGGTTCCACCGCGCGATCTCGATGGGCTCGGCCCCGGTCGCCGCCCATCCGGCCGCCAGCAGGGCGAGGAAACCAGCACCCGTGGCCAGCAAGAGCACGGCGCGCATCCGCCAGGTAATCGAAGGATTCAAAAGCAGGACGAGCGCGACGAGCGCGCCCACGGGGAGGAATGCCAGCGTGAATGACATGCCCACCGCCATCACCAGTCCCGAGGCGATGGCCAGGCTGGTCGCGGCGGCCGTGGGCCGATCGACTCCCTGCTGGAACCGCGCGGCCCAGGCGGCCAGAGCAAGGGCCGAGGTCGAGAGCAAGGGGTAGGCGGTGTCGGCGACCGGCTGGAACAGGTTCGCGGCGGGGGCCAGCGGCCAGAGGGCCGCCGCGGCCCAGGCCGCGGGGGGCGGCAGCGCCACCCGCGCCAGCAGATAGAGCGGCACGACGGTGCCCGCGCAGGCAAGGAGCGTCAGCAAGGCCGTCGCGTACAGCGTCGCGCGCTCCGCCCGTGACAACGGCTGGGGGTCGCGTTCTCCGAAGACGCGGAACCCGGCCTCCACCGCCCTGGGCATGTGATCGACAAGAAAGACGGCCAGATTCGGGCTCCGCTCCATCACCCGCATGAGCAGGCACTGGACGGCGATCAAGCCCGGCGGATGCGTGCCGATGTGCAGCGAGTCTTGCGCGCGAATCCACCGCGGATACTCGGCCAGGAACCGCCACGGATCGCGAACGGCCTGCTTCCTCGCGACCTGGAAGTAACCGGCCGAGCCCGGCAGGTAGTTGACGGCAGCCCATTTGGTCAAATCATAGCCGGAAGCCGCCCCCGTCGGCACGATCACCTGCACGCCGACCGCCGCGAGCAACAAGCCGGTCAACCATGCACCCGTGGACCGGCGAGATCGTTTGAGCGCAATCGCCCGGAGCCCGAGCGCGACGAACCCGGCGTACGCAGCCACCCCCAAGGCCGCCAGGAGCAGGCCTGCAGGCTGGGGCGAAAACTGCACGCGAAGCCACTCCCACTCGCCGTGAACTCCCAGCGGCACCAACCGCGCTCCCACGGCAGTCGCCAGCAGGACGACCAGGGCCGCTTGGAGCATCAGGATCAGCCAGATCTTCACCCGCATGGGAACGATCTTAACTCTCGGCCGTGGCGACGACGAGGTTTGTTGCCGGCGAGTGCGGACCGGAAGGTTGCGAGAATGCCCCGGGCGTGGTTTGATCGTGGCTGATCCGTCATCTTGCCAGTTGTCAGTTGCCAGTGAGAACAAGACCAACCGGTTTCACCCTGCCTCGCGCTTGGGAGTCATCTTGATGGATTTCGAGGACGCGCCTGCGGCCGAGGTCCCCGCGAGCCTTGAGGATGCCCCCTGGTGGAAGGAGCTGACGCGCTACCAGTGGTTCGTGTTCATCGTCGCCTCGCTGGGGTGGCTGTTCGACACGATGGACCAGCAGTTGTTCAACCTGGCGCGCAAGCCCGCCGTGACGGAGCTGCTGACCGTCTTGCCGACCATGCCCCCTTCCTCGGGCTCGGTAGCGGCGCATGGCGGCTACGCGACCATGATCTTCATGATCGGCTGGGCTCTCGGCGGAATTATATTCGGGATCCTCGGCGATCGCATCGGCCGCGCCAAGACGATGATGATGACCGTTCTGTGCTACTCGGCCTTTACAGGGTTGAGTGCGCTCTCGCGGGGAGTTTGGGACTTTGCCGCCTTCCGGTTTCTCACCGGTCTTGGTGTCGGGGGACAATTCGCGGTCGGCGTGTCCCTGGTGGCCGAGGTGATGTCGGACCGGGCCAGGCCCTTCGCGCTGGGGTGGCTGCAGGCGCTCTCGGCCGTCGGCAATATGCTTGCGGCCGTTGTCAGCATCATGCTCGGCACGCTCGAGGAAAAGGGAATGATCGCCAGCGCATGGCGAACGATGTTCTTGGTCGGGCTCGCTCCGGCTGTGCTGGCGATCCCGATCTTTCTTCGATTGAAAGAGCCCGATCGCTGGAAAGCCGCGGCAAGAGATGACGAGACGGCCGGCGACCGCAAGACGAATCTGGGCTCACTGAGCGAGCTCTTCGGCACCCCGCGCTGGCGCAGGAACACTTTCGTCGGCATGACGCTGGCATTTGCCGGTGTGATGGGGCTCTGGGGCATCGGCTTCTTCAGCTTCGACCTGATCAGAGGCATATTCGTCGAGCGTTTCCGGGATCAGGGACTGAGTCCTCGGGAAGTGGCGGGCAAGCTCACTTTCTGGAGTGGCATCACTTCACTGGTCCAGAACGCCGGAGCGTTCTTCGGCATCTATGCTTTTGCCCGAATCACCCACCATATTGGGCGAAGGCCCGCCTTCGGCATCTCGTTCGTGCTGGCCGCGGTGGCGACCGCAGTCACGTTCTGGTTCCTCGATTCGTTCTGGCAGATCTTCGTGTTGATCCCGATCATGGGGTTCTGCCAGCTCGCGCTCTTTGGGGGCTACGCGATTTACTTCCCCGAGCTATTCCCAACCCGGCTGCGCAGCACCGGCACGTCGTTCTGTTACAACGTCGGCCGGCTGGCCGCGGCGGTCGGTCCGCTGACGTTGGGCCTCTTGACGAGCAAGGTCTTCGCAGGTTATCCCGACCCAATGCCGTCGCGGCTGGCCGGTGTCGCCATGTGCTCGGTCTTCCTGCTCGGCCTGCTCGCCTTGCCCTTCGCACCGGAGACTCGAGGCAAGCCGCTGCCGGAATAATTGGCTCGCTACCTTGGAGCGGGGGTCGCAAGCGGAGCCGGCGTCAGCTTCATCCTGCGGATGAAAGCCTCACGCAACGTTTGTTCGTCGAACTTGACACCACCCGGGCGCGACAGCTCCTTCGCCCAGAAATCCACGAGCTGCTTCAGCAGCTCGTCGCTGTTGGCCTGATCGACGAGTTGCAACGCTCGCAGCATATTGGCGAACTGATGAATCGAACCCGTAGCCGTCTGAATCGGCGCGGCGAGCCGGTCGATCTCGACGGTCTTCTTGACGACGTCATTCCGGCCGACGATCAACCGGTCTCCGGGGAAGATCTGATAGTTGGAGATCACATCCCCTTTCTCCTGAATGGCCGCCAGGTCGACCTTGTAGATTTTGGCTGGCTTCCCGCCGCGGGCCGGCCGTACCAGGCGGATGTCTTTTGGCTCGGCGGTGGACACGAGGCCCCCTGCAAACTGAAGCGCATCGAGCACCGTTTCGTTCCCCATCCAGGGGAGTCGGCCGGTTACCGCGACATCGCCCGCGACATAATAGTTCTTCGTGTTATACGCGGTCACGTCGACGAAGACAGCGGCGGATTTCTCGGGCGGGACGAGGTTCCATCGTCCTTTTTCTTCGACACCGACGGGCGGCGCCGCGGGAACAGGCTGGGCGACGGGAAGACTCTGGCCGTCGACCTGGATCGTGATCGTGACTCGTCCCGGACCGTTCACCGGGACCGTGAGCTGGTTGGGAGCGGGTGCGGGCGCCGCCTTGTCCTGAGCCTGCTCGCGGTTTGCCGTCCTCGAGACGGGGTGTACGGAAAAACGGCTGCTGGCCGGCCGGTGCGTTGCCGTTCGCGGCTTTACGGAACGGGAATTTGATGGTGATCGATCAGACGACGAACGCGGTTTCACCTTGTCCTTGACGTTCAGAGGGCTTTCATCGCTCTTGGGCAGTTCCGGCATGGCCGGCACCGTCTTGGGACGTTCCGGTATGGCCGGCATGCTCGTCCCCTCCTCTTTCTCTTCTAAAAGAGGCTCCTTAAGTCCCAAGGAGTCATCGCTGAGGAATTTTCTGAGATGTTTGATGATGGCGACCTTGACTTGATCGAGCGTCAAACCCCTGACATGAACATCGCCATAGAAGCCCAGGTTGATCGTGCCATCCGGTCTGACCAGCCGCTCGCCCGAGATCGGTCGTCCCGGCAAGGCTTCGAGCACCTCGACCAAGACCAGGTCAGGCGGCTCGACGACATAGGGAAGACTGATCATGGCGCCTTCGTGGGGCGGTGGATCGTCGGGGATCGGCGGCAGTGGATGCGGCTTGAGATCGTATGCCGCGATCATCTTCTCGATCGCCGCCTCGGCTTTGGCTTCCTCCACGGCGAACGAGGCCGGGGTGCCCTGCTCTTTCGGCTTGGCCTTTTCAACCGCCGGCGGCTGAATCGGGGCCTTCTCCTGTGGGCCGGCGACGCCCATGTTGAAGGCACAGACCACGGTGACGACAGTCATGAATGCGACGACGAGGCCGGCAAGCTGTTGGCGGAGCATGGACGTGATCCCCTTGAGTGCGGAACTTGGTGCGGAACCAGTCGAAGGGACGCCGGACAATTGCGCAGACTATCCGTCGCCGCGGATCGCGGCAACCATGATGGAGACGGACTCGCTCGCGCACACACGACCTCAGAGCACGAGCCGGGCGGCGTCGCGGTCGAGGTAGAGCCTGGCCCCGGGATGGCGGCGCAATGCGGTGGCCGGGCATGCCTCGCTGATCGGTCCGCGCAGCGTCGTCAGGACCGCGTTGGCCTTGCGCGGGCCGGGCACGACGACCGAGATGACCGGCGCGCGGAGCAAGGCGGGAATCGTCAAGGTATAGGCATGAGTGGGCACGTCCGCGATGGTTTCGAAACACCCGTCATTGAGCTGCTGGGCGCGAGAGGCCGCGTCGAGCCGGACGACCTTGACGAGCACGGGGTCCAGGAAATCGGCAACCGGCGGATCGTTGAACGCGAGATGGCCGTTTTCACCGATCCCCGCGCACACGATGTCCGGCGGCTCCGCTCTCAGGATGTCCTCATAGGCCAGACACGTTTGCAGCGGACGCTCGACCTGCTCGCCGGGGATCAGTCGCGCGCGGCTGGCGTCCACCGCGACAAGGCGAAGGATGTGTTCCTGAAGATAACGCCGGAACGAAGCGGGGTGATCGGCGTCGATCCCCAGGTATTCGTCCATGTGAAACGCGACGACTCGGGCCCAGTCGATGTCCTTGCTGGCGACGAGTCCGGCCAGGAATTCATTCTGGCTCGGCGCCGCGGCGAAGACGATGTTGGTTCGGGCCGCGGTGCCCGCTCGCGCCGCGATTGCCTGCTCGACAAACTGCGCCGCCGCCCGTCCCGCCAAGGCGCGATTCTCAAAAACCAACACGTCGAGCAAATCGACCGAAAAGCGAGCGATCGCCGGCAGCTCGGACGCGCTCGTGGACTGGCTCCTGGCTCGAGCAGGTTGGTCGACTATGGCCACCATCGTTGCGGCTCCCGGGGGGTCTTGCGGAAACGTTGTCCGCAGAACCTTACCCGAATTCCGCGCTCGATGCCACCAAATCGATCACGTCGCGGCCAAGGCGTGCGCCCGGCCCTGACGGCGCTGCACTGTGCGAAGCTGCTCGCACAGCTTCTGACACTCGTTCAGATCGCCGATCATTGCATCGGCCAGAAACGATTGAGTGTCGCCGTCGCTGGCCCACTCAAGCTGATCGTGGCAGCGCGACATGTGCTCGATCAAGTCTTTCATCCAAAGCAGCGTATGGCGGCGATCTCTCATCTTGGGGTGTTCCTTCACTTGACTCGACTGACAGGGCGAAACATGGCTCCCGACTGACGACTCGTACCGATCTCTTGAGGCCATAAGGCCCTGTGCATCCTCTTGCGGCCTCAAGTCGTTGCGGATGAATCGAAAAGCAAAGAACGTGCCGTCCTTTACCGGCGACTTCCTTTTCGCTCCGAAGTCGTTCCTCGCCTGAAACTTGAGAAAAACTGTCCAGATGAGCCGTCGGAAAGTGCCCGCCCCACGGGTTGTAAGGCTTACACGAGTCCGCCCGATGACCGCAAACCGAAACTCGGGCCGGCTCTGTCGGACAATTTCGAAAGAAAGCGATGCCTTTTTTCTTGTTGTTACATGGCTTAGACTGAGGAGAGAGGTGGTGTCGACGGGGGGAAACGGGAATGGCGGCGTGGCAGGCGGCGACCAGGGCGACAGGACCCCACGGGCGAGCATTGGGGGGAGTGCAGAGCTGGCCCCAGTTCGTGGTGCGCTGGCTCTTCGGCATGGGGGCGGAGCGTCATGGGCCGGATCCGTCGTCGAGCCCGGTTGCGCGGTTTCAGAACATCTGCATGAGCCGCGAGGCGGGCTCGGGAGCGGGCGCGTTGGCCCGGCTCGTCGGCCAGCGCCTGCGCTGGAAGGTTTACGATGACGAGCTGATCGAGGCAATTGCCCATCGCATGGTGCTGCCGATCGACGATGTCAAAGCCCTCGACGAGCAGGCGCCCAGCATGGTCCAGGACTGGCTCCTGCCGCTCCGTGAGGAGTACTATGCCCCGCAGGAGGCTTATCTCGACCACCTGGCGAAATTGATCGAGGCGATCGGCCGTGCGGGTGAATCGATCCTCGTCGGTCGGGGCGCGGGCTTCATGCTGCCGCGCGAGACGACGCTGTCCGTCCGGATCATCGCGCCCTTGAAGGTCCGAGCGCAACGGATGGCCGAGCGGATGGGGGTCTCGCTGCGCACCGCCCGGCGCGCCGCCAGGGACCTCGACCGCCGCCGCGCCCAGTTCGATCGCACCATGCATCGAGTCAGCTCGAACGACCCGCACAACTTCGACATGGTGCTCGACACCGAAAGCCTGGGCCTCGAGATCGCCGGCGAGATCATCGTTCACGCCGTCGCGGTCGGGCGCCCCGAGGGCACGGCTGGCGGACCCGGTCAACGTGGCCGCCCCGACTCGGCGACGACCAGGCCGGAACCATCTCTACCGACCGCGGGGCTCTTGACGGTCGTGAGCGAGCCGGTTGCCTTGCCTGCGCCGGCCCCGCCGAAGGCCGCCCGCCACGACTTGCCGGGCGGGCCCGTCCTTGCCGGCGAGGAACCGCCGTCGCCGCCCGGCGCGGGTTGACTACTGGCGGCCTCGGGCGGACGCGATTCCGTACAGCCTCCGCGCCTGACGCCACCGCGACCGCGGCGGTCGTGATGCGCGGCGGTGCTCAAAGAGCTGCCCCGAGGGCGTCTACGCCGGCAAGCCCAGGGGCGGAGGCGAAAGGGATCGCGCCGGATCGGGTCAGCTCAGTGCAACAATGCAAAGCCCATGGCGGTCAGCCAGCGCCACGACCTCGGGCTCATCGAGGAAGATGGTCCTGCCGGCCTCGATTGCCAGGACCCGGGCCCGGGCCCTGTGCAGGTTCTCGATGGTCGAGACGCCGATCGTGGGCACGTCGAACCGCATGTCCTGCTGCGGCTTGGCAACCTTGACGAGCACCCAGCCCCCGGCCCGGCAGAGCTGGCCGGCCCGCTCAATGCACCGATCCGTCCCCTCGATGGCCTCGACAGCCAGCGCGGCCCTCTCCTTGACGGCGACTGACTGGCCGACGTCGAGCCGCCCCATCTCCTTGGCCAGCGCCCAGCCGAAATCGATGTCCTTTTGCTCGGCCGGCGTGGGCGCCCGGCGGGTGAGGATGCCGTTTTTCACGAGCAACTCCGGGCAGAAGTCCAGCGCCGAGGCGAACGTCATGGCGTCGCGCTCGAACTCGGCGATCAGTGAGAGCAACAAACTGTCGTCGCGATTGTCGGCACGATTGCGCCGGTACCACCACTGGAGCGTCCGCAGGTCGGGGCAGAGCTGGAGCATCCTCCACGGTGTGTACATCACATTCTTGGTCACCTTGCCGGCCATGACGATCCGCCGGGCGCCCCGGCGGCGGAAGGCGCGGATCATCCGGCCCAGCTTGGCGACGCCGACAATGTCGAACGAGGTGCAAAGCGATCGCAGCTCTTCCGGCGCTTCGTACTTGATTCCCACGCAGGCCACCGGCAGGCCCTGTCGGCGCGCGGCCTCGGCAAACAAGATCGGGAATCGGCCGCTCCCCGCGATCAGGCCGATCGGCCCGGCCTGCCGGGATCGTGCCGCCGCGCGTGAGTCACCGAGCTTCTTCAGGCCGATCGCGCTCACACCAGGTCGCTCCCCCTTGGTCCGAATCAGGCACGGCTCGACCTGATCCCGAGATGGTCACGCACCGGCCGGATCAACCGGCGGCTGCAGGCTCGCTCCCGAATCCGGAACGGGGCCGATCCCGGGCTCGACTTCCTCAACCGGTCGAGGCGGAACGACAGCGATCAGCCTGGCGAGCTGCGCAGCCAGCTCCCGGATCTGGCGATGCATCTCGGGCAGCCGGGCGATCATCTGAAAGATCCGCCGCTGTTCCCGGACCGGCACCGCCGGCGAGCCCAGCACGTTCTGGCCGTCCGGCACGTTGCGATGCACGCCCGCCTGAGCACCGATCATGACGCGGTCGCCGATCACGGTGTTGTCCTTGATCCCCGCCTGACCGGCCATGACGACGTGATCGCCGGTCTTGCAGCTCCCGGCGATGCCGACCTGGCCGCACAAAAGGTTGTGCCGCCCGATCTGGTTGTTATGGCCGATCATCACCAGGTTGTCGATCTTGGTCCCCTCGCCGATCCGAGTGGTTTCAAAGGTCGCACGATCGATCGTGCAGTTCGAGCCGATCTCCACGTCGCTCTCGACTTCCAGCCGGCCCGAATGGGGGATCTTCACGTGCCGCCCGTCGACATGCCGGTAGCCGAAACCGTCACCTCCGAGCACGCTGCCGGCATGAATCTCCACGCGGTCGCCGAGGATCACGTTCTGATAAAGCACCGCATTGGGATGGATGATGCAGTCCCGGCCGAGCCGGCAGCCGTCGCCGATCACTGCGCCGGGATGCAGAGTCGTTCCATCGCCGATGATCGCGTCGTCGCCCACGTAAGCAAAGGGATAGATCGCCACGCTCTGACCGATCTGGGCCGTCGGCGCGACGCAGGCTTGCGGATGAATTCCCGTCCAGCGCGGCTTCGGGACGCCGATCAGATGGGTGCGGACCGCCAGGAATGCGGACATCGGGTCGTCGACTTCGATCACGGCCAGGCTCTGGCCCATTTCATGCGAGCCGGCGCTGAAGTGAGGCCCGACGATCGCGGCCGATGCGGGCGAGCTCCGCAACAGCTTGATGAATCGTTCGCTCTCGATGAACGTGATGTCACCGGGGCCCGCCTCGCCGACCGGCCGCGCCGAGCGGATCGAGACCCGACCATCGCCCACCAGGCGACCCTGTACCAGCTCCGCGAGTTGTTCCACCGTCGCGACCACAGGCGTTTTCCTTTCTTCCATGAAAGGAGAAGACGAGGACCGGGGCGTCGCGGTAGAGCAGGTCTCCGATCAACCAGTCCGGTCAGGCCCCAATCGAATCGATGTGGTGCGTCCTCGCGGTCGACCTGACGGCCTTTCCAGCGAAACGAATGCTAATCCAAGTTGTCCTGGGAGGCAAGCCGAGTCGCTCGCTCCGGCAACGACCCTGCTCGGTCCCCGCTCCATTCGATCGATGCGAGGCGATCCTAGTTGTCGTCGATCGTCAGACATGCCCGGTGGACTTCAGGTTTGGATGAACTTCATCTCGATCAGAGCCGTCAGGTTCGGCACATGCGGCAGATCAGCCGGCCGATCCGCCCCCCGGTCGAGCAGAAGACCATGGAGCCCGGCCCGGATGGCCCCGCGCACGTCGTTCTCCACGTCATCGCCCACGCAGAGCACCCGCGGCCCAGGCAAACCAAGGTGGGCGCACGCCGCTTCAAAGAATGACGGATGAGGTTTTCTGTAACCGACTTCCGACGAAATCACTAACGAGTCGATCCACGAGCCGAGCTCGGGCAGGCCCTGCATGACGCCCCGGAGCCGGCCATCGAAATTCGAGCCGACGCACACCAAGATCCCCATCTCGGCGAACGCGTTCAGCACCGGCGGCACGTCGGGATAGCATCGCCAGGACCCGGGCCGGCCAAAGTGATCCCAAAGCTCGCCGAAGGCGCGGTCCCTGTCGGGAACCTCGGGCAGGACCCCCGCCACGATCCTCCGCCAACGCCTGCGCTCCGTCGCCTCGTCCGTCGAGAGCACGCCCTGTCCCGCGTGCACCTCGCCACACTGAAAATGCATTTGGAACCGCGCACGGACTTCCTCCGGATCGAGCACGACTCCCTGACGACGCGCCGCCGCCACGTACGCCTCCGCAACCGAAGGCACTGGCTTGATTAAAGTCCCCACAGCGTCGAAGACGATACCACGAATACCATTCCAGTTCGCTTGTGAATTCATCGGCGTGCTAGAGCCCCTGACAAACTCGGTTGCACCACTCCGGCGGATCCGGTCGACATCTCCGGTTTGAGAAGATCCGCAAAGATTCCCAGACTGGGCAGTATATACCGACATTATGGGCAGGGAAGTCAGGGGAAGACGACTCCTTCGCCTCCGTTTCGGTAATTCAGGTTGATTGTCAACTCGGAAAGAGGCCCATGAACCAATCTCATCCGCGTCCGCATCGGCAGGTCCTTCGGACTGAAGCGGCGTCAATACCGGCGTCGCAGGAACAGGCTCTGGACCGCCGGCACTCGCTCAACGCGCAGCAGCGCTCGTACCAAGAAGCCGGCTCGGCCCGCATTCGTCCGCAACCACGCCCACGCCCGCCGGCTTGACGAAGAAGGATGAAGGATGAAAAAGAAGGGTTTTACTCATTCTTCATCCTTCATCCTTCATCCTTTTTTTGACGGTCGGATCAGCCCCGCCGAGACATCGAGGTCGAGGTCCGCGACCTGGCCGGCGGCGAGTTTGGGCAACGCGATTCCGGCCATTGCCGCGTTGTCGGTGCAGAGCGCCGGCGGAGGAATGAAGAGCTCGACCCCAAGGTCAGTGGCCATCCTCTGGAGCCGCTCCCGCAGCCGGGAATTCGAAGCAACACCTCCTCCGACCGCCAACGTCTTCATGCCGGTTCGTTCGAGCGCCTGGCGCGTCTTGGCCACGATCACGTCGACGACCGCCTCCTGGAAGCTCGCGGCCAGGTCGCTGATCCGCTCCTCTCCGGGGTGACTCGCCGCCCCCATTGCGTTCTGTCCGCGCAACGCATAGAGGACGGCCGTCTTCAGCCCGGAGAAGCTCAGAAGCAGCCGTTCGTCGTGCACGAAGGCACGGGGAAAGGAGAAGGCTTTCGGATTGCCCCGCCTGGCGACCCTCTCGATCTCCGGACCGCCCGGATAGCCCAAGCCGAGCAGGCTCGCCACTTTATCGAATGCTTCGCCGGCTGCGTCGTCGGTTGTGCCGCCCAGGAACTGGCAATCGAGCGGACCCTGGCAGACGTAGAGGCTGGTGTGGCCTCCGGAGACGACGAGTCCCACACACGGGTAGACGTCGCGGTCGGGATAGGCGAGCTGGCAGGCATAGAGATGGCCTTCGAGATGATTGACGGCGATCAGTGGGATCTGGAGCGTGAGTGCCAGGGCTTTGGCCGCGGTCAGTCCGACGACCAGGGCACCGACGAGCCCGGGCCGCGTCGCCACGGCGACAGCCCCCAGGTCACCGAGCGAGACGCCGGCCCGGCGGAGGGCCTCGTCGATCATCGGCAAGATCTGCCGCACGTGTGCTCGCGACGCGATCTCGGGCACCACGCCGCCATATCGCTGGTGCAGACCGACTTGCGAGGCGACGACGCTGGAACGAATGCGCGGCACGCCCGAGCGCGGCGGGCGCGGGCCCTCCAGGACCGCCGCGCCCGTCTCGTCGCACGTCGTCTCGATGGCCAAAAGGACCAGGCCGTCTTGATCTTGGGACATTCGGTCGAGATTGCGATTCGATGCAGTTTTCGCCTCTGCACTCTCGTCGCTGTGATGCCAGCCGGGCGCCCGCACCGCAACACGCGATCGTTCAAGCCGCCTTGGCCTTCGTCCCGTCCATCCGGGCGCGGATGACCTCCAGCGCCTTATCGAGCTGCTTGTCGAGGAAGGGACCGCCAGCCGGACGCGCTGATTTCCTTTTCGCCGGGGCTTTCTCCGCGCCCTTCTTCTGTTCGCTCTTGCCGTCGGGCTTGGCCTGCGGCTTGTCGTCTCCGCCGGCTGTCTTACCCTTCTCGGCCGCGGGCGGTTTACGGTGCCCCTTCGCCATCGAGTCCCGGTCGCGCTCCTGCCGGGCCACGAACCAGCGCATGAATTCGCTGGGCGCGAGCTTGACCTCCAATCCCTTGTCGGGCGACACCCCCCACTTATCGCTCGGCTTCGCGTTGGGGAATCGGTGGATATTCTCGCCCGAGGGACGATAATAGCTGGCCACGGTCAGCTTGAGCACGCTATTGCCGCCGTCGAGATCGATGATGTTCTGCACCGACCCCTTGCCGTAGGACCGTTGACCGACGATTGCGGCCCGTTTGTGATCCTGGAGGGCCGCCGCGAGGATCTCGGAGGCCGACGCCGAGTACTGGTTGATCAGCACCACCATGGGGAGGTCCTCGAAAGGACCGTCCGCGTGCGCCTCGTACTTCCTGGGCAGGATGTTCCTCCCCTTGGTACTGACGATCTCTCCCTTCGCCAGAAACATGTCGGAGATATCGACGGCCGAGCTGAGCAGTCCGCCCGGATCGTCGCGCAGGTCGACGATCAGCCCTTTCACTCCTTCGTCCTTGAGCTGATCGAGGGCTTTCTTCAGTTCGTCGGCGGTGTGCTCGTTGAAGGCGGTGACCCGGATGTAGCCGATCTTCTTGTCTTGATCGATCATGAGCTCCCAACGATCGTCCGGCTTGCGGCGGTCACCCAGGACGCTGGGGATGTCGATGATGGCCCGGGTGATCGTGATGGTTTCCGGATCCTCCGATCCCTCGTGCAGGACGTTCAACTTGACGTCGGTGCCGGGGCGGCCCGTCAGGACCTCGACGGCCTTGTCGGGGGTCATTCCCTCGGCCGACTGCCCATCGATCTCCATGATCACGTCGCCGGCCAGAATCCCACCCTCGTAGGCGGGAGTGCCCACCATCGGGGCGATCACCCGCAAATGGCCGAGATCCTGGTCGACCTCCACCTGGATGCCGATCCCACCGAATCGTCCCTCGATCTGCCGCTTGAATTGCCTCAGCTCGCTCGTGTTGATGTACGTGGAGTGTTGGTCGAGCTTCTGAAGCATGCCCTCCAGGGCCGTCTCGAGCAGCTCGCGGCGAGTGACCGGGCGGACATAGTTGGTCTCGACCTTTTCGACCGCATCGACGAACAGGCCGTACAGCTCCAGCATCTCGTCCTTCGGCTTGGCCCCCTGGGTCGCCTGCCAGCAAAACAGACTGGCGGATCCGATCAGCGCAAACCCCAAAAAGTATTCTCGTCGCGGCATCACCGAGCGCCCTCCTGAACGATCCTCCGAACATCGCCCCTATCTCAAAGTCTAGTCAATTGTTAGCGAACCTGGCAAGCGGGCCTGTAAAACGCGTGGCTTCGCGACGAAAACGGTTGCTCCGCGCAATTTGACTATGATTCCGAGGCAATCCCACCCTGAGGTGATGAAAAGCTGGTCATGCACAAGCTGCGCGTTCATCCCGATCTCGTTGCGCGGTTTTCCCCCCCTTGCGAAGGGGGGGTCAGGGGGGGTGGCCCCGGCACGATCAGTCACA
>JBIOJM010000134.1:0-24269 GCA_044450785.1 Isosphaerales bacterium
GCGGGATGCGGTGCCGCGCCCGGCTCGAGGGCTGGCGGGCGGTGGCGGGGCGGGCCCGTCATTCGAACAAGTCGGCGTGGGTGCCGGTGCGGCCGAGCTCCAGCTTGCCGCCCGCTTCCCGGTAGATCAGGACCCAGTCGGGCGCGACGTGGCAGTCGCGCCAGCCCTTCCACTTGCCACTCAGGGCATGATCCTTGTGCCATGGGTCCAACAGCCCGTGGGCGCACAAGGTCTCGACGACCACACGGAGTTTCTCCATGTCCTTGCCGCGCTTCTTCAGGCGCTTCAGGTCCCTCTTAAACTCCGCTCCCGTGCGGGTCGTTAGAGGCGGGGGATGGGGCGAAGGCGATTCGGACTCCTCGAGATTGGACTTCCGCTTGGCCACGTCAGATACCCAGGTCCTTGAACATCTCGTCCACGTTGGCGTAATCGGTCATGTTCCGGCCGGCCTCGGCGTCGCGGAGTGCCTTGCGGGTGGTCGCGTTGGGGATGCGCGCCTCGAACGGCAGGCCGTTCCGTAGGGTCACCTGCTTGTAGAACATGCGGATGGCATCGCTGGAACTCAGGCCGATCTCGGCGAGGATGCCTTCGGCCCGGGTCTTCAACTCGGGGGAGACCCGGGCGCGGATCATCCCCGTCTTGGCGGCCTTGGATCGGCGCGTGACCTTGGTAAGAACCGGAGTTTTCTTGGCCGCGAGTTTCTTGGGCATCGTTCGAGCTCCTGATGGTCTGTCAAGATTGTATCCTGATCATGCCACAGCGACAATCGGGAAGACTCGGCGACGAATTGCCAGCGCGTTGACCATCGTCCGGCGGCGATTGTCGCCGAGCCGCCGCCGTGCATGATACGATTCTCTACGAATCGGGTCGTCCAGCCTAACACGGCGGACGCAACAACTGTGAGTATACATAAATGGATGCGAACGAAGACGTTACCGAACCTACTTTGATCCCGCTCGGCGCGACCGAGGTCGACGCGCGGCGGACGAGCCAGCCGTGGTCGTTGTGGCGGGGTTCGAAGACCGGATTGAAGTGGTTGTTCTACGTTGCCGGGTCGATTTTCGCCCTGCCACTGATCCAGGGCCTCGCTCTGACTGCGTACGGGCTGGGGGCGGGCCGCGGCTTGGTTATGCCGTCGATGCAGCCCGACGTGATCGGATTCACCGTTACCTGCGGTGAGCTGGCACTCATTCCGATCTGTGGGATCGGACTGATCGTGTTTCTGGTCAGCCTGGTCCTGCCGAGAACACGCACGAACGCCCCATCGGGCTTCCAACGATGGCGTTGGCCTTGGCTGGTCATCGGATCGGTCTTCCTGCTGCTGGCGGTTTCCTACTGGTTTGGCTCTTATCTTGGGGGGATCGGACTGATCCTGGCTCTGGTCATCCGGCGCCTGCTGAGAACACGCACCGCATCGTGGTCCTCGACGGACGACAACACCCCATTGGGGTACCATCGACGGCGCTGGCCTTGGTTGGTCGGCGCGTGGGTTTTCCTGGTGCTGGCAACCGCCTACGGGATCGGAGCCGTCGTGGGGATTCTGATCGATTACGCATCCGCCGGAGAGATAGCCGCGGCCGACCGCGACGATCCCTTCTGGCGGCTGGACGACTTGATGGCCCATCGCGAAAAAGTGCCCGACGCGGAGAACTCGGCACTGATCGTGAAGAAAGTGCTGGCGCTGCTACCGAAGGATTGGCCCGGTCCCAAGCCGGACCCCGGAGAGCCGACGACGCCCCTGCGAGAGGCGATCGAGGTTTTTGAGCGGTACAGTCCGACTCCAGAGAACGTGCGGTTGGACGACGCGGTTGCTGACGAGTTCCGTCGCGAGTTGAAGACGTTCGATCTAGCGGTCCAGATCGCCCGGACGATCGCCGACTACCGCCGAGGTCGCCATGAGTTGATAATCGGACCGACCGTCATGGATACCCCCCTCGAGTCTGGGGAGACCCGCAAATTGGCCTTGCTCCTGGCGGCAGACGGTGCGATCCGATGTCACGACAACGATCTGGACGGCGCGCTCGACTCATGTCGCGCGATCCTGGGAGTTGGCCGTTCGAGCGGTTACGAGCCGTTCCTGATCTCCGCGCTCATACGCCAAGCCCGATGCGAGATCGCGCTGAAATCCACGCGTCGTGTTGTTGGTCAGGGCGAGCCGTCTGATGCATCGCTCGGCCGACTCCAAGCCCTCTTCCTCGCAGAGATGGCCGAGCCGCTCATGCTCCACGGCCTGAGGGGAGAACGCGCAATGATGGACGAGGTGATCCGGCGACTCGGGGCCGGTGAGCTCACACTTTCTCAGATGGCCGGGTCCTCGCCGCTCGGTCCAGACGCCCCGCGCGCCGGGATTCCCTCCTGGTACAAACTATTCTTCGACCTTCAACGAGTCGCCATGCTGAAATTGATGAACGAGGCCGTGGCCATCGAGACGCGGGATGCCGCGGCGCGTCCATCGCTATGGAAAGCGTATGACCGCAAATTCAGATGGCTCGATCGGAGTCGATGGGGCAAGTACTTCGCGGTGCTCACATTCAAGATATTTCCGGACGTTTTCACAGCGAGCTGGATCTCTTCCCGATATCAGTGCGAGCTGGGCGCGACGGCCATCCTGCTGGCCGCCGAGCGGCACCGCCGCAAGACGGGCCAATGGCCGTCGTCGATCGCGGCCATCGACCGGAGTGTCCTGCCGAGCGTGCCGATCGACCCCTTCTCGGGTGAGTCGTTCCGCATGGCCCGCCGCGACGGGCAGCTCTTCATCTACTCGATCGGCCCAAACCACAAGGACGAAAATGGCACATACGAGCAGAAGCTTTGGGTGGAGGGCAGCCGCGACGACTTCGGGGCCAGTTTGTGGGATGTAAGCCTACGCCGGCAGCCGCCCTCGCCCGAAGACGAGCCTCCCCCCCGATCAACAACCTCGCCCTGAGTTCCTTACGTTCACCGGATGTTCCGGTCGATCGCCCGCAAAACCTCGTCCGGCGACAGGCGTGCAATCACCTCGGGCGAACGATATAACCAGCGGACGGTGCCATGCCGGTCCACCAGGACCGTCGTGGGCACGTCGGCGTCGCCGCCATCCGGCGCCGCGCCCAAGTGGATGAGCCCGGCGACCTCGGACAGGCTGCGGGCCTGATCCGACAGCACGATGAGGTGGGGAAAGTCGGCCTGCGTTTTCCGGGCCTCGTCGAGTCCCTCGACCGAAACCACGAGCACGCGCGTGCTCCGCTTCGGAAAATCGTCGTGCCGCCGTTCGAGCTGAACCAGCTCGATCATGCAGAACGGTCACCACCGGCCGCGGAAGAAGACAAGGACGTTGGTCTGATCGCCGGCCAGGTCGCGCTGCGTGAACGGCGTGCCGTCGGCGCGCCGAGTTTCGAACGCCGGGAATGGTCGTCCCACGGCGATTGGCCCGGTGTACGGCGGCAGTCGCGTCCCGAGCAAGAATGCCCACTCGGCGCCGGCGAGAAGCACGACTGCCAAGAGCGCGAGCACGCGCCAAACGGTCCGCATGTCCAACAGGGAGAAGATGACGAGGACCACGCCCAGCGACGCCGAAATGGGCATATACCACGGTGCCGTCAAACGCTGGAGCGAGATCTGCACCACGTACGCAACAACTCCCAGGACTGCGAGACCGAGACCCAGCAGCAGGAAGAAACGACCGCCGAAGCGACGCGGCGCTGGACTCGAGGAACTGGTCATGTCTTTGTTACCTCCGGGTGAGAGATCTGGGTTGATCGCCAGTCGCTCATCGTACGGGACCTGGTTTTTCCGGGCAGCGACGTTCGCACCCGATGCCTGCGCCGCCAAACAGACGAGCTCGCCTTCCGGGACCGCTGGTGCGGCATTATACACCGGGAAACCGGCGCGCCACTATTGACAGGGGCGGGACCTCTTTTGGCTCAATCGGTCGAAATTGGAGTTCTCCCGACTCCTTTCAACCTCTCCAATCTGCCAAAAGCGGACCTGTCCCGCTTTTGGATGTCCCTGCGTTGGCACTGGCTTCACCAGGGCACGCAGGTCGGCTGTCCGATAGATGGCAATCGTCGTGTCGTCGGTTAGCCGAATCGGCTCGAGGCGGTCGAGGATGCGGAAAAAGCCCGGCGGGCCCCACGGGCCCCACTGGAGCGACGCCGAAACGGCGAGATACGGCGTCTTCACCGCACCCAGGCCCGGAATGCGCGAATGATCGTCGACGGCGTTGATCACGTGGCATAAGCCGGCGACACCGTAATGCGCCGGATCGGTGTCGCCGAAATAGTAGAAGGTCAGATCCCGAAATTCGGGGCGAGCCTGCTGGAGACCGACGAGCGACTTCAGGCCCTGACCCCAGTCGAGATTGGAGTCCGAAAGGATGTGCCGCCCCCCCATGGGCCCGCCGGCGAGGACGTTGAAATACGTCAGCTCGTGTGGATGGATTCCGACAACCGCGGTCGCGTAGCCGGCGAGGCCGGCCGCGACCGCGGCTCGCGCCAGGATCGCGCGGCTCTCGGCGAGAGCCGAGACCCACACGATCGCCACCGGCGCCAGCGGAAGAAGGTAGCGCACCCCGTAGTTCCGCGACGAGCCGGCCACCGTGATCGCGAGGTAAAGCAAGAAGACCAGCGGCAGCAGGTTCATCCGCGATTTCGCCGCGAACTGCTGATTGGCCCTCCTGACGAACGCAAGCCGGGCAGCCACCAGGAGCCAGAAGACGAGGGGCACCTTGACGCCCAAGGCCACCAGGTAGTAATACCACCACCCCTTCATCCGCCGTTCGCCCCAGAGATAGCTCGCTCCACCGGAAGCCTGATGGTGCGTCTGGGTCGCAAAGCCCACCCAGTCCTGCGGGAGCGGGGTCTCGTACAACCGGCGCGCACAGTCGGTCCCCGTGGCACCCAACCAATTCTCGATGGTCGGATGATGCCCCCGCGAGGTGCTGAGCGGAATCCGCGCAAACCCGGTGACAACGAAGTTGGCGAGGAGCATGACGAGCAGAAACCCGAGCATCCCCAACGCCACCTCCCTGGTGCGGGGAATCGCCCGCCGATCTCCGCCGCGCCCTTCAATCGAAAATCCAAAATCGAAAATCGAAAATCTGGTGGCCCACCAGACCGCGGCCAGGATCGGCGGGACAAGGATCGTGGTGTACTTGCAGGAAAACGCCAGACCGCCCACGACCGCGGCCGCCCAGAACCAGCGCCGAAGATTGGTTTCCAGGAACTGCCAGAAGAACCAGAAGATCGCCGTCGTGCCGGCAACAAGTGGGAGCTCCATGGTTGCCAGCGCGCCGTGGGCGATGAGATTCGGTGACAGCGCAAACAGCCAGGCCGCCATGGCCATCGCCCTGGGGCCGTAAGACCATCGGCTCCAGGCGGCGGTCAGCCCCAACGCCACCAGCCAGATCCACAACGAGCCGAGCCGGACCAGGGGCAAGAGCTCCCGCTGGTGCCCGATCGGATCGTCGATCCAACCGCGACGGCCGGCGTGATCGAGCATCCAGAGCACCGGAACCTGCTGGAGCTTCCAGAACGTCAGGGGAGAGCCCATCCGGGTGATCTCGGCCTGGTCGCCCGTCCTCCACCAGCGGGCCGCCACGCGCAGGTAGGCCACTTCATCGTAGGTTGCCGAGCTGTCGAAACTCTCATCGACCAAGAGCGCCAGTCCGGTGAGCATTGCGAGTGCAACAAGCAGACCCCAGACCGAGGTGCCGCGAAGGGTCGCGCGCCGCGCCGGTTGCAAGTCCTCGGGCTCCATCCCCATGACGCTCATCCCTTACCATGACAGACCTGGGGCTCACGCGACCAGACCTGGGGCTCACGCCACCAGGCTACTGCAATGTCGCCCGCTCCGCGGGCTGCGTTTCGTCCTGGGGCTCACGCCACCAGGCTACTGCAATGTCGCCCGCTCCGCGGGCTGCGTTTCGTCCTGGGGCTCACGCCACCAGGCTACTGCAATGTCGCCCGCTCCGCGGGCTGCGCCTCCCGCTTCGTGCGGCGAAGGTTGCCGATCAGCCGGGCGATCTCCAGCGCATCGCGGACGGTCGGTGCCAGCGATTGATCGCCTCTGACGAGTCGATGGAACTGATCGTTGAGCACGTCGCCGACCGTCGGTTCGAGCGCAAGTCGTTCCTCCTTGGTACCGGCCGCGATGGACCACTGGATCTTCTCGGGCATTTCGAGCCAGGCCGCCCCTCGCTCGGCGAAGACCTGGAACCCCGGCGGTGGGAGGAAGCGGCTGGCGTCGCCCCACGGACCCCGGTGGTAGCGGCCAAACGAAATCTGGGCGGTCGCGCCACTGGAAAACGTGGCGGCGAAGCTCTCGAAGTCCGATTCCTGGTCCGCGTTGTCCGGCGAGGAGATGACCTGGCATCGAAACCCCTGCAAAGCCTGCGGAAGCGCCTGAAATACGAAACAGCACCAGTCGAGCAGATAGCTGCCCGGGTCGATCAACAGCGGAGCCGGCGCCATCTGGGTCGTCGGGCCTGGAATTGCATAGCGATCGAATCCGTAGAGCCGCGAGTGCCCCACGATCAAACGTGGCGGACCGATCTGGGTGGCCAGCAGCTCCTTGAGCCGCAAGGTCGCCGGGTAGCAACGGCGGGCGAACTCGGGCATGAAGACGATCCCACTCTGCTCGACCTGCCCGGCCAGCACTTCCAGCTCGACCAGGTCGGCGGCCAGCGGCAACGCGCAGTAGACCCCTTTGCCCGCGGCGCAGGCGAGTCCGATGGGATGCAGGCCGAACCAATGACGCGACAACAGGTAGATCACGTCGACATCGGGCCGCTCCACCAGCGCCGACAGTCCCTCGCAGGCCGCGCAGCCGATCTGGGCGGCTTCGAGCTCGGCCCGCCGGTAGACCGGGTCGTAAACCGCCGTGACCCGGAACCGATCCGCCAGGCGTGCCAGCGACGGCTTGTGCCGCGTCTCCCACAGCCGGCCCAGTCCGATGACCCCGACCCGGAGACGCAGGTGCTTCGACCCGACCAAGCTCGCCTCCTCGCGATCTAATTCCGGCACGCCCTCACGATCGCCCTTGCCGCTTTGCTGCAAAGAGGTTAACAGCTTGCCGCATCTTGAGCTACCCAAAACAAGTCTTGAGCTTGAGAAAGTGCTTCTCGAGGAGATGCCAGCTCAGCCAGGCGGCCACGAAGGTGGCGAACGAACCGATCAACACGTAAATCAGACGCCCCATTATCGTCGATCCCGACCAGGCAACCAGACGTGTCATCAAGAACAATCGCTCCGAGGCCAGGAGGACGATCGAGTTGAAGACGTAGTCATGCGCCGCCCGTTCAAGGCGCGATCGAACGGGTCCGTGTACGAGCGGGCCAATTTCCGCGGTATCATATCCCGGAGCGTGGTGAGTCCAACTGGACGCGGAGCGCATGAATGCGCGCAGTGCTGCAAAGAGTCAGCCGGGCGTCGGTCGAGGTCGATGGGACCTGCGTGGGCCGCATCGAACGGGGCTGGCTCGTCCTGCTCGGGGTCGCTCAAGGCGACGCCGAGCACGATGCCGGCTGGATGGCGGGCAAGGTCTTGAACCTTCGAGGGTTCGAGGACGACGCGGGCAAGATGAATTTGAGTGTCGTCGACATCCGGGGCGGAATTCTGATCGTCAGCCAGTTCACGCTCCTGGGCGACTGCCGCACCGGCCGACGGCCGAGCTTCACCGCAGCGGCCGATCCCTCCCTCGCCGAGCGGCTCTATCTCGACTGCTCGGTGATATTGGCCGCATCGGGTTTGCACGTCGCCACCGGGGTCTTCCGCGCCATGATGAAGGTCGAGCTGGTCAACGACGGGCCGGTCACATTTCTGCTGGATAGCCGCAAGCCGCTCTGAGCGCTCAGTGGCCAGTGGCCCCTATGGGGCAGATCCAGCATACTCACCCGAAGCGTAAGCGAGGGGTCTTTGATTATCCTGAACGGATTGAAGACACCTCGCTTACGCTTCGGGTTAGTATGGGACAGAGAGGGCCTCTTCCATGACAACCACCGCGGGCCGGCCACCTCTTCTCCTGGGTCTGGACGTCGGGACTCAGAGCCTTCGGGCGGCGCTGGTGGACCTGCAGGGACGAACCGCCGCGTTCGGGGTCGCGCCGATCGAGACGACCTACCCCCAGCCGACGTGGGCCGAGCAGCAGCCGCTCGAGTGGTGGACGGCCGCCGCCCTGGCGGTGGGGCGGGCGCTGGCCCAGGGGAGCATTGCCCCCGAGCAAGTGATCGCCGTCGGCCTCGACTGCACGGCCTGTACCGTCGTGGCCTGTGAATCCGATGGCCGGCCGCTGCACCCCGCCTTGCTCTGGATGGATCAGCGCGCCTTTCGCGAGGCCAGCGAGATCAGCAATACCGGCGATCCGATCCTGCGTTACGTCTCCGGCCGGGTCTCTCCCGAGTGGATGCTCCCCAAGGCGCTCTGGCTGAAGCGGAACGAGCCCGAGGTCTACGCGCGTGCCGACCGAGTCGTCGAGTGCACCGACTGGATGATGTTTCGACTGACCGGCGAGTGGACGCTGTCGCTGAACCATGTCGCCGTCAAATGGAACTACGCGCGGCCGGACGGCGGCTGGCCGGTCGGTCTGCTGGACGCGGTCGGTCTGACCGACCTGCTGGAGAAATGGCCCGCGCGGATCGTTCCGCTGGGCCAAGGTGACGCGCGCTTGAGCGCGCAGGCAGCCGGCGAGCTGGGTCTGCGAGCGGGGATCCCGGTCGCCCAGGGTGGCATCGACGCCTACCTGGGAATGCTCGGCCTGGGGGCGACGCAGGACGGCGACGTGGCCGTCATCGTCGGCTCGAGCACCTGCCACCTCGCCCAGTCGCGCGATGGAATCTTCGGGTCGGGCGCGGCCGGCTGTTACCCCGACGCGACCGTCCCAGGACTCTACACCCTCGAAGCCGGCCAGACGGCCACGGGCTCGATCCTCGACTGGTACCGCCGCCACTTCGCCGGCGATCAACAGCATGAGGCCGAGAAGAGAGGCGTTCACGTGTTCCACGTCCTGGACGAACAGGCCGCCGCCGTGCCGCCGGGCGCGGAGGGATTGGTGGTCCGCGATGACTGGCAAGGCAACCGCTCGCCCTACAAGAACCCACAAGCCCGGGGCGCGATCAGCGGTCTCTCGCTGGCGCATGGACCCGGTCACGTCTTCCGCGCGATCTATGAAGCGACCGCCTGCGGTACGCGGCACATCCTGGAGGACGCTTCGGCCCACGGGCTGAAGGTCGAGCGGATCTTCCTCGGAGGCGGGGGCGCCAGGTCGGCGGTGTGGCTCCAGATTCACGCGGACATCCTCAAGAAGCCGGTCCAGCTTGCTCGCGAGAGCGAGGCGTGTGCGCTCGGGTCGGCAATGGCCGCCGCCATCGCCGCCGGTGTGTACGGCGACTTCGACCAAGCCGCCCGCGCCATGGTCGCCATCGACACGATCGTCGAGCCCGACCCCGCGAATGCCGGCGTTTACGACGATCTATTTGCGAAATACGTAGAACTCTATCGTCGGCTCAATCCATTCTAATCTCGATGATCGTCGCCCGGCTGCTCAGGAAGAGACAGACGACCGATGCCGCTCGTCCGCCGCATCCAGGCACTCGTCTGCCAGTTGTCCACCGGGGTTGTATCCGAGAGCACTGGCGGCAGGGCGAGCAGGAAGTGACGGGCCAGGGCGTTCAAGAACGGCTCGTACATTCCACGAAGCTCGGCCAGCTTCTGCTCCACGGCCTCCCCCTCGCGCAGCTCCATGCCGGAGGCTGCCAGCTCCGCCCGCAGGCGCCGTAACTGGTCCTGGGACAATCGGTCCGGGTCCGGCTCGATCGGCGGGACATAGTAGACCTGTGCCAGGTCCACGACGGTGTGCCGGGCCGTTGCGAAGGTCAACTCCGCCTGGAACGGGTCCACTCCCTTCGCCCCCGCGATCACCAGCGTCGCGGTGTCCAGGATCGCCGTCAGCGCTGCCAGCCAGGACTGGTTGTCGTGCTGCGACCGGTAGTAGGAGAGGACCGGGAAGGAGACGTGACTTTCGAGCAATTCGGCAGCCCACCGCTCCCATTCCTCGAGAAAGCGATCGAGCACCGCGAAATTGTGGCGCCGGGCGAGCCGGACGAGCAACTGGGCGGCGGTCGGCGGCGAGCCCGCCCGCGCGTCGAGGAGCGAGATGGTCACCTCACGGTGAGAGAACGCCTGGTAGAGCACCGGCAAGTAACTGATGACGACGGCCAGGAAGGCGAACCCGATTCCCGTCTCGGCGACCGTCAGGACCCGTCCCAGCGGATCAACCGGCGTGATGTCACCGAAGCCGAGAGTGAAGAAGGTGACCCCACTGAAATAGAGATAGACGGGAAAGAGGGCTCCTTCGCCCGGCGAGCGGAGCCGCGAGCCGAGCGACCATTGCAGTAGAGCAAAGCCGAAAATCAGGCCGACCGCCCAGGCGCCTGTGAGAACCAAGACGGACAGCGGACCAAAGAAACTCAGGAAGCTGTTCCGCCACTTGCCTGGGCGCATGCGCCGCGCCAGGGCAGCCCAGGGAGTCCACGAGTAGACGTAGAAGAGGCGCGCGAACCGGAACTGGTGGGTGATGCGCCGGGGCAGGAGCATCGCCTCGAAGGCGTCCACCAGCACCCAGGCAATCAGGACCAGGCTGACTCCCGCGGCCAGGTAGGACATCGACTCCTCTCGGATCAGCTCAATGCGCAGGCCCGGCCCGCCAGAGGGTGACGGCGCCGGTGTGATCGGCGGCGGCCAGAGTGGATCCGTCGGGGCTGAACGCCACGGCGTTGACGCGCGCCTTGCAGTCGGTCAAGCAGAGCAGCTCCTGGCCGGTGGCGGCATCCCAGACTCGCACGGTCCGGTCCTCACCCGCCGACGCGAGCGTGCGCCCGTCGGGCGAGACGGCCAGGCCCCAGACCGCGTTGGCGTGGCCGGAAAGAGTCTGGACTTGCCGGCCCGAGGCGACGTCCCAGGTCTTGATCAACCCACCCCCATGGCCCGTGGTCAGATGCGATCCATCGGGCGAGAAAGTCAGGGTAGAGACCCTGGTATCGGTCGGGATCAATCGACTCTGGCCGGTGACGACGTCTGTCAGGGCAAACCCGTCGGAGGCGGCCCCGGAAGCGAGCGTACGTCCGTTCGGACTGAAGGCGAGGCAGTTGGCGTTGTCGGGTCGTTGGGAGATCGTGGCAGTCCGCCGGCCCTCGTTCGTGTCCCAGATCATGACTGTATCGTTGGCATTGGAGGCGAGGGTGCGACTATCGGGGCTGAAAGCCACTGCACGGACGAATTTGGTGTGGCCCCGAAGGACGAAACGCTGACTCAAGGTCGCGATGTCCCATACGATGATCGGGGTCGGGGTCTTGATATCGAAGCTGCCGCTGGCCAGGGTGCGCCCGTCCGGCGCGAAGGCGAGCGATGTCACGAGCGCGTGATGGCCGCGCAGCGTCGCCTTCTCGCGCCCCGTCGCCAGATCCCAGAGCCGGATGCAATGGTCGTCGCCCGCGGAGGCGAGGGTACGGCCGTCGGCCGCGAAAGCGACCGACCACGCTTCCTTCGGGGCGTGCCCGCGGAGGATTTCGGGATTTCGGGGCGTGCGCAGATGCCAGAGTCGGACCTTGCCGTCGACCCCGCCGAAGGCCAGGGTCTGGCCATCGGGTGTGAAGGTCATCCCGCGCACATCGTTGAGCGGACCCAGGTCGAACGTCGAGCACTCACGACCGGTCGTCAGGTCCAGCACCCGCAGCCGGTCCTCTTCTTCACGCCAGTGCGCGAGCCGGGTGCCGTCAAGGCTGAAGGCAACCGGTTCGAGAAACGCCTGGTGCACGACGATGTCCGATTCGCGCCGATGCCCTGACGAGGTGGGGACCGAGAATCCGGCCAGCCGCTCGAGCCGTTCGTGCTCCGGCGGCGATAAGAGTCCTTCGGTCTTGTTGGGGGCGAACAAGACGATGGCCGTGCCCTGGGAGTGGAGGCGAGCGACCGCCAGACGCAGGCCGGACCGCATGCGGTACACGGCGAACGACCCATCTCCGGATCCGACCACGGCCAACGTCTGGTCTCGTGTCCAGGCGATTCCGCGTGGCGCCCGCTCGACGCAGGATCGTTTCAGCTCCGCGTGAGCTGCCGAGAGGCCGGGACGTGGATCATCCATCATGTCGGCCAGCGCTTGCAGCCTTTTATCCGCGAGCTCGACCGCGGTTGCTCCGACGTCCTGCGGCGCACCCGGCGAGAAAACCCCCGTCGGACTCCGGATGTCCCAGCACAACAAGGGAAGACCGGGGTGGCC
The DNA here is from genome assembly GCA_044450785.1 of Isosphaerales bacterium. Classification (GTDB taxonomy): domain Bacteria; phylum Planctomycetota; class Planctomycetia; order Isosphaerales; family Isosphaeraceae; genus JBIOJM01. The sequence continues at coordinate 12,250 of JBIOJM010000134.1, forward strand.
GGGATGACGGCGAACAGCCGCCAACCGCTGGCCGTCCGCTGTGAAGAGGAGCGAAAAGGCGACCTGCGAGTTCAGCACAGGAAGCCTCCCTCTGAGCCGGTCCGGCTGTACGTCCCAGAGCAAGATCTCTGCTTTATTCTTGGTCTCCGCGGCGAGTTCTCGACCGTCCGGGCTGAAGACGAGGTGATCAATCCAAGCGGGCGGCACCGATGCCAATCGCCGGGAGTTTCCCGACCGTATTTCCGACAACCAGATCTCCCCATGTTCGTCTCCGGAGGCGAGGGTCTGGCCATCGGCTGCCATGGCCAGGCACTTGATGATCCCGGCGTGGATGGGGAAGACCTCGAGACGGTCGCGGACCGAGCGCCTCAGGAAAGACCAAGCAAAGCCGCGATCCGCGCGCGCCCCAAGCTCGGACTCGGCGGCGTCGAGCAACCGGAGGGCCCTTTCGAAGTTCCTCGCCGAAACGGCCTGCTGCGCGCTCGAGATTTGGTGGCCCGCGAGCTCGCGCCTGACCAACCGCTCGCGGTCTTCGACGAGACTCCGCTGCTTGAGGGCGTCCTGAGCGTTGTCTTCGGCTCGCCTCGCCTGGAGGCGGAGCTGCTCGTTGACCCGACTGATCACCGAGTCATGCCAGAGTAGTCCCGCCAGGCCGGCGGCGACCGCGAGCGCCACGGCCGTCACGAGCGCGGCCTGAGCGGGGTGGCGCCGAGTCCAACGCCAGCCGCGTTCCCACACGGCGACCGGGCGAGCCAGGATCGGCCGGCCATCGAGGAACCGTTCCAGGTCCTCGGCCAGCGCCGCCGCGGCGGGATAGCGCTGGTCCGGGCGCTTGGCCAGGCACTTCAAGCAAATCGTCTGCAGGTCGCGCGGCAGACCGGGCCGAAGTTGTCGTGGTGGGACGGGCTCGTCGGCCACGACCCGGCGAAGCGTTTCGAGGTCGCTCTTTCCCGAAAACGGCGGCCGGCCCGCCAGCAGCTCGTAAAGGATCGCCCCCAGGCCGTAGACGTCGGTGGCCGGGCCGATCTCGGTGTGTCGAGCTTCGGCCTGCTCGGGGGCCATGTAGGGCGGAGAGCCGGCGGCGAATCGCGACCGGCTCTCCTCGGCCTCGATCTCGCGCAGCCTGGCCAGGCCGAAGTCGCAGATCCGGGGCGTCCACGACTCGACGCGGCCCCCTTCCCAGGCCCGCCGGCTCGGTTCTTCCCCCTCGCATTCGGGAGCGTGCAGCAAGACATTGGCCGGTTTGAGGTCGCGGTGCAGGATTCCGCGCTGGTGCGCATGCTCAATCGCGTGCGCCAGGGCCACGATGAGGCACGCGGCCCAGCGGGGCGCGGCCCCGCCTCGATTGTGCCTCAACCACTGCTCGAGGCTTGGCCCGGCGACGTACGCCGAGACGATGTAGCCGACCGGTCCGATCGCGCCGGCTTCGAGCAGGGGGACTAGATTCGGGTGATCCAGCCGAGACGCCGCCCGCGCCTCGCGCATGAACCGCCGCCAGCCTTCGCCTCCCGACAGGACCTCGACTCTCGGCACCTTGAGCGCCACCTTACGCCCCAGGAGCGGGTCTTCGGCCAGGTAAACCACGCCGAAGCCCCCGCGACCCAGCTCACCGAGGATCGAGAACCGTCCGAAGTGCCGGGGCATTCGCGCTTCGTGACGATCGTCTCGCGGCCAGATCTCATCGAGCAAGCGTAGGCTTTCCTCGATGTCGAGATCGGATACCGAGTCGACGGGTTCATCCGCATCCGTGCTGACGCCAGGTGAAGGCCGGGCACTGTTCTCGGTCAAGGTCTCGGCGAGCCCGGCTCCATCACGCGATAACTCCTCATCGGGAATCATGGGCTGGACCAAGCTCCTTGCGTAAGCGGCCGAGGGCCCGCGTCCAGAGCTTGCGGGCCGCTTCCGCGCTGATCTCGTGGCGCTCTCCGATCTCCTCGAACGAGAGCTGCTCTCGATGATGCCAGATGACCACCTCGCGATAATGGTCCGGCAGCCGTTCCAGAACTTCGATCAAAGCCGCCTCGCGCTCGCGCCGCGCCAGGTTGTGGCTGGGAGTTTCGTCGTTCGCGGCGCAGTCGAGCCGCACTCCCTCGGGAATCGTCACCTCGCGCTGGACCAGCCGCTTGGCGGTCGCCCCGAACCGCCGGCGCTCCTTGGCCAGATTGCGCACCAGGATGCTCCGGAGCCAGTGCCGCCATTCGCTCGCCGTACGACCGCGAAAACCCTCGATGCCGCGCTGCGCCCGCAGGAAGGTCTCCTGGACCAGGTCTGAAGGGTTCCCCTTGGCCTTGAGCGCCGGCTCCAGTTGTTCGTTGGCCACGAGCAGCAAGTAATCCCGGACCGACGCGAGCGCTTGCCCCAGGGCCTCACGGTCGCCCCCCCGAGCCGCTTCAATCCAAGTTTCCAGCTCGATGGGTACCGGATCGTACTCCGAGACGTCTGGGATTCCCTTCACCATGTACCACCTCGTGGTGAGTGTGCCGGAGGGCTGATTATGAGAAGAGCTCATTACACTGTCAATGATTTTGAGCGAAAGGGTTGACCGCGCACTCGCTGCACGGTGGGAATGTTGAGGCCATTCGGGAGATCTTCGAGTCCGGTTTCGTCTGGGAACGGATCTAGTGAGAAGGACTCTGAAGACTGAGATTCAATTGATGCGACGTCGCCCGTTCAAGAAGGGAGTCGATGAGCCGATGGCGCCACGAGTATTCTCGACGAAGACAACATGGATGGCCGTGATCGCCCTCGGGATGATCACACTCGATTGCGGGACAGCACGGGGAGGAGGGATCACGGGAGTCGTGTCCTTCGGCGACAGTCTCTCCGACGTGGGCAACGACTACATCGCCAGCGGCGGGACCGAGCCTCCGTCGCCACCGTACTATCAGGGGCATTTCTCCAACGGCCCGATCTGGCTGGAGTATCTGGCCAAGGATCTCGGTGTTTCGGCGCCGACTCCGTACCTCGCCGGGGGTTCCGACTACGCCTTCGGCGGCGCGGAGACCGGGCCCGGCTATGCCAACTTCATGGGTTACCAGATCCCGAACATCGACACGCAGATCGCAGCGTACTTCGCCGCCCATAATACGCCAAGCCCCACTCAACTCTTCACCATCTGGGGAGGAGCCAATGACGCGTTGTTCGGCAGTTCGCCCAATCCGCAGACCTCCGCGGCCAACATCGCTCAGGAGATCACCACGCTGGCCAACGCCGGGGCCAAGCAGTTCCTCATACCCAACTTGCCGCCGCTGAACCTGACCCCCTACGCCCTCAGCGGCGCCTTGACCACGGGCCAGGTGCAAGGCCTTGCTCAGTTCACTGTCGGGTTCAATTATTACTTGGGGCTCGAGTTACCCCAGCTCCAGCAAAGCCTGGGGGTCCAGATCCACGAGATGGATGTCAACTCGTTGTTCTATGCCGTGCTCGCGAACCCGGGCAAGTACGGCTTCACCAATGTGACCGACGAGTTGCTTCTCGCCCCGACGAACGTGACGACGGGCTACCTCTTCTGGGACGAAGTCCACCCGACGACTCAGGCCGGCCAAACCCTCGGCAACCTGGCGTTCCAGTCCGTCCCCGAGCCCTCGTCGCTGATCATACTCGCCACCTCGATCAGCGGACTCGGTGCCTGGATCCGGTTTGGGCTTCAATCTCGCGGTCGCGGCTCGCGCTCGAGCGGCCGCGCGGGGACACCGACCACGGTTTGTCCGCCGGCGACGTCGTGATTCCGCGTGACGACTGCGTTGGCCCCGACGACGGCGTCGTCACCGATCTTCACCGGCGCAACCAGGATCGCGCCCGCGCCGATGCGGCTTCTGTCGCCGATCGTGGTCTCGCTCTTCCGCGTGCCATCGAAGTTGGCGGTGACGGACGTCGCGCCGATGATGGCATTCTCGCCGACGTCGGCGTTGCCCAGGTACGCCAGGTGCCGCATGATCGTCTTGCTGCCGAGATGCGACTGCTTGATCTCGACGAAAGCACCGACCTCCACCCCATCTTCGAGCACGGTCCCATCGCGAAGATGAGCGAACGGCCCGACCCGGCAGTGTGAGCCGATCTTGACCGCGCCGGTGATCACGCTGAACGGGTAGATCACGGTATCGGGGCCGATCGTGCACCGGCCGTCGATGTAGGTATTGCGCGGGTCGACGATGGTGACGCCCTCGGTCATCCAGTGGTCCTGAATTCTTGCTTGCATGATCGCCTCGGCTTGTGCCAGGTGCTGGCGGGCATTGACGCCCAAGACGTCGTCGGCCCGGAGGACGTTGAGCGCCACGACCTTGCGTCCCATCGTCTTCAGGTGTTCCGGGGCGTCCGTCAGATAATACTCGCCCTGGACGTTGCTGGTACCGATCTGATCGAGCGCGTCCCAGAGCCCTGGCAGCTCGAACACGTAGCAGCTCGGGTTGACCTCGGTGAGGGCGCGCTCCTCGGGCGTGCAATCGCGTTCCTCGACGATGCGGAGGAACCGGCCGGCGGAGTCGCGGAGAATGCGGCCGAACCCGGTGGGATCTTCCAGGACGACGGTGCCCAGCAGGCAGGCGGTCTGGTCAAGATGTTGGCATTCCAGAAGGTCGGCCAGTGGCTTGGGGCGCAAGAGCGGTTCGTCTCCGACCAGGATCAGGGCGGGACCTTCATATCCGGCCAGCAAGGGCCGGCAGGTCTTGGCGGCATGACCCGTTCCGAGCTGTTCGGTCTGGGCCGCAAAAAAGACGTCGGGCTCGTCCTTGAGGTAGTCGCGGACTTGGCCGGCCGCGTAGCCGACCACGACGATGATCGTCCTGGCCCCGGCCCCCCGAGCCGCGTCGACCACGTAGTGGATCATCGGCCGGCCGCACACCTCGTGCAGGACCTTGGCCTTCTCCGACTTCATCCGCTTTCCCTGGCCGGCCGCCAGGATGATCGCGACGGGTCCCTGCATCGTTTCCTATCTCGGATTTCGGGCGAGTTCGTCAATGCTCAACACGACCGATCGCGGAGCACGATCATCATAGAGAGCCATCTCGTCCCTCGTCAAACGAACGGACATGGAGAACGAGCCGGGATTGGTGGGCGGCTCGCCTTGACGTGCCGGCGTGGACGTCGGCGCGCTCGAAAGCTGAGGGGACTGGCAGCGTAGGGCGATCCGCTGTCTTTCGGCCCGAGCGACGGACTTGCCTCGGTCGTTAATAGGCATCGCCGGTGACAACCTCGCCACCGTTTCGGCTCGATAGTGCCTGCCAGACGCCGGCGGGAGGGAGGTTGACCCAGGCGCCCTGGCTGTCCTGCGACGCCCCAGCCGGGTTCCCGCTAAGCTGGTCGAAGAGCCAGGTCTGGATCGAATCCTTGACGAATCGAACCGAGCCGTCGCCCATCAGGACGTTGAGTCCGCCCGGATGCAAACTGGACGCGGCGAAATACTGAGCAATGTTTCCGTCAAGCGAAACCTTGCGGTACATATTCGGAGGATAAAACGCCGTCACCAGCGTATCGCCCCAGTTGCCCGCGATCAGCCACCCGAATCGATCAAAGGCTGGACCGCTGGCGTCCGCGATCTCCTTCAGGGGCGAGAGCGCGCGCTCCGTGAGGATCGCGGTGAGACTGAGGCCGTCGGTAAACGACGACAGGCGGATCGGCGAGATATCATTGAAGCTGCCGTTGGCTTGAGCGAGCACCGATGGAGCGACCCGGCAATTCGTGCTGACGCGCGGGATCGCACTGACATAAAACGAACCGTACATCCCCACGTAGCTCCCGTAATACACCAGATAGGGCTCATTCGGACTCGCGAGGCCGTACGAATAGAGAGCGAGCGAGTAGCCATTACGAACCTGTCCCGCGTCGGGGTCGCTTGGGCACGCGATCGTCGAAAGCGCGGTCATGCGAACCGTCTGGTTTTCATAGCCGAAGATCGTCAAGCTATGATTGATTGCGTTAAATAGCGGTGATTGGTCCAGTTGGGGCAGGATATGGAGGAACAAGCTTTTTTCGACCAAGATCGAGGTGCAAGGCGGGTTCGACCCGTCGAAACGCCGGTCATAGGTCATCATTCTGCCGGGTGGGAAACTTCCCAACGCGCTCTCATAAGCCTGGAGGGCAAGACCGATTTGCTTGAGGTTGTTCGAGCACTGCGCGCGCCGCGACGCCTCGCGCGCGAACTGGACCGCGGGAAGCACCAATGCGATCAGGAGACCGATGATCGAGACAACGGTGAGAAGCTCGATCAAGGTAAACCCGCGCAAGAATCGACGGCGCCGCCAGGAAAGGCTAGCCGTTGTCTTGTCAGTCTCGGGGATTCGCCGCGTGGGCCCTGGCATCATGGGGCTCACCCTCCCGGATTGTTCCCGTGAGCTTGATGACAAGGGTCGGCTGCGATCGTCGATCGGTGTAGAAGGTCAGCTCCCCAGACAAGTCTCCCGGGACACCCGCCTGGATGTGGACGGTAACCCGGCCGCGGCCCCACGCCGGAATCACGGTTGGGACTCCTCGGCCCGAGTAGCAACCAGAGCGCGTGCAATTATCAGCCGTTCCGATGATCCGAGCCGGTCGCGCCGATTCGTTGACCACCTCGGCGTCACGGTAGTACTCTTTTCCCGATTGCATGACTCCGGGAATCACCAAGGGGCTCGGCTCGAACCGCAACGACGCACTCCCACCCTTTCGCTCAACGCCGACGAGTAGGCCAAGCAGCAATCCCAGGGAAGCGACGAACGTCAACCGGAGGCACCAGCGTAATGTCGTTTTCATGACCAATCCTACGGGTTGTCCTCGAACGGGAGACTCTCGCGGTGGACCTCATCGAACCGTCGACACCTAAGTCTTAACCGTCCGCGGACGCAGCACCCGCAACAGCGCAAACGAAATCACGGCTGTGATGAGGGCGCCCCAAAAAAGCGGATTACGGAATGAAAATGTCGATGACTCGCGCACGGGCTTCAGCGGTATGTCCGGCAGCCCATAGGCCGTCAACTTGAAGGTCTCGGCGGGGACGACGTCGCCGACCGTAATCTGGCTAAGCTCGAGGTGTACGTGTTCATAGACATCGGGGCGCGGGGTTCTCGCGATGAAATCCATTCGTTTCGGGAAGAAAACACTGTCGCGCGTCTCCTGGTAGTCGACAACGCTCTCGAATTTTACGGGGGCGACCCCGTTCGCGCTCTTGGTAATGTCGACCTTCCGGATCGCCCAGTTCCGATTAGGGTCCAGGTAGACTGCGCCGGACTCCGCCGCTTTCTCCCCGTTGTAGGTGTAGTCAATCCGTACGACCTCGCTGCCACCCTCCCTCGATGTCTTGACCTCTTTGACCACGAACGACGGAGATTGCATCCGCTGCAGAAGCGTTTTTTGCATATACATGGTTGAGATTCTTGCGTACACGTCGTAAATTAAGGAGAATTGAACCGCATCCGATTCCAATTTGTCGGCATAAGACACAATGATGTAGGGATCCGTGCGGGTCTGTTTTCTCAGCACGAACCCGTAGTCGGGCGTTTGACAGCGTACGTCGGACTCGTAAGGCCTCTTTTGAAACTTTGCGGATTCGAGGGTCCTCCCATCGCGGACAATGAGCTTCTTGTCGCCGGACGATGCAACTGTCAGCTCATTGGTGGTTAATGTTTCGCCACTGCCGATGCGCCAAGTGACCGCTCCCTTGGCTAGAAAATTCTGCGTGGCACTTTCCAGCTCGGCGGCCGCGCGCGGGTACTCACGGCGCCATTTTGCTTCGAGATCTTCGGTCGTCCCAGCCCGCGCCCCGCCTTGGGCAGATAGGATCGCCAAAAGCAAAACGACCTTAACCATCGCATCCCCAATTCTAGAAGCCCTAACAGGATTGATTGGAACCTCGATGGGCCCCCTCACCCGGCCTATGGCCACCCTCCTCCCCGTCGGTGTGGGTGTGCCAGACACGGGGCCTTCTCAGCAGGCAGAGTCTGATACATAAGGCGTCGCCCTCGCCCTGCGGGAGACGAACGGGGTCATGGGAGCGTTTTGTCAGGGCCTCTTTTCCTGTTGAACGCCATGGACCGCTCCAGTAACGGCATGAAACTTCGCGAGCCGTCTCTCCCTGGGATGTCGCGCACTTGGCGTCGAGCGCGATTGTCGAGACTGCAGCTCACTACCGACACCAGGCGGTGTGCCACCAACTATCCCGGTGCGCCAACGAGGCTTTCTCACTGCGGAGGCAGAAGGACTCCTGGGCACTCCCCTCCCTGGTGCGTCGGGGTGATATCGGCACGCGCCAAAGGGCTCTCTCGGCGAGGAACGGTCAATGGCGTTTCTCGGCAATGATGCTGGAGTCTCTGACTGTCAATCGCATTCGTGACTTCCCGGCGGCTCGTTTACCGGTGCTCGTCCGCTCCGATACGCGGGCGGCAATGCCACGCGTGGCCACTCTGTCGTGGAACTGAACCTTGTGGCCAGATCATCGGAAGAGCCGTCATGCGCCGCCCAAATATGCGAAGCTCGGTGCCCGTCACAAAGTCCAACAAGCACCGCTGCTAATACTGCACCAGCAGTTCGTCCCACATGGGAACGAACTACAGCCCCGGCCACCTCCTGAGACCTGGCAACCCGTATATTGCAAATTGCATGTACAACAGTTAGGGCAGGTTGGCACTACCAACGGGTTTGTCGCATCAGCGCGCGCCGACATGGTAAGAAGGGTCCCCGAGACAAGCATAGCGCAGATCGTACTGCTCGCGCAGCCGAGGAACTGAAGCAATGAGCGCATGTTGAACCTCCCCAATGAAAATCGGCCAGTTGAATCAACCTCGCCAATCGAGGCTGTTTTGGACGACATAGCCGAGTGAATCTCAGGCTCATCGTGTCTCCGTCAGTTGTTTCGTTCAACGAGAACGAGACATCCATCAGATCAGGGCTCCGTCACTCGTCCCGTGACCGTGACCGCGAGACTTGGGGCTGCCGGGTGATCGGTGTGATAGACCACCGATTGGACAGTCTTTCCCGTCGGGGACTTCACCAGTTGAAGCGCCACGCGCAGTTCCTTTGTCCCCTTCGGCGGGAGCACGACAGGCAGCCTTTCAGACGAGACGCATGTACAGGCAGTGGTTACGCCCACCACTCCAACGGCCTTATCCGTGAGGTTGCGGATCAAGAAAACCGCCTCGCGCGAATCCCCCTCCTTCCCTTCCTGAACGGTAACGGCCTTTGGTTCAATCGTCACTCGGGCCCCACCCGCATAAAGCCAGGCATGACGTAGCGAACCGAAGTTGATGATGGCCCAGGCGACACAAGTGCCGGCAACCACCGCGACCCCGCCAATACCAGGGAGATAGCGCCGCCAAAGCTGCCCCCGCCTCGTGGTCGCAAGAGATGATTCCTGTTCAGCAGTCATCGGCACCGTTTACCTCCTTTCGGTTTTGGCCCGGTCGAAGGGGCCATGGGAACCAGGCGCCGGGGACGAGCACTGTCGCGGTCGTGCAGGAAGATCCTTTTCCATCGATTGACGCCGTCTTGGTCCGGAACACGGGGAGGTCTCCTGTATTGTCGGGGCGAGGTCCCCAGTCTCCAGACCTGTTCTCTCTGTCAACGCCGAACGCACCTCCAAATTGACCTTGGACCGGAAGACAACGCGCTCGCCCTTCCCAAACCCCGCTATTTCCACCGACAGCCCGCCACGAAAGTTCGGCTCGGCCGAAGGATCGAATCTCACGATCAGATTCTTCGTCTCCCCAGGGCCAATCTGAATCGGCGCGGACATCACCTTGATGCAAGGACAACTCGTCTCGATGCGCTCGAGGTAGACAGGCTCCGATTGAGGATTTCGGAGCGGCACCAATCGCTCACCCGACTTCCCGGCGTCCAAAACCCCGAAAGAAATGGGACTCGGGCTGATCTCGAGCGGAAAAAGTCGGCGCGCCGAGTTTGCCAGGTTTAAAGAGGGGGGGGGGATGCTGGGGCGCGGACGAGCCGAGGAGCACGACCGACGCAGCAACAAAACCCGCGATAGATGGCGGTGCGGCCCAGATCAAGAGACGATGGTGAGGTTGAGGGGGGCGTTGTGCATGCATGACCCGAACTGCCATTGGAGGCCGCGAGGTGCTAAATCAAATCGTGAGTATGACACGCGTCGAGACGGTCTGTCAAGCTCCCACTTTTTTTAAGACGCTCTTCGGGCCAAGGCGAGCACGAGCCATGGGAGGGATAGGCCTGAATCAGCGGAACAAGGCGGTCGACCCAGATTATTCACGGTCTCCGGGGATTCGCGGCGAACCTTGAACCGAGTCGTCGAATCTGTCAGACTGTGACTGTCAATCGCCTGCCTGGTCGCTCGGGATCTGGGTCGGCGCCGTAGCGTCGCTTTGTTTGACGTTGATCGAGGACGCAGGCCGGCTGGAAAGAGGGAGCTCACACTCATGTCGCTGTCGATCGCGGAGGTGGCCAAGGTCGCGCTCTTGGCGCGACTGAGGGTTAGCCCCGGCGAGCTGGAGACCTTCACGAGCCAGCTCAACTCGATCGTCGATTACGTCGCCCAGCTCCAGGAGCTGGACACGGCCGGCGTGGAGCCGCTGGCCCACGGTATCGAGGTGCGGAACGTATTCCGCGACGACATACGTGGTCGGGCGCTCGAGCGCGAGCAAGCCCTGGCCAACGCCCCCAAGCGGAACGAGGTGGGCTTCCTGGTTCCCGCCGTGCTGGAATGATCGAATGAGCCGTGGCCCGCGGAATGGGACGCTCGTCCGTCCGCCTCGCGAGAGCGACGGCCGCGCGAGCTGAGGACGCCGATCGATGAGCACCGACACCACCACGGCCGTTGCGCTCCTGGCGCGGCTCCACGCCGGGGAGATCACTTCCCTAGAGATCGTTCGCTTGCTGCTCGAGCGGTCCGATCGCGCGAATCGCCTCAACGTGTTCGTTCATCTCGATCCCGAGCACGTGCTCGCTCAGGCCCGCGCGGTCGACGTAGGCCGCAAGGCCGGCGAGCCGCTGGGCCGGCTGGCGGGCGTCCCGGTCGCGATCAAGGACTTGCTCTGCGTCGAGGGAGAGCCCACGACCTGCGGCAGCGGGATGCTCCGGAATTTCCGGCCTCCTTACGACGCCACGGTCATCTCCAAGCTCAGGGCCGCCGGCGCGATCCTGTTCGGCAAGACCAACATGGACGAATTTGCGATGGGCTCGTCGACCGAGAACAGCGCGTACGGGCCGACCTTGAATCCCTGGGATGAGACCCGGGTGTCAGGAGGCTCTTCCGGCGGCTCGGCCGCGGCCGTCGCGGCCGGTCTCGTCCCCCTGGCGCTGGGCTCCGACACCGGTGGCTCGATCCGCCAGCCGGCCGCGGTCTGCGGTATCGTCGGGCTCAAGCCCACCTACGGCCGGGTTAGCCGCTACGGCCTGATCGCCTTTGCCAGCTCGCTTGACCAGGTCGGCCCGTTCGGGCGCGACCTGGCCGATACGGCCCTGCTCCTGTCCGTGATCGCGGGCCGCGACCCCAACGACTCCACCAGCGTCGAGGAACCGATCCCCGACTATCCATCCACCCTGAACCAACCGCCGGAATCGCTGCGCGTCGGCGTGGTCCGCGAGTACTTCGGCGAGGGGCTCGACTCCGAGGTGGCGAGCGCCGTCGGAGAGGCGATCCGGGTCTATGAAAAGCAGGGGGCGGCCATCAAGGACGTCTCACTGCCGCACTCCAAGTATGGCATACCGGCGTATTACATCGTCGCTTCGGCGGAATGTTCGAGCAACCTCGCCCGCTACGACGGCACGACCTACGGCCACCGCGCCGGAGATTTTGCTCCCAAGTACCCCGGCGAGGAGGGCCTGCCCGCCATGGTTCGGATGATGATGGCCAGCCGCGCCGAGGGGTTCGGAGCCGAGGTGAAGCGGCGGATCATGCTTGGCACGTTCGCACTTTCGGCCGGCTACGCCGATCAGTACTACAACAAAGCCCTTCAAGTCCGGCGCAAGATCCGCGGCGACTTCGACGCGGCCTTTCAGGAGGTCGACGTACTCCTGGGCCCGACGTCGCCGACCGCGGCGTTCAAACTGGGCGAGCGCACATCGGACCCGCTGGCGATGTA
>JBIOJM010000135.1:0-24112 GCA_044450785.1 Isosphaerales bacterium
AAAGGACCGTGACCCCCGCATTCCGCAATGCGATCGATGAATTCATGATTTTTTTTGAATCCGTTGCAATCTTCGAGGATAGCACAGTCGTTCGGATGATTCTCTTGTACCCTTGAGTGTAGGCTACGGAGGGAGTGATGTGCATTGGCAGCGGGCAAGGGCTGGTCTTGGTTCCATTTCTCCGAATCCAGCAAGACGCTCTTGTTCCCGTGAACTTGGAACCTGCCGCGGTGTTCCATTGACGTTCCATTAGCTTCGTTCTGTTCTGTTGTCTGGTCCCGGCCGCAACTCTGTTATTCTAACTGATGTTGCGCCAGTTTCAACGGAAGCTCTCGCACGAATGAGGGATCACCATAATGCATCCACTTTTCTCATGCGAGAAGCAACCGGCACCACGCATCCATTTTTCGTCCGCAGGGGGATCATCGCTCCTCCAGCGAAAAGTGGGTGTCTGCGGACCGTTCCCGTTCAGCTCGTCCAGAAGAGCCGGGCGGCGGCGCGCTCGGGGGCGGCCGGGATGTCCTCGAGCAGGTTGGCGATGATCTTGTCCGGCCCGATCCCCTCAGCCTCGGCATGGAAGGTCGTGACGATCCGGTGCCGCAGCACGGGCCTGGCGACCTGGCGGATGTCGGCGACGCCGGCGTGGAACCGGCCCTGCAAGACTGCCCGTGTCTTGGCGGCCAGGATCAACGATTGGCCGGCGCGCGGGCCGGCCCCCCATGAGACGCACTTGCGCACCATGTCCGTCGCCTGGGGCTCGTGGGGCCGGGTGGCACGGACCAGGTCGCGCGCATACTCAAAAACGTGGTCGGCCACAGGCACCCGCCGGACCAGGTGCTGCAAGGCCAGGATCTGTTCTCCGGTGAGGGCCATCGCCGGCGCGGGTGTCTCGTCGCCGGTCGTGCGGCGGAGGATCTCCAGCTCCTCGTCACGGCTGGGATACGGCACCAGCACGTTGAGCATGAACCGGTCGAGCTGAGCCTCGGGAAGCGGGTACGTCCCTTCCTGCTCGATCGGGTTCTGGGTCGCCAGCACGAAGAAAGGGTCCGGCAGGGGATACGTCGTGCCCCCGGCCGTGACGTGCCGCTCCTGCATCGCCTCCAGCAAGGCAGCCTGCGTCTTGGGTGGTGTGCGGTTGATCTCGTCCGCCAGGATCATGTTGGCGAAGATCGGCCCCGCGATGAACGTGAATCGCCGCCGGCCGGTCTCGGGGTCGTCCTGAAGAATGTCGGTGCCGGTGATGTCCGAGGGCATCATGTCGGGCGTGAACTGGATGCGCCGGAACGAAAGGCTCGAAATCCGCGCCACGGTGCTGACAAGCAGCGTCTTGGCCAGCCCCGGCACGCCAATGAGCAGAACGTGCCCGCGTGCGAGCAGCCCCGTCAACAGTTCTTCGACCACATCGTCCTGGCCGATGATCACCTTGCCGATCTCAGTGCGGAGCCGCCGGTACAGGTCGGCCAGCGCCGCCACGGCCGCGACGTCATCGTTGGCCGGCTCGGACGTTCCTGACGTCGTCATGCGGGGGTGCTCGTCTCGCGCGGGGGGCGTCTCACTTCTTCTCATGAACCGATCCCCACCCTGACGCGCCCTTGCGTGGATGTCAAGTGGAGGGCGGATCGCCGAATTCGCCGTCGGGTTCGCCCCGCGGGGGCGGAGGTCCATCGCCAGGGGCGCCAGCCCTTAGAAGAACGAACCCGGAATGAGAATCCCGCCCCGGCGGCACGGAGGTTCATCGCCGGCGTGCCTGCCGCATCAGGCACAAGAACCTTCCGTCGTCCCTCCGTCGCTCGTGAACGGACTGGGGAATTCCCCGATCACAATCCCAGGAGCGGCAGCCGCCCCGGCTCGGAACCAAGGTCCCTCCGCGTCTCCTGAAACGAAGGTTCGCGGCCGCGGCCGGCGGCCGTTTCGTGGCGTCGTTGGTGGCAACAGCTCAGGGCTTCTCCATGACATTGATCAGCTTCCCCTTTCGGCCTTTGCGAATTCGGCCGAGCGGCGACTATCTTATCGATCGGCTTTTCCACCGAACAGTGCATGTTGACAGAATCACTCCTTTTTGAGGGAGCACACCTCGAAGTGGATGAGTCTCTTCGAGCCGCCCTTCGGGTGTTTCGCGATCTTCGCGCCATGTGGGTCGTTCGTCAGATGCTCAACGATGACGAAGAGGCTGTGCGTGTGGAGATCGATCGTTTGTCCATCGATCACCTCGCCCTGGCTTTTTTTCTTGTCGTACTCACTTTTCAGTTCATCCTTCCAGTGTTTTGCCAGATACATTCCGGCGGCCGTGGTGCCGCAGGCGGTTCGCCCGGCGCAGATGAAAGTGACATAGTCCTTGTTGCCATGGACAAACCGGACGATGATGGCGTAATCGTGATTCTCTGGCGGTGGGAAAAACTCACCCTGCCAGATGATGTTATCCGTCTTGAATTGCTTTTTTTTCGGTGAGTCGCGCGTGTAATCAACTTCGAAGGGCAGCGCAAGGATCTGCTCCTCCCCCCGGGCTTTCTTGTCGAACTGCCTCTGGACGAGGTCAGTCATCACATTGTACCCGAGGCCGAACGAAACCTGACTGATGTCCCAGCCTTTCCCCGCCCTGTCGGCGTCGAGCTCGAATATTATCTGCCGTTGAATCCTCACACGCGCGAGGAGCTGGGCCAAGTGCGCCCCCGACTGCACGTCCTGGTAGGCGACCCAAGACGTGACATCCTCCGGCTGGGTTTGCCGCGCCCCGGCGGGCAGCCCCTCCGGAAAAATGAACGGATAATCACTAAAGACATTGACGAACTTCTCGACACTCTTCGGCAGACTTTGATTGTCCCTGTTACCTGCCGCCTTGAGCCCTTGCATGAGCCGATCCCTGTCGAGCACGCGCTTGGAGAAAACGAGGGTTATCCCGTCTTGTCGACACGACCTCCCGAAGAAATCGAGAAACGCCTCCTGCTCTTCACCCTCGAGCAGGCGCCTGAATGGCTTTACGAGCACGTCGGAGACGGTAACCCCGAAAATCGTGGCGAACAGTCCGGTCAAGGCCACGAGGAGATACGACCACGGCCCTTGTTTGATCCACTCTGCCGACGAGAAGAAGGTGTGGACTTGCCAAATGGCGGCGATTGCAAAGAGCGAGACAATGAACACGATCCACTTCGCGTTGTACTCGGGTTCTTCGCGGAGAGACTGCCAGAAACTCTTGGCGATGTTGGGTCTGACTGTGACCACCAGGCTCCAGACGAACATGAATAATAAGATCGGCTGGATTCCCATCAGGAATAAGCCCACGAGTGCCAGGGCGTCCACCACCACGGCTGCGGCAAAGATCCACCTGTGTTTCCCGATGATCGCGCCGAACCTCTTCATCCTCGATCCTCCAGACACTCAGCCCGGTCGAACGGCTTCCCAGTAGCGTTAGTGGGTCGTGATCACATCAAGCAAGATTTGCTCAGTGAGGGTCGTCCATTCGATTGGATCGCCTCACTCGGTCAATCCACTCGAGCATTCCAGCCGATCGCCTTGCTTATTCCAAGACCCTGTTGTCCTGTTCCGGGTATCGGGATCATCATAAGACATCCACTTTTCTCACGCGAGTCGCAACCGGCACCATTCATCCATTTTTCGTCCGCCGGGGGGATCATTGCTCCTCCAACGAAAAGTGAGTATCTGGAGTTCGTTCGCCAAACCGAATCCGGCGCAATTGCTAAGAGTTTTTGCACTTGATAAACTTGTCTCCAGGGCTGGCGGTGCAGCACGATCACGGGTGTGGGAGCAGCGACGGACCGACTCGTTTCGCGACGGCCCTTTTCGTTTTGCGGCTCTTGCCGCCGGCCAGGCAAGCTGGTTTGTAGTGATCGAGTGCGAAAGAAACCCGACCATGTTCCGCGGCACTCACGTGCGGATGGGACTGACGCCGTTGTTCCGGTGCGCGACCTCGCGCAGAGGGGCGACAAGGTGCTCCCCTGCACATCGATGCCGCCTGGAAGTCGAGCGGCTCGAACCCTTGGCGATGCTGAGCGCCGGATCGGCGGGTTTGTTGAGCCAATCGGGTTGGTCCCACGGCTCCGTCGCCGTGGAGAGCCGTCGAGCGGCGCCGATTCAGGTGAGCCGCGCCGAGGCAAGTCCGGCACAAGTGACCAAGATCAGGGTGGTCGCGTTTGATCTAGCAACCAATACGACCTACTCGACCGTCGCGCGGAGGTTCTCTCCGGGAGACACGATTCTGTTCGAGGTGCTCGCCTATGTTAAGGGCAATTCCGAGCCGGTCCAACTTCCCGACGGCTCGACCGTAACATTCACTGTCAGGGAGCATAGCAAACCCCACGTCACGAGCATCATCACCTACAACGGACAATATGGCTCCGGCGATCAGTTCGGATGGTTGACGATCGGGTCCCCCAAGGGGTCGGGTCAGGGCTCGTTTCCTGTCAGTGCCTCCGTGAGCGCGGAGGTTAAGCTCCCTGACAGCAAGGGACGCCGCTTCATCATCCCAGCCCAGGTAACCGGGGAGCTACTCACGTTCAACGGCCGATACACCGGTCATTGGGAAGGCGAGCTTGATGTCCCCGCCGCGGATGGACATCCGGAGATCTTCTACCAGGCCAACGTTCCTCTGGCGTTCCGCGTCAAGGGCGGAGCCATCGTGGTGAAAACGGTCGACGGCGCCGGCAATGGTGATCTCTCCGCCGACGGAATGTGCGGCTTCTCGTGGGTCTGGATCAATCCGCTCGGCCACTTTGACATGAGCGATGTCAAATTCGCGGGCAATCTCGTGCTTCAACCGCTAACCGGAGAGGTGATTGGCGGCGGCACGTGGTCGGGTTTCATCAACCTTGATGGCGGGACATACGCAATCACAGGAACCTGGTCCGCGACCAGACCGGGTGTGGCGACGCGTCCAGTCGCATAAGGACCAGGAGGTGCATTGTCCAGGGAGTTTGGTCCGCCCGCCAGGCCACCCCTCCGGGGCAGAAAAGCTGCTATTCCGTGGACAAAGCCGCTCAACGGCTCGTCGTGATCCTGGGGGGTCGCGGCGGGCGACAAGGGGTTCGCTCTAAGACATCCACTTTTCTCACGCGAGAAGCAACCAGCACCATGCATCCATTTTTCCGTCCGCCGGGGACATAGTCGCTCCTCCGACGAAAAGTGGCTGGGTGCAGATCGTTCCTGGCCGGACCGCTACAACTGGGTGTGGTCCGATCACCCTGCCGCGCCAGCGGCTTACTTGAACTTGGGCGTTAGAGCGCAGGAGTCACGTGGACACGTCACTCGTCATCCAGCAGTGCGAGGACTACTTCTTCCCGTCGCGTCGCTTTAGTACACGCGAGCGCGCGCTATACTACCACTTGCTGCGGCACACGCATCTCGAAGGCAGACCGTCAGCGCTCTTCGCGATTCTTCCGCTCGCCAACGCCCTGGGCGTTGCCGAGAGCTCAGTACGCGAAGGCATTCGTGCCCTGCATGAGCGCGACTGCATAAAGATCGAAGACCGCTCCCGCAAGGGCCACCTTGTGCGTGTTCTCCTTCCGGCGGAAATCCCGGGGGTCCTGCCCGTAAGCGCGCCGGTCGTCGAACTCGATGTGGAATCGCTCGACTTCTTTTCCAATCGCCGCTTCGAAGCCGCATTGCTGGCACGCGAAGACAATCGTTGCTTCTACTGTTTGAAGGGGATACGCGCCGACTCATGTGAACTTGACCATGTGGTCTCACAGGCGAACGGACGAGACAACTCCTACCGCAACATCGTTTGCTCATGCCACGAATGCAACACTACAAAGCAGGCGCAGTTTGCCGCCGACTTCATTCGCAGCCTCTACCGGAAGGGAGTCTTGTCCCAACCAGAGCTGGAGAATCGCCTTGCCGCGCTTGAGCAGTTGCAGGCAGGAAAGCTCGTCCCTGGTCAGGCGTTGTTGCCGCGTGCGCTCTAACCGTTATAGATTGCAGTTCCTAGGCCGAACCGCCATTCGATGTTCAAGAAGCCCGGCGGCGGTAGCGCACAGCGGGGGATCACGATAAGACATCCACTTTTCTCACGCGAAGCAACCGGCACCATGCACCCATTTTTCGCCCCCGCGGGGATCATTGCGCCTGCAACGAATATAAGGTGCCTGGAGATCCCGAGTTTTAGCACTCGGCGAGAGGGGATCGGACTCGACGTGTCATCGGTCAGGCCGTGATCGTTTCCCACAATCGGGCGTCTACGAACCTCGACAGGTGGGCGACGTTGTCCGTCGCCACCGTCACCGTGTCGGCCGGGCCGGCCGCCAACAAAGCCTGGGCCGCCAGGATGCAATCTCCATCCAGCGCCTCGGGTCCTGCCGTCGGCAACCCGGCACTCCGCGCCGCCGCCCACAAGTCTGCCGCGAGCAGCATGACATCGGTCGTGAGGGGCGCGTAGTCGAGAGTGGCCTTGACCTGGTCGAGACGCCGGATGCCCGCCGTCGCCCGGATGTGTATCAGCTTCCGCCGCACCTCATAATCGGCGATCTCCGAGACGAATACCCGTACTCCGGCCGCTGCCAAGTCTTTCACCCACTGCCGACACCGGTCGGGCTTCGACCTTCCCCGCGGGTTAGCCAGCAGGCCGAGTGGGCCGGAGTCGAGGAACACGAGCCTCATTGCCGGAAGCGCTTGCGGGCGGACAAGGGCTCCTCGTCGATGGCCTTCATCAGCGCGTCGAGCGTTTGCCGCTGCTCCTCCTCGTCGCCCATGTCGTCGAGGGCGTCCAGCCCTCTGGCGACATCCGCAGCCCGAGCGCGGATTTCCTCGTCGGTCATCGGGAGGGCCCGTCCGGTGGCGTCGACCGATTGGTAAGGTGAAACGGTCGGGGGACTGACGGCCATGGTCGGGGCCTCCGTAGTCGCGGGTAGATCGTGAGACCGAACACCCGTCACGGGCGCGAAGCTTGTGCAACCTTCGAGGCGGCAGGTAGCAAGACCCAGTCCGCCTGTGTGACGTCGCTCCATGCTGTCGAGCGCGGTCCCACGGGCTCCATTGTAGCCTGAACAGGCTCCGGCGGTCAGAGGTCTGGGGAGAATCACCATACGACCTCCACTATTCTCACGGGATCCCTATAAGAAGTCGTCCGGCCTGTCAAGACCCGGTTCGCCTCTCCAACGAAAAGGGGGTGTCTGGAGATCCATGCGAGGTGCAACCGGCTATGCACCATTTTTCGCCCGCCGCGGGGATCATTGCTCCCTCCAACGAAGAGTGGGTGTCCACAGATCGTTCCCGCTGGAGGCCAGAGCCCGCCCGTCCATGTTGGCTGTCAGCCTGGTGACCAACCACGGAACCTATCGCGCGGGTTTTGGTGTTGCGAGTTTTGGATCTGGCCCCAAAGGGGCCGAACATCAAAGCCCAGGGTCTCGGAGCGCACCCCGGGTAACGCGCCGCGACGATTTGTTTCAAGCTTGATCAATCCCTACATTCCGTAAAATCCAGTCCGTGCCTCTTAAAAAAGCAGGTCGTCGCCCGGAATCATGCAACTGATCTCGCGCGTTGGCAGATCATAGAGGTAGACGAACCTCGATTGGACGCCGGTTCACCCGTGAGCCCGAGTGAAACCGTGATCTCGCACCCCCGCGTACCTGCACGACATGCTGACGACGACTCCTCCTGTCCACCAACGAGCCATGAGCCACTCCCGACATTTCCTTGCCCAGGGGCTGCGCCTTGACCTGCCGGTGCGCCTGGCCCCGTACACCGGTGTACAGATGCTGGAAAAACGCTCAAATCGTCCAACTTTGTCCAACCCCTGTGGCGTCTTCCAAACTGCCGAACTGGGTCCACATGTCATTTCGTCGCAGTGAGATCCGATCAGACCAGTGCATCTCCGAGGACCCAACAGCCCGGTTGGACTACCCCCCGCGTTTGTCCAACGGCGATTTCCCACCGATGTTCACCTATCTGATTCATCCTTCATCTTTCCGCCTTCATCCTGACAAGGCATCGCCCCCCAAAATCCGCATCCACGGCGTCTCGATGATTTTCCACAGAACCGGCGAAAAGCGTCTCGTTTCCATCACGAGCACAAAACCTCCGATTACCGAAGAGTCGCCACACGTAAGTGTGAGTGGCATAGAGAGTTGCTCCGACGAGCTGACTCACGGAGACCCGAACGCAGCTCAAATCCCGGCGACGGCATGACGCTTGATGACGCTTGTGACGCTGGAAAACACGCTCGTGTGTAGTCTCTTTTTCAAGGATTACCGGGGCGTGTCGTGAATTCAGCGGAAAACGAGGAGATGGACGAGAAAGCGATGCGCTCACCGGACCGGGTGACCGGACATTGCTTTCACCCAACCCTTGGATCATAATCGCACCCGTCGAATCGGTCGCGCCCGGCATCCCCCGACGATCGATGGCTGCCGGCTCGTCGCGGCATCGTCGCGTGAGGTCGTCGATGTCAGAGGTCCCTTGCGTCTTCATCAGCGCCACCACCCGCGACCTCGGGTCGTGCCGCACGGCGGTCCGCGACGTTTTGCTGACCTTGAACGCGTTTCCCGTCCTTCAAGACCACTTCGCGCCCGAGGCCGTTTATCGCACGGTCGTGGAGATGCTCCGCGCCCGGATCAAGAGCTGCGACGCCGTCATCTGCCTGGTCGGGCGCGTCTACGGGGAAGAGCCGCGCACCCGGTCTGAAAATCAACCCCGGCGGTCCTACACCCAGTTGGAGTACGAGATCGCCGTCGAGCCGCGGGAGCCGCCGATGCCGGTGTTCGTCTTCATCGCAACCAACGACTGCCCCGCCGACCACCCCGACGATCCGCCCGAGGACGACGAGCTGCGCTGCCTGCAGCTCGAGCACCTGAAGCGACTGCAGGGCTCCGACCGCTCGTGGATGCCCTTCCGCTCCCGCGAAGACCTGATCGCCCAGGTGGGGAGGATGCGGTTCGACCCGGAGCCACCGCCGCCAGGGGTCACGACCTGTCTGGCGGTCCTCATGACCGTTGAGCTGGTCGACAGCGACTCGTTTCGCGTTCGGCGGGGCGAGGTCGCCTGGGCTCGCGATGTGCTCAAGCCTTATCACGACCGGTTCAGAGCGGTGCGCGACCGCTGGAAGGGGACGGTGCAGTGGGAATCGCTGGCGGAATGCCAGGTCAATTTCGAGTCGGCGCACGCCGCCGTGAGCGCCGCGCTTGAGCTTCACCACGCGCTGCGGCACCATGCCTGGGCTGATTCCGCCCCTGGGCTGCGCATCGGGATCGACATGGGACAGGTGGTCCGGTTCGGCGGCGTCGACGACGCTCACATCATGCAGGCCGGTCAGGTCCTGACCGCCAGCCGGCGCCTCGCCCAGCTTGGGCGGCCCGGCCAAACGCTGCTCTCCCGCGCCGCGTTTGATAGCGCGCGGCAGCACGTCCGCCAGCTTCTGTTTCCGGGCGAGGCGACCGCCTCCGAGCTGGGCTGGGAGACGTACGGCCGCTACATCATCTCCGGCTCGGACGAGCCGCTCGACGTCTGTGAGGTGGGGGTCAAGGGCGAGGCGCCGCTGGCGGCGCCGGGCGACTCGGACCAGGTGCAGCGGGCGGACTCGGTGGAGGAACGGCGGATGCGGGACTGGCGGCCCTGCATCAAGCAGGAGATCCCCCGCCGCCGGGGCTGGTTCATCGAGCGCAAGCTGGGCGAGGGGGGGTTTGGCGAAGTCTGGATCGCCCGCCACGAAAAGACGCGCGAGCTTCGGGTCTTCAAGTTCTGCTTCGACGCGGCGCGGCTGACGTCGTTCAAGCGCGAGCTGACGCTATTCCGGCTGCTGCGCGACGCACTGGGCAATCGCCAGGACATCGCCCGGCTGCTGGAAGTGAAGCTGGACCAGGCGCCGTTTTACCTGGAGAGCGAATACGTCGAGGGGGGCAATCTCCGCGAGTGGAGCGAGGCCGGCAATCGGCTCGCGGGGCTGCCGCTGGATGAACGGCTGCGCGTGATGGCGGCGATCGCCCGGGCGGTCGCGGCGGCGCATTCGGTGGGCATCATTCACAAGGACCTGAAGCCCAGCAACATCTTCATGCGGCTGGGCTCCGGCGAGAGCTGGCAGCCGGTGCTGGCCGACTTCGGGATCGGGGCTGTGGCCGACCGGTCGCTGCTGGTCAAGCGGGACATCACGGACGCAGGCTTCACGCCGTCGCTGCCGGAACCCGGCTCCAGCCGCGCCGGCACGGGGATGTATCAGCCGCCGGAAGCCAGCCTGGACCGCGTGGCCACCGTGCAGGGCGACGTCTACGCCCTGGGTGTGATGCTGTTCCAGATCATCGTGGGCGACTTCGATCAACCGCTGGCAGTCGGCTGGGAGCAGCGGCTGGAAGGGGCCCGGGCAAGGGGATTCGGAGGCGGGTCCGGCTCCCCGGAACCCGGAATCGCCGATCCGGGCGGAACTGCCCCCGGATCCGAGCCCGTGGCGGGCACGAAGCCACCGCCTCCGCCCGCTCGCGACCCACGCGACGACGTTGTCATGCAGTTGTTGAAAGAGGACATCAACGACTGTGTGATCGGCGATCCCGCGCAGCGGCTGGCCAGCGTGGCGCAACTGGCGGAGCGTCTCGACACGCTCGATGCCCGTGTCGCCGCCCGCCTGGCCAGCCGGCGGGCCGAGCGGGCCGTTTTGCGCATGCGCCGCCTGCGCGCGCTACTGGGTGCATCGCTCGTGCTCCTCGTCGTCGTCGGTGGCCTGGCCGCGTTTGCGTTCGCCATGTATCGGACCGCCAAGAAGCAGGAGTGGATCGCCACCAACGAAGCGCAGGAAAAGGGTAAAGCGCTTGGGCAGGCGCGGGCGGAGAAGAAGAAGGCGGACGAACAGACGGATCTCGCCCGTCGCACTGCGTACAACCTCACCCTCGCGCAAGTCGATCAGTTATGGTTGCGCGATCCCGCCAGCGCGCTCGACCTCTTGAGAGACCGCGAGATCTGCCGCGCGGAGTTTCGCGATTTCACCTGGAATTATTACTTCCGAATCTGTCAAGCCGAGCGCTACCCTCGGGTCGGACACACCAGCGTCGCCCTCTCCGTGGCATTCAGCCCCGATGGGAAGACGCTCGTGAGCGGCGGGGTGGATGGTACACCCCGGCTGTGGGACCCGGACACGGGGAACTCATTCGACCTGCTGAAGGAAGAGGGAGCGAATGGCGCGGTCCAATCGGTGGCGTTCAGCCCCGACAGCAAGACGCTGGTCGGCGGGGGCGACGACGGACGGTTGCGACTGTGGGACGTAGACAGGCACAAACAGACGCGCCTGCTTCAAGGGCACTGGGACCCGAAGGCCCGTTTCGTTCAGGTCCTCTCCGTGTCGCTGAGCCGTGATGGTCAGACGCTGGCGAGTGCCGGTGCGGATGGGACCGTGCGTCTGTGGAACGTGAAGACACCCGAGGAGCCGCCCCGGCTCCTCTTGGGACACACCGGCGGGGTGAACGCCGTGGCATTCAGCCCGGTGGACGACCAGACGCTGGCGAGTGCCGGCGCGGATGGGACGGTGCGCATGTGGGATGTGGAAACGGGCAAGCAGATCCCTCCGTCCAAGATCCATACGGACGCGGTCAACGGTGTTGCGTTCAGCCCCGACGGTCAAACTCTGGCGAGCGGCGATGCCGACGGCACCGTGCGCCTGTGGGACGTCAAGACAGGAGACGAATTGCACCAGCTCGCGGGTGACCTGGACGCTGTCAACTCCGTGGCGTTCAGCCCAGACAATCAGACGCTGGCGACCGGGGGCGCGGATGGGTCGGTCCGCATGTGGAATGCGACGACGGGGAAGGAGCGCGCTCTTCTGACAGGGCACACAGCGCCGGTCAACTCCGTGGCGTTCAGCAGAGACCGCAAGACGCTGGCGAGCGCGGGCGTCGACGGAACCGTGCGGTTATGGAATGTCGTCACGGGCCAGGACCGGCGCAAGCCGTTCAAGGTCCCAATCAACCCCATCAGCGATCCGGTCCCGGAGAAAGTTCTCTCGGGCCATGTCAGCGCGGTTCGGTGCGTGTCCTTCGGGGCAGGCGGCAAGACGCTGGCGACCGGCGCCGCCGGTGGCATCATCCGGCTTTGGGACGTGCTGTCGGGCGAAGTGCTGCGGACGCTCAAGGATGGTACGGGAAGGATCCGTTCATTGTCTTTCCACCGCAATGGCACGATGTTAGCGAGCGGGGGTGACGATGGAGCGGTGCGCTTGTGGGACACTGTCTCGGGGAAGAAGCGGCACCAGCTCGACGGCCACGCCAGCCGGGTCCGCTGCGTGTCCTTCGCCAGCGATGGCCGGACTCTGGCCAGCGGGGGCGATGATGGCAACGTTTGCCTGTGGGACGTGAACACCGGCAATAAGCTGTGGGAGTCCAAAGGGCGAATGGGCGGGGCCGTCGCGGCCGCCGTTTTCGCCTTGGCCTTCAGCCCCGACAGCAAGACGCTGGCCACTGGTGATGCTGACGGAACGGTACGCTTATGGGACGTGGAGTCGGGCAAGGAACGGCACACTCTCAAAAAGCACATCGGCAGGGTCCGGGCAGTGACGTTCAGCCCCGACGGCAAGACCCTGGCCAGCGGGGGCGATGATCTGGTTGTGCGGCTGTGGGACCCGGCCACGAACAAGTTGCAGCACGAGCTCAACGGGCACACTGGCTGGATCCGCGCCGTTGCGTTCAGCCCGGACGGCAAGACCCTGGCAAGCGCGGGCATCTGGGCGGTGCGACTATGGGACCCGGTTACGGGACAGCAGCGGGCCGCCTTGCGTGGACACACCAGCGCGCTCAACTGCGTGGCGTTTAGCCCCAACAGTCTGATGCTTGCCAGCGGGAGCTGGGATAAGACAGTGCGCATTTGGAAAGCCGACAGGAGCGCGCCGCCTTGAGAAAAAATCCGCGCAGCCGGCCGGCCACACCCAGCCAACGCGTTGTGTCTGCGGGATACTCGGGTCCTGGCGGGACACCGCCATGAAGTAGAGGAAAAAAAACCATGCACGTCATGAGACGTTCGCTGGTGCGCGCCCTGGTGGTTGCCGTCGCTGGCCTTGCGCTCATGGCGGTTGTGGTCACGTTGGTTTGGAAGCGATCCAACCCCACGGTCCCAGGCCCGCGCGGAGCAGACCAGGCTGATGAGGACGCCCAGAGCTTACGCACCCCCGCCGAGCGCGAAGTGCTCCGAAAACAGGTGATCCATCTCGTGCTCATCGATCGGTATTTTGGCGAGCACTCGAGCAATACCGACTTCACAAACCTCCTGGAGTTCCACGGCGGCAACATTCGCGGAGTCGCGGCGAAACTTGATTACCTCAAGTCCCTGGGGATCAATACCGTCTGGCTAACGCCCGTCTACAAGCAAGTCCATGACCTTCCGACCGGCCATCGATCAGGAAAGGCACCATACCACGGGTACTGGCCGGACTGGACCGATCCCGATGATGGCGCGGTCGACCCCCATTTCGGGACCGCGGAAGACCTCAAGCAGTTGATCGCGGGCCTTCACAAGGCGAACATGCGGTTCGTCATGGACATGATCGTCAACCACGCCGGGTACGATGCAACGATCTCCAAACAGCACCCCAATTGGTTTCATCCCGATCCGCCGAAGGATTCCAAGGATATCGTCACTGCCCCCCTGGCCGGGCTCCCCGACTTCTCGCAAGAGGACGAGGCTGTCTCCGCCTATCTCACGAAGCAAAGCCTCCGCTGGGTGCAGAACTTTGAGCTTGATGGCATCCGCATGGATACCGCCAAACACGTCCCACTCCCTTATTTCAAGGAAGAATGGATCCCCGCAGTCCGGCGAACAAGGCCCAAGCTCTTTCTCGTCGCGGAAGTGATGAACGACAAAAAGGGCGAATACGCCTCGGTAACCTCCCTGAAGAAGTTCCTGGACGCCGGATTCGACTCGGCATTCAACTTCTGGCTCCGGGACGCTTTGGTGGCATCCGTCGGGCGAGGTGGCAGCCTGGACCTGGTGGCCGCGGTCGTGGGGGATACCTGGCGCGACCTGGGGAAAGACCGCGCTTTGTTGCTCTGCAACCTCTTGGACAACCACGATACGCCGCGTTTTACCAGCGAGCCCAATGTCTGGACGGGTCCAACACATCTATCGACACAAGCGATCGGATGCCAGACGCTTGCCTCTGCGGGTGTACCGGCCGGGGCGCTTTCGCACTGCATCGCCGCTGTCGGCTTGATGCAATCGGCCGTGCTTTCCGTGCCCGAGGAGGAAATTCTGCGGCGGTACCACGTCGCGTTGGTCCTTCTCTTTACGCTGCCGGGCATCCCGCAACTCTATTACGGTGACGAAATTGGAATGTACGGAGGCCCCGATCCCAAGAATCGACGCTCGATGCCGCGAGATTGGCCCTGGACGACTGATGGGCGCAACCGCCCGCGAGCCGAGCGCGATCCGGGCATTCCGCGATTCTGTTTGCCGGAACCGGACCTGACTTTCAGGTGGATTCGCAAGCTGATCGCCCTTCGCGGTGCCAATGCTGCTTTGCATAGCGGCTCTATTGCAGAGCTGTGCCGGCCTCATTCGGGACAGAACGCGTATGCGTTCATCCGCAGCTTTCAAGGTAACCATATCGTCGTCGTCATGAACGAGAGTGACGAGCAACTCGGTCCAATCGCATTGGCGCTTCAACACAACGAAGACATTCGCCCGGAAGATAAGGAGGCCCTCAAGGACGGCGCTGTCCTGACCAGGTTGCTCGGCCAAGATTCTTGCCCCGAGATGCTACAGGTAGACCATGGCAAGCTCACGGTGACGATGCCCGCTCGTTGCGTGGGCGTGTACCGACTCCGGGAGTGACTGGCAAAGCTAGCAATCACAGGAACCTGGTCCGCGACCAGACCGGGTGTGACGACGCGTCCAGTCGCATAAGGACCGGGAGGTGCATTGTCCAGGGAACGCTCAGGGCGATTCGTCAGGGAAGTCGTCTTCGTCGAGTGAGTCGAGCTCGTCAAAGTCACCCTCGATGGCGGAAAGATCCCCCTCGCCGCCACCGGGTATTGCCATGAGGAAGTGTCCTCCCGCATCCTGAACGCGTTGGGTGATGGCCGTGGCCTGCGCGAGCGACTCATAGGGCCCTTGCATGTAGAAAGGCTTGCCGTCGCGGCCAAACGTGAATTGGTACGGGCACGTCGAGGGATCGATCCCTTCGAGTAGCATCGACGCATGGCGGTAGTCAGGATGGGGCGCGAAGCCAAAGGACTGTGCGTACGCGACCGCTCCTTTGACGATCTTCGCCAGACACGCTGGAGTGATCGCGCACATCCTTTGGCGTTCCTCCATCTGTCGGATCAGGTCATCGAGATCCCGATGGGTACCTGCGCGCCAGAAGGCATCCTTCACTCCGAGGCAGTACACATCCACGAGAAAAACAGCAAAGATGAGCCGTCCCTCCGACTCCTGCCGTGCGATCGTCAAGTAACCGATCCCCTCGTCCCAAAGCCGGGCCCCCGCAAGGGCCTGGACGACCGGCCATTTCTCGGCTCGCTGAAGTCGGATCGTTGGGTCGTTCGAGCTGTGTCGTAGCAGGATGGAACGCTTCGCCGAGCGTCTGGCCTTCTGCTTCGCCATCCGTTTTTGCTGCCTCGGTCCGTGGTTCTTGGCCATTTCCGTTTACCCTCCTTACTTTGTCAATGTCGCACGTTTGCTCGAGACGATCCCGCTCTGCGATCCGCCACGACACCATCAGCGACATGCCTCGATCGTGCATCCTGATCATTACAGCTTGATAACACAAGAGGCTCGCGCACCCGTGCTCTGCTGGCAATCGATCCCCTCGACAGGAAGTGATGGCGCTGCGACACTTCGAGCAGTTGAGCCGCGCCGAGACGGCGCGGGTCCTGGGCATCACCGAGTCAAGTCAGTGATTCGATTCTCGGGGTGGCGAACGCAAGAGTTCTTGAGCCACGGATGGAACACGGATGGAACACGGATGAAACACGGATCAGAGAGTTAGGTGATGAACCGACCGACCCCCGAGGCCCCGACGCCATGTCTCCGATCGATGTCCCGTTCGACTCTCTACGACAGGCCACGCTCAAGAGTCAGCGAATCCGGATCATCGGGTCCATCCTGGTGCTCTGCTAGGGAAAGATCACGCTCTTTAACCCCGTCAGCTGGACATCGAGCCTCAGACGCTCGACCTGGACGAAGTCTTCCGCCAGCTCACGCACACGACCGTCAGTGTGCCGGCTTCAACCGATGAGCCCTCCGTCAGACGGCAGCGCGGGAAGCGATTGACCTAGCGATCGCTCTGGCCGTAGGACGCCCATGGCATCGGGCTATCGTTCGGAGTATGGTGATCCTGGGTCGATTCGCAACGGGTTCGAAGCGGAGGAGATGCGCCCGTAGGGCCTTCCCCGCCCCGAACGGAGCTCACTCATTGGAGGTCTCGCCTATGCGCAGGGAATCAGCGTTTACGATGGATACCTCCAGCATCAAATACGGCCCCGGCGCGACCCGCGAGATCGGGCACGACGTCGGTCGGTGGGGGGCGCGGCGGGTCATGGTCGTGACCGACCCGAACCTGGCCGGAACCGAGCCCATCTCGCTGGTGCTCGATGCGCTGCGGGAGGCGGGGATCGATGCGGTGCTGTTCGATCAGGTTGAGGTCGAGCCCACCGACAGGTCGTTTCAGGTCGCGATCGCCTTCGCGGTCGAGGGGCGTTTCGACGGTTATGTGGCCGTCGGCGGCGGCTCGAGCATCGATACGGCCAAGGCCGCCAACCTGTATGCGACCTTCCCTGCGAAACTGCTGGACTATGTCAATCCCCCAGTGGGGAAGGGGCTTCCCGTCCCCGGGGAACTGAAGCCGCTGGTCGCGGTGCCGACCACGGCGGGGACGGGAAGCGAGACGACCGGCGTGGCAATCTTCGATTACACGCCGCTGCACGCCAAGACGGGCATCGCGCACCGCGCGCTGCGGCCGGTGCTGGGAGTGGTTGATCCGAGCAATACCCGAGGCGTGCCTCCGCAAGTCGCCGCGTGCACGGGACTGGACGTTCTGAGCCACGCCGTCGAATCTCTGACCGCCTTGCCGTTTTGCCGGCGGCCCGCCCCGGACAGTCCCGCCCAACGGCCGGCGTACCAAGGGTCCAACCCGATCAGCGACATCTGGGCCAGGCGGGCGATCGAGATGGTCGCGCGCTATCTGGTCCGGTCGACGACGGACCCGTCGGATGACGAGGCACGCGGCGCGATGCTCCTGGCGGCGACCTTCGCCGGCATCGGATTCGGCAACGCGGGCGTGCACCTGCCCCACGGCATGTCGTACCCGGTCTCGGGCATGGTCCGGGACTTTATCCCGGCGGGGTACCGCACCCGGCGGCCGCTGATTCCGCATGGGATGTCGGTGATCCTGAACTCCCCCGCGGTTTTCCGCTTCACCGCGCAGGCCGATCCCCATCGGCACCTGGAGGCTGCCCGGCTCATGGGGGCGGACGTTGCCGAAGCGCGTACGGAAGACGCGGGCGAGATCTTGGCCGGCGCGATCATCGCCCTCATGCGGCAAACCGGCATGCCCAACGGGCTGAAAGCCGTGGGGTACGCGCCCGATGACTCCGATGCACTGGTCGCCGGCACGATCGTTCAACACCGCGTGACCAAGCTCTCACCTCGTCCTGCAAGTGAAGCGGACCTGAAGCAGCTCTTCCTGAATTCCATGACGATCTGGTGAGATCAGCAGCGACGCCGTGACCCAGGCGGGGCAAAGCGGTCAGGAGCCGTTAAGTGAGCGGGGACAGGCGGCGGGAGCCGTTGATTAAGTCCAACGCCTGTAAGGCCGTGACGAGGTGACGCTCAAGTCTCGAGTCGAATCCGCCGATAACTCTCGATAATCCCGATCGCCTTCGGGGTTCCTTTCGTTGATCTCATCGATATGGGGCGTGATCATGGGCCCGGGGAAACGGATCCCGATCAGGATCTGCGCAGAGATCTTTTCGCCAGATGTGCGTCCGGTCGCATCCCATCGCAACGAGGACCTGCGGCCTCATGGTCTGATCCCCTCACTCGGTCGACTCCGATGCTGAGATCCATCCCCTCAATCTCACCGGTTCTGGATAAGGAACCATTTCGGTAGAGAACAAGGTCGACGGTTGTCCCATCGTTTCCGCCTGCTGGCCGCCTCTCCAGACGGTCGCGAGCGTGCGGACTCAGAAGACCGTTCCGCCCGGCCGATTCTGTTCATCCTCCCCCAGTGGCAAGGAGATAGATCCCATGGGCGCGCCGAGTGTCCTTCTGGCCTACTTCTCCCCGGAGACGACCCTGCCCTTGATGTCGATCGTGACGACGATTGTGGGCGGAGCGATGCTCTTCACCCAGGGGTCGATTCGGTTCGTTGTTCGTCGCTTTCGAGGCGCACTCCGGCGTCCGCAACGGGTCGCCGGGGCGAGTGAGCCGCACTCCCACTCCCGGCGCGCGATGCTTGCCGAGGAGACGCGGGAGTGAGCGGGCCCTCGGCCCGCGAGCAAGCCCGAGTCTTGCCGGATCGATGGCTTCTCTCCCCTCGACGACGTCGTTTCACGCGCCTCGACGAACCCGAGGTCCAAGCGCGGAAGGAGTGCTCGCGCCGTGATGCCCAGCCCCCAGGATAAAACCCATGGTCCAACTCGTCTCCTTCCCACGACGGGCGACTCCACGCGTCCGAGATCACCTCGCACCCCATTCGAATCGGCGAGCTACCACCCGACGTCGGTGTTTCGTCGACTCCTGAACCAGTCGGCCCGGATTCGGAAAAGCACAGGGGCTGCGGTGGGAGGGTCCTCACCCCAGCCGGCGATGGCCAGGCAAGCCCCGAGACCTTTAACGTTCCTTGGAGTCGCATTTCTCCTCAGTGTCGCCTCCGGATTCCTCGAGCTGGCCGTGCTAGAGATCCAGGTCCTTGTCCGGCACCGAGTCGATTGGAACTGCCTGATGGTCAGCCGGCACATCACCTGGATGGTCCCCGTAACTGCGCCCTTGGTGATCGTCCCACTGGCCGTAATCTTGGTGTGGCCGGCACTTGCCTCGTTGGCCTGGCGAAGCCGGCGCGGGAGACGAGCGTCGCCCTTGGCGGTGGCGCGGGTCTGGGGCTGGGCGGCAACGGTCCTGGGCATGCTCTTGCTTCTCGGCCCACTCCTCGCCATTCGCGCTCTCCATCCGGCGGCACCGGTCGCCTTGGCGCTCGGCCTCGGATTTCGACTCTGGCGCTGGATGGTTCGCCCGATCGCCGGCTGGCGTCGCCTCTCCTACTTGGGCGCGGGGATCGTGATCCCGGCACTGCCGGCTTGCCTATTTGCCCAGTGGAATGCGGTCGTTCGCACGCCGCAGCCAACCTGGTCCCGACCCGTCGCCGGCTCACCCAATCTGCTTTGGATTGTTGTGGACACCCTGCGTGCGGATCACATGAGCATGTATGGGTATGGCCGGCAAACGACGCCCGAGCTCGATGCCTGGGCGAAGCAGGGAATCACCTTCGAGATGGCGCACTCGGCCTCGTCCTGGACACTACCTTCGCACGTGACCATGTTCACCGGGCTCTGGCCCTTCGAGCACGATGCGCGGATCGACCGAGCCTACTGCGGGCCTTCTCCGACCCTGGCCGAGCATCTCCGTACCCAAGGCTATCAGACGGCCGGCATCGTGGCCAACGTCAGGCTGTGCAACATCGCCTATGGCCTGGGGCGTGGGTTCGACTATTACCTCGACTACCCCTGCAACCAGGCGATCAGCCTGAGAGCGATGATGGATAACTCGGCGCTGGGCAGGGTGGTGATAAAGCTGTGCCGGCGGATGTTGCTGCCAATCGCCCGGCCAACCCCTTTCAGCTTGCAGCCCACCGCACGCGAGATCACGGCCGAAGGACGCGCCTGGCTGGACGGAGTCTCCCCAAGCAACGCGAGCGAGACACCCGGATCGCGCCGGCCGTTTTTCCTCTTCCTGAACTTTATGGATGTGCATGGCCCTTATCTGCCTTCTCCCGACGCGGCTCGCCGGTTCTGGGCCGGCCCGATTCCCCCGAAGCCGCTCGCCGGACCGGCAAGCGGCTGGAACGCTCTGCGAGCCCGCAACGCCGCGCCGCCTGAGCAACGCGGACAACGCCAGCGGGAACTGGAGAATGTCAGCCGCCGGCTCAGTGATCTGTACGACGAATGCCTTTATGGCTTGGACGCCGAGCTCGGCCGCTTCCTCCGCGAGTTACGCGCAGCAGGCCGCTTGGCAAACACTTGGGTCGTCATCACCGCCGACCATGGGGAACACTTCGGCGAGCATGACCGCTTCGGCCATGGGTCGAGCCTCTACAGCGAGCAGACTCATGTTCCCCTCGTCCTCATCCCTCCGCTTCGTGAAGGAACCGGCACAGACTTGGCGGCGCGGCTCCGCGGTCGACGGGTCGCAGTTCCCGTCTCACTTCGCGACTTGCCCAGGACGCTGACCGAACTGCTCATCGGCAGCGCCGACAACCCTTTCCCCGGTCGCAGCCTCGCCCGCTCCTGGAGCGCAAGTGGGCCCGTCCTGGCCGACGCCGTCCTCTCCCAACTGGAGCAGCCGAGGCTCGCCGGCGACGACTTTGCGGGCGATCAGGCGGACAGGATCAATTTCGTGATCGATGAGAATTACATCCTCATCGACTACGGCAGCAACCCTCCGGAACTCTTTACCCTCGAGGATCGGAAACAGCAGTGGAATCTCGCTGATGATCCCGTCCAGCGGTCGCGGCTGGAACGCTTGCGATGCACCTTGGCAACCCTCCGACGCGCACCCGGTCATCTGTGAGCCGCCGACCTGGCTGCAACTTGGGTGCAGCCCGCCGTCCGATTTACCGTTGGCGTCCGCCCCTCGCGCCACGGCCGCTCGACGCAGTCTTTGAAGCGGCGGCCGAAATCACCCTCCCGTACTGGACCCGGTGTGTGTCGCCTTGTACACCGACTCGGCCACCTCCAAGGCGGTGACACCGTTCCGATCCCGACTGCCGTGATAATTGGTGTTGACGCAGACGAAGACTCCGCTGTCCGAGGAGGGGTGGAGGATGAGCTCAGAGGTGTATCCGGGGACCTGCCCGCTCTTGGTGACCACGGTGCGCCCGGCCCTCGTGTGGATCACCGAATCCCATCCCAGGCCGCGCATGGCGTTGGACGGGGGGTTCACCCCGTATTGCGGCGACGGTGTCGAGGTCCACATCAACCCGTAGGTCGTGGGATCGAGGAAACGGCCGCTCAGGAGTGCCGTCATATAGGTGGCCATGTCCTGGGCCGTCGAGACCATCCCGGCGGCGGCGTACATCGCCGGTCCGTCCTGTATGTCGGCCTTCGGCCACCTGCCGTGCCTGGGCGCGTCGTAGCCGACCGCCTGGTTCGGGACCCTGGCGGACCGGCCCAGCTCCTGGGTCGCGGACATCCCGAGTGGTCCCAGGATCTGGTCCTGGATGAAGGTGCCGTATTTTTCCCCGGTCCACTGCTCGATGAGCTCGCCGAGCAGGTCGTAGTTCGCGTTGCTGTACGAGGTCTCCGTCCCGGGGGCGTAGAGGAGGGGATCTTTCGCGATCGAGTTGAGCTCGGCCTGCCAAGGCTGGGGGCCCCCCACATCCCTGATGCCGCTGGTCATGTTGAGCAGCTCCATCGTGGTGACACCGGACCACTTGCGGGGCAGCTTGAACGATGGAGTATTGTGCAAATACTCACTGATGGGGGCGTTGAGGTCGAGCGGGTGGGACGTGCCCTGGCTCTCCTGGTAGAGGAGCAGGACGCCGAGGGCGGTGAACGTCTTGGTCACCGAACCGATGTCGAACCGGGTGTCAGCCTGGACGGGCGAGCCGGTCGCCACGTCGCTGACCCCGTATCCTTGCGCCAGGGCGACCTGCCCGTGTTTGACGATCGCCACGGAGATGCCGGGGAACTGGTCCTGAGCGAAGTAGGGTTTCAGGGCCTGCACGACGCGGTCGGCCAGGTCGGACGACGTGGTCGCGTCGGCCGTACGAACGTGGCCGGAGGCCATGAGGAGGCGCGAATCGAGCGCCTCGGCCTCGGGCCGCGCCCGCCGTCGTCCGCGCCGTCCGGGCCGATCGGCCGCCCGGGGCGGGGCCGATCCAGTCCGGGGCTCGGACGAAAGGCGTGAGTCCTGCCGTCGCGCGAAGAGACGCATCATGCTTGTCCTCTTGAAGTCATTGAGGCCGAGGGCGAATCGTGCGTCATCCGAAGCGAGTGTCTACCGATCCAGAACCCCCGGCAGCGACCGGGCGAGGATGCAATGATGGGCGACGAGGAATCGGTCGCCGGGCGGATCCAGTGCATTCCTGGAGCAATGTGGCGGCAGCCGCGAAGCGGGTCCAGCGCGATGAGCCGGTGATCCGCCGATAGGCCCGCCCCTGGCTCCGAATGCATGGTACCGCCCAGATTGCTGAACATTATCCTTTAGGCGGACTTTACCGATAAACTCGGCCGTCGATACGTCACCTCATGAGCGAAAACCCGGAAAACAGGGGCGTTCATACAAAAGCGTAGCCTCAATACCGTTGAATTAGCGTTAATTGCTGCGAAGACAAGAAGTTGCGACTCCTCGTTCCCACGCTCCGCGTGGGCACGCGCGTCTTCGACGCTCTGCGTCCGCTCGATGGGCGAAGACTTGGACTTGGTCCGACGACGCGGAGCGTCGGCGAGAGCATTCCCACGCGGAGCATGGGAACGAGATCCAAGACCTTTTCTGTCTTTGAGTTATCACTAATTCAACGGTATTGAGCTTAGCCTTCCTTAATAGGCCGCGTGAGGGTATTTTCCATTGCGCGCGCAATTCACGCGCCTGTGTCGTCCACCAGGACCATCCGCGGTTGGGGCTGGGACGCGGCCGGGCCGGATCTGCCAATTGAGGTTGATCTTTTCGATGGTAACCTTAGCCTGAGCACCGTGAAGGCCGATGTTCTCCGCCAGGACTTCCTCCGATCGGGGAAAGGCAAGGACTGTCACGGCCTTTGAACTCTCGGGGACGGAGAATCCGATAAATAGGAAAAGGCATCGGATCCAGACAGCCCGCGCATCGATCGGCCAGGCTCTCGCCACGTCTCCGAGGTTGATGGGTTGGTCGAGGTCGAAATCCTCGGAGCGCCGGACCGTCCCGATAAAACGAGCTGACGATCACCTCGAGGTGACTGCGCTGGAGGCGATCCCAGAAATCCTGAGACCGGTTGAGAGAGACGACGATGCACGGTCAGAATCAACCCTTGGAGCAAACCCCCCACCTCGCACCTGCTCTGACCGCGGTGATTCTGGGTGTCGTCGTGCTGGAGGCGTTTGGGTTCTATGCCCGGTCCTTGGAATATCGCTCGATCACGGCGCTCGCGGCGGACGAGGCAATCATCGAACGAGAAGGCAAATTGGCCCCGGTCAAGAACCAAGGCACGGCCTTGCAACAGGCGGCCCTGGATACCGGCTGCTTGCTGCCGGTTTACGGCAGCTCGGAGCTGAACCTGCAAGCGGCTTACAATCGTCCTTTTCACGCCACCAATTTGTTCCACGATCGCCCCACAGGGTTCACGATTTTCCCGGTGGGCAAGGCCGGAACGACTTGCTTGATCATCCTGCAAAAGCTGGCCGCGGTCGGCCCCGCGCTCCAGGGGCGGAAAGTGGCGGTCTCCCTGTCGCCTTTTTGGTTTTTCGAGAGGCTCACGGCTCGGGCGGACGCGTACGATGGCAATTTCTCTGACTTGCACGCCGGAGAATTGGCCTTCGATACTCGCTTGAGTCTCCAGCTCAGGCAGGATGCGGCGCGGCGGATGCTCCAGTTCCCAACGACCGTGGCGAATCGACCGCTCCTCAGGTTCGCCCTGGAAAACCTGGCCGACGGCTCCCCCCTCAGCCTCGCCTGCTATGACGCGGTCCTCCCCTTGGGAATCATGCACCATGCGATCCTCCGCTACCAGGATCACTGGAGCGTGGTGTGTTATCTCTGGAAACACCCCGAAAAAACCTCGTCCCCGACTTCGCCCCGCAGCGCTCCGCCGCTGGATTGGGCGCTGTTGCACCGGCAGGCGGACGCATTGTACCGTGCTCATTCCAACAATAACGAGTTCGGGCTGGATAACGAAACGTGGGATCGCAGACTTCGCCAGGAAACTCTCCAGGTCCAAAACACCCGGTCGGATGAGGCGTTTCTCCGCACGCTCGAGAGGAACCAGGAATGGGTCGATCTGGAGCTTCTC
>JBIOJM010000136.1:0-24107 GCA_044450785.1 Isosphaerales bacterium
CCTTCAGGGCCTCGCCGTGCGACCCTTGATGGCGGAGTTCCTCGTATTCGTGCGGGATTATCGAATCGATGCGGTCACGCAGCCGCATACCCGGCCAGATGCGGCCGCCCTTCTTCCCCTTGAGCAGTTCGGGATTGAGCACGCCGGAATCGATCACCACGCCCGTTGTGTTGCCGCCGCCTTTCCGCCCACGGGGATCGAACGCGTGCCACGTGCCGCCGCCGTCGTAATCCGGCTGGCCGTTCATGTCATCGGGGATGCCGAGTTCCTGCATCCGAATGGTGCAAGGGGTCTTGCGGCCGCCGGCGGCTGCGGGTGGGCCGTTCGTGCTGGAGGGGGCCGGCTTCCAGGTCAACATCAAGACGCCCCGCCCGGCCGAGCCAGCCGGCGAGCCGCCGCAGAGCTGAGTGACGATACCGCTCGTGATCGCTTGTCCGAGGAAATCAGCGAAGCCATTCGAAGTCTGCTGACCATCGAGGGAGTCGAGGGAATCGGCAAGCCCGTCACCGTGATCTCGCCGGGGGACTTGCCCCCCGAGCTTCCGGGATTCGTCGAGCGCTGTCGCGCGGGCGCCATCGAGCTCGACGAAACGCGGGGGCTCGCAAGGAGTCTGGTCAACCCGATCCCGGCGTATCATAATCTCATCACCAGCTCCAACACCGGCACGAGGAACTGATGAGAGGACCGCGTCATGACCATGAAGAAGATCCTGGAGATCCGACGAAACGTTCAGGCCCACTGGGTCGGCGACGGGTTTCCGGTGCGGAGCCTTTTCTCCTATCAGGACGGCGGGGCCGCGATCAGTCCGTTCCTGTTGCTCGACTATGCGGGGCCGGCGGTGTTCCCGCCCTCCGACGAACCGCGCGGGGTGGGTGAGCACCCTCACCGAGGATTTGAAACGGTCACCATTGTCTATTCCGGCGAGGTGGAACATCGGGACTCGGCGGGCAACCACGGCACGATCGGCCCTGGTGATGTGCAATGGATGACGGCCGCGTCGGGCGTTGTCCACGAGGAGTTTCACAGCCGGGCGTTCACCCGGAGCGGCGGGACATTTGAACTGGTGCAGCTTTGGGTGAACCTCCCCGCCAAAGTCAAAATGTCGACGCCACGTTACCAGGGGATTCTCGACAGTCAGATTCCCGTGGTGCACCTGGATAACGAGGCGGGGACCGCGCGGGTCATCGCGGGTGAGCTCCAAGGGACGAAGGGACCGGCCCGGACGTTCACGCCGGTCCATCTCTGGGACGTGCGACTGAAGGCAGGCCGGTCCACGGAACTCGCCCTGCCCGAGGGCTACACCACGGCCCTGGTCGTGCAGAAGGGAGCCGTCACGCTCAACAAATCGAGTGCCGCCGGCGCCGTCGAGCTCGTCCTGTTCGACCGTGCGGGCGAACGCATCACCATCGACTCCCACGAAGATGCGACTGTGCTCGTTCTTTGTGGCAAGCCGATCGATGAACCTGTTGCTGGACAGGGGCCATTCGTGATGAACACGCACCAAGAAATTGTGCAGGCGGTCAATGACTACCGTTCCGGGAAGATGGGTCACCTCCTCTGAAAGAAGGGCGTTCCGATGGCAGAACCTCGCATCCTCGTGTTCGCGGGAAGCACGCGGTCGGACTCCGCGAACAAGAAGCTCGCCCGGCTGGCCGCGTCCGAGGCCGAAGCGGCCGGGGGGAAGGTCACCTTGATCGACCTGCATGAATTGCCGATGCCGCTCTATGACGGCGACCTGGAGGCGGCCAGCGGCATTCCCGCCGAGGGCCGCCGCTTCAAAGCACTCCTCAAGGAGCATCAGGGCCTGATCATTGCCTCGCCTGAGTACAACAGCTCGATTACCGGTGTCCTCAAGAATGCGATCGATTGGGCCTCACGGCCGGAGCCGGGCGAACCGCCGCTCATCGCGTTCAAACAGAAAGTCGCCTTGATCATGAGTGCGTCGCCGGGGAATCTGGGCGGACTCAGGGGGCTCGTCCACCTGCGTTCGATACTCGGGAACATCGAAGTCCTCGTCTTGCCCGAACAGATTGCCATCAGTAACGCCTATGAATCTTTTGCAGAAGACGGCTCGCTCAAGAATCCTCGCCAGGCCGAGACGGTTCGAAAAATGACACAGCGACTCGTCGACGTTGTCCGGCAACTCCATGTGAGCTGACGGTCTCTCATCCTTCTCAAAACGCACAGCAAGAGCTAGAATCAAGTTCTTGACGCAATCCACAGTTCCGCCTTTCGACCGATCGCCGAACTCTTTCCGGGACGCTCCCATGCCCATTCACGATTGGTCACGCGTGTTTGACGGAGCTTTCCACGATTTCCACCACGTTTGGATAGGCGAGATCCGGAATGCGCTCAATGACGGCCTACTGCCCCCGGACTATTACGCGATGGCCGAGCAAGTCGCTCGACCGACCGTGCCAGACGTCCTGACGCTGCAAACCACGAACGGCTTGAACGGCGAATGGTCCGGTGAGCCGATCTCCGGCGCAACCGCGGTCGCGATTGCTCCGCCTCGCGTTCGAGACAGAGAGAGCATCGAGCAAGAGGTCTACGCACGCCGACAGAAGAGTGTCGTGATCCACCACGTCAGCGATGACCGGATTGTCGCGCTGATCGAGATCCTCTCTTCCAGCAACAAATCGAGCAAGCAAGAATTCCGGACCTTCGTGACGAAGGTTCTAAACGCTTTAGAGTATGGCCATCATTTGCTGCTGGTCGACCTGCAACCGCCGACGCCGCGCGATCCCAACGGGATCCATCCCGTCATCTGGGACGAGATCGGGGGCACGCCAAAACCGGCCCCGCCAGACAAGCCGCTCAGTCTCGTCGCCTACGACGCCGGTCCACCGAAGACGGCCTATGTGGAACCGGTCGGAGTCGGCGACACGCTCATCGACATGCCCCTCTTTCTTGCTCCCGGCTGGTACGTGAACGTACCGCTGGAGGCAACCTATCAAGCCGCCTGGCGCGGTGTGCCTCGCAGGTTTCGCGACGTCATGGAAACGCCGGGTGTGAAACGCGAATCCTGACCGAGGATGAAAGCCATGGAGAGAGTGAGCCAAGAGTGCGTGGGCCGTGGCCGCGCGGATTCGTTCCTCCCATGTAAGGCGATCACAAACCCCGTCATGATCTCGAAGAATCCTCGTGAGGGACCTCTGGTCAGCGGGTACTACTCTCAGGAGACCAACAACCGAGGAGATCGGAAGGAATGGCGGGCAGCCCATCGGACCGGGTGCTCCGGCAGGTGCACCGGCTATTCAACTTGGGAGCGGTCGGGACGATGTCCGATGCGCAGCTCTTGGACCAATTCGTCTCGCGGCGCGATGAGGCTGCGGAGGCGGCCTTCGAAGAGTTGGTGATCCGACACGGCCCGATGGTGCTCCGGGTCTGCCGGAGCGTTCTTCACGACGCGCACGATGCGGAGGATGCCTTTCAGGCCGTCTTCCTCGTTCTGGCCAACCGGGCCAGGTCCATCCGCCGGAGCGGGTCGGTCGCGAGTTGGCTGTTCGGGGTCGCGCATCGCGTGGCGATTCGTTGTAAGCGTGGCTCCGCGCGCCGGCGCGCGCTCGATCAGCTCGTCGCGGAGCGGACTTCCGAAAGCGATCTCCCGGCGGAGAACGATCCCGATTGGGAGATCCTCCACGATGAGATCAACGGTTTGCCCGAGCGGCTTCGCGCACCCATTGTGCTCTGCTACCTGCAAGGGCAGACCTACGACGCGGCGGCGCATCAGCTCGGGCTATCAGAAGTGGCGATCCGGGGCCGGTTGGCCCGGGCGCGCGAGCGGTTACGCCAGCGGCTGACCCGGCGCGGTGTGACGGTCCCGGCCGGTCTCCTCGCCGCCGGTGCGGCCGGTCAGGCACAGGCGGCCATCCCCATGACGCTGATCCATTCCACCAGTCGCATCGCGCTGGGATTCATGGCGGGCAACACGGCCGCCGTTCTGGCGCGGGGAGTGCTGAATTCCATGTTGTTGAACCAGCTAAAAGTCGCGATGGTCCTGCTGTGCCTCGGCATCGGGGGTGGCTTTTGGGCCTGGTATGCCTTCGCCGCGGCGGTCGATGAAAGAGGCCAAACCAAACGCGACCAAGGTGTCGTGAGGACTCCGGCATCGGCGCCCACTTCGGCGCCGAAGTCGCAGACGACCCCGCCAGCGGTTACGTATCGGCTGACCGGCTCGGTGCGGGTCGAGGGGACGGGCGAGCCGGTCCAGGGGGGCCAGTTCAGCGTCCTGCTCGGCGATGCGACGGGATCAAGCAATCCCGAACGGTCCCGCTTTGTCACGTCGGGCGGAGACGGCCAGTTCCTCGTCGATCTCCCACCCGGCCAGGCGAGGGCGTGGACGTTTCAAGCCCCGGTCGGCTACTGGGCGCCCGGCAACAAGAAATCGCAGGAGACCTTCGTCCTCTCGCGGTCGCAGCCGATCCACCGAAAGGAGTATGTCGTGCGGCGGGGGACCGTCTGGCCTTTCCACCTCATCGGCGCCGACGGGAGACCGGTCAGCGGCTCGATTCGAGCGTCCACTCCGAACGAGATCTTCATGCCCGAATCCGATGAGGCCGGCCGGGTGAAACTGACCCTCCCCACCGAAGGGGGCAAGGTGATGGCAGGGGCCATGATGGGCAAGCGGCTGTCGCTTAGCCTCGCATCGATCCCGGTCGGGATCCCACTGGAGTGGGCCTCCGGTTTCCGCCCTGAAGCCGTGAAAACGATCGAACGGATCGAACGCGGCTA
Organism: Isosphaerales bacterium; assembly: GCA_044450785.1. GTDB lineage: Bacteria > Planctomycetota > Planctomycetia > Isosphaerales > Isosphaeraceae > JBIOJM01. The sequence goes on from JBIOJM010000136.1 coordinate 4,735, forward strand.
CCGTCTGAAGGATGGCGCGGGCCGGCTGGCGACGATCGGCGAGTCGGCGCGGGAGCTGCCCGACGGAGCCGGCCGGTCGATCACGGTCGGCGAGTCAGGGCGAGTGGAACCGACGCTCGTCGACGGGAAGCTCGTGATCCGTGTCCGCTTCTCCGACGCTGGTCGAGTGGCGTCCGGGAGCTTGTCCGGTCGAATCGTCGACCAAGCCGGCCGGCCGATCGAGGGGACTCGCGTCGCACTGGCGTTCCACAGCGGGGAGGGTGGCCGCGGGGGAGCCGTCTTTCCGGACGACAAGGAGCATGAGGCGACCACGGACCGTGACGGTCAGTTTCTCATCCGCGCGATCCCGCGCAGTGATTTCGGAAAACCCTCGAGGCTCTCGCTCGTGGTGAGGAAAGACGGCTTCGCCAGCTTGCAAACGCCCGCGTTCTCCTTCCAGCCGGGCAAGGGCGATTCTCCGCAGGTGCTCGATCCGACCCGTTTGGAGCCGGGCGTCTCGCTGAGCGGGACCGTGGTCGATCCCCAGGGCCGACCGGCCGAAGGCGTCTGGGTCGAGCCCTCGGGTGGCTTTGCACTGCGGAGCCAGTTCACCCGCACGGACGCGGCGGGGAAGTTCACGGTCCACAACCTGCCGAAGGGCTTGATCGAGCTCGGCTTCGAATACGGTGCGTTGTGGGCGTCCGGCAAGTACCTCGTGGACGGCACCGACGATGGCCTCAAGATCCAGCTCCGTCCCAGCGCCGAGATGCTCGCGAGGCCCGCCGCCCTGGCCACTCCCGAGCCCCCGACGCTTGGCCGGGCGGCGCCCCCGTTGCAGGTTGTCGGCTGGACCGACGGCCAGTCGCGCAGCCTGACCGACTACCGGGGCAAGGTCGTCTTCCTCGATTTCTGGGCCACCTGGTGCAGCCCCTGTATCGACGAAATGCCGCACCTCGACCGCCTCAAACACAAGTACGAGCCGCGCGGGGTGGTCTTCCTGTCGATCCACACACCCGGCGAGGAGATCGGGAAGATCCGCCGCTTCCTCGACTTCAAGAAGACGTCCTTGATCTCCGCTCTCGATGAAGATCGCGGGAAAGGCGACAACTCCATCAGACGTAACGGTGTCACGGCCGATCGTTACGGCGTGAGAGGATACCCGGAGCTGGTCATCATCGACCGGCGAGGCAACGTGGCATTTCACAGCGGCATCGTTCCCAAGGAGGTCGTTGCCGCGATGATGGACCTGGGCAAGCAGATGGGCCTCGAGCAAGCCACGATGACCAAGGCGGACTTCTACCGGTTGTGGGAGGCTTTCGTCGGCCGCGAGATCGAGAAGATCTTGAATCGCCCTTGAGTCGGTGCATGCTTAGCTCTCCCGGCCGTTGATCGGATTGGCTTTCAGAGTGACCAGTCTTCTGGTCGGTCCCCTTGGTTAGGCTCCGCTCGGGCTACGGCGCAGGACCAAGAAAAAGCTCTCCGTCGAAGCCGCGACGCCGGCGCCGATCATGACTTTCTTGATCGACTTGCTCCGCACCAGCACCGCCAGCCGCCGCCAGCGCCTGGCCGACATGCCCTGCTCGGGCCAGCCGGCGCGGCGCCACACCCGACGGAGGACTTCGGTCCGGAGGAACACCGGCAGAGAGCCGAGGAAGCCTTGTTTGAGCACGACGCAATCCGGCGATCTCGTGATCACCGATGCGCGCTCCAGCTCATCGAGGTTGGATTCCAGCGACCTCTGCATTGCCTCCGCGAGGGCACCCAGTCGGACGAGGGCTTCGGCGACTCGGGGGTTATACTCGGCCACCAATTTAGGCAGGAGGTCGTGCCGAATCCGGGCACGGGTTCGGGCCAGATCGGCGTTGCTTTGATCCTCGTGGAACGGTTGCCCCAGCGCCACCAGGTAGTCCCGGAGCTCGCTGCGGGAGACGTCGAGCAACGGGCGTACGAGGCTGACCTTGGGGTCGGAACAGAGTAATCTGCGCCGGGGCATGCCGGCGAGCCCGCGCAGGCCGGTGCCGCGGACGATGCGGTGGATGATCGTCTCGGCCTGGTCATCGCTCGTGTGAGCGACCGCCACGACGGAGGCCCCGCGCGCCTGGGCGAGCTCCTGCAACCAGGCGTAGCGCGCCCGCCGCGCATCGGACTCGAAGTGAGCGGCACGGGCGGGCTTCCACTGGCCCAGGTCACAAGGCAATCCCAGCGACCCGGCCAGCTCGACCACGAACGCGGCATCGGCCCGCGCTGACTCGCCCCGCACGCCATGGTCGAGGTGCGCCACCGACAGCTTCAGGTCCGTCTGCTTTGCGAGTTGATGCAGAACTCGGAGGAGCGCGACGCTGTCGCCGCCGCCCGAGACCGCGACCACCCAGACTTTTCCCAGCCCACGGGGACGACACCAGCGCTTGATCCGGCGTCCGAGTCGATCGATCCATGCATCTCTCGGGTGCATTCGATTCCCCCGCACTCACGCCGTCTCGATTTTCGCGGCTTCCTCGAGCCCGAGCGCGGTGACTGCCTGATCCCTCAGCACATGCTTGCGTATTTTCCCGGTCACCGTCCTGGGAAGGCCCTCCACGATCATGACATACCGCGGGACCTTGAAATGGGCGATCTGGCCCTGGCAGTATTGCTTCAGCTCGTCGGAAGTCAGGACCGCGCCCGATTTGGCCACGACCCACGCCGCGACAACTTCGCCGTACCTGGCATCGGGCAGGCCGGCCACGGCGACCTCGGCCACCGCCGGATGATGGTGCAGGAACTCCTCGACCTCGGCCGGATAGATGTTCTCGCCGCCGCGAATGATCAGCTCGCGGCTGCGGCCCACGATCCGGTAATTCCCATCATTGCGGCAGCGGGCCATGTCGCCCGTATGAAGCCAACCGTCGACGTCGACGGCGCGGGCGGTCGCGTCCAGGTTGTTGTAGTAACCGGCCATCACGCAATGGCCCATGACCCACAGCTCGCCCGCCTCGCCGGTCGAGGCTTCCCGGCCCGTGGCCGGATCGACCAGCTTCACCGCCAGGCCCGGGATCGGATGGCCGACCGTCCCGACTCGAACCTCGATCGGGTCGTCGACCGAAGTGAGCGTGATGATCGGTGATGCCTCGGTCTGACCGTAGCCGATGCAGATCTCCCTGACGCCCATCCGGCTTACCACCTTCTCCATCAACGGCAGGGGACAGGGAGCACCGGACATGATTCCGGTGCGCAGGCTCGTCAGGTCAAAGCGGGCGAACTCGGGATGTTCGAGCTGAGCCACGTACATTGTGGGCACGCCATAGACGGCCGTGCATCGTTCGGCATCGATCGCGGCGAGGGTCGCACCGGCGTCGAACGACGGGGCTGGAACAACCACCGCGGCTGCGTAGACCGCGCATACCAATGTACCCAGCACACAGCCGAAGCAGTGGTAAAAGGGGACCGGCACGCAAACACGATCCGCCGCCGAATACCGGAGCCGCTCGCCTGTGTAAAAAGCGTTCATGAGCACGTTGCGATGCGTGAGCATGGCCCCCTTGGGCAGGCCGGTCGTTCCCGAGGTGAACTGGATGTTGTGAACATCGGCCGCTCGAACGCACCGGACTCGCTCCTCGAAGATCGACGCCCCGGCATGCGGGCCCTGTTCGATGTCGGTCCAGGTCCACCAGCCGGGACCGGGCCGATCACCCAGCGCGATCAATCGCTTCAGTCGAGGAAAACGCGCGGACGCCCAGTCTCGTGAATTCGCCGCCTCCAACTCGGGGCAGAGCGACTCGACCATCGCCACGAAGTCCGAGCCCTTGAACGGGCTGCCGACCACGAGCGTCGCCACGTCGGCCATCCGCAGGGCGTCCTCGAGCTCAACAAGCCGATAAGCCGGATTGACGTTCACCAGAACGGCGCCGATCCGGCCGGCGGCAAACTGGGTCACCATCCATTCCGGCACGTTCATCGACCAGATCCCGACATGCTGCCCGGCCTCGACTCCCAGCGCGATCAGCCAGGAGGCGACCCGGTTGACCCGCTCGTTCAGCTCGCGCCAGGACCAGCGCAGCGTCAGACCCGGAAAGACCAGGGCATCCTGATCGGGATAACGCTCGGCTGTGCGGTCCAGGACGCTCCCGACTGTCTGTTCCCAAACCCAAGGAAGCGATGCGCCGACGTCCTTGGTCATGGCGCAGTCTCCTCCGAAACAGGGCGAGCCCAATGGGGTCGGCGCTTGTCGACGAACGCGCGGATGCCTTCCCTGGCCTCCTCGGAACTTCGAATCGCCGCACTGATCGCAGCAGCACCACGAAGGTCGTGGGGCCGGCCCATCACCTCATCGAGCAACCTCTTGGTCGTCGCCAGCGCCAAAGGAGCGCACTCCAACAGACTCTCAGCAACGCCGACCGCCTCGTCCAGGCAGCGGTCGGCGGTGGTAACGGTATTCACCAGACCCCAGGCGTGGGCGGTCTTGCTGGAGATCAGGCCCCCTCCCAGGAGCAGCTCGCGTACCCGGCGGTCGCCGATTTGGCGCCAAAGGTCATGCATGACAACTGCGGGGACCAAGCCCCGGCGCACCTCGGGATAGCCGATCCGGGATGTCTCGGCGGCGATGGCCAGGTCGCAAGCCGCCATTAGGCCGGCTCCGCCGGCAAGTGCGTCGCCATTGACCGCGGCGATTGTTAGCTTCGGCAAGGTGTGCAGTCGCTGGATCAGGTCGGCGAACTCCTGAATCGTCGCGATCGTCTCCGGCTCCGCCTCGGGCGATGCATCGATTGCGGCGGCCTCTTTCAGATCCATGCCCGAACAGAATGCAGGGCCCGCCCCCGTCAGGACGACAACGCGTATTTTGAAATCCACACTTAATTGATCGACGGCATCCCGTAATTGAGCCATCAGTGCCCTCGAAAGGGCGTTTCGCTGCTGGGGGCGATTGAGCGTGAGGACCGCGACCGGTCCTCGATCTTCACGACTGACGAGAATTGCGGTCATCTTTGGGAGACCTCCTGAGTGAACGGATAGCCATCTTCCGGCACGGGAATCCTCATCTCCAGGAACACGGTTCCCAGGGCCTTGCCCTGGGTATCGAGACGCAGCGACCTGCTCGCGCCTCCCGCCAAGGCGTGATCGATGACGAAATTGAACGCATGTAGGCCAGGGATTAGATAGCGGCGGACCTGGCCGATCCCCATGGGACGCAAGAAGTCGGCGACGGCCGCCTCGGTCAAGTGGGTTAGAAGCCAGGCGTAAGCGACCGCGTCGTTGGCGACAACTCCCACGTTGGAACGATCTCCCTTGTCGCCACTCCGGGTGTGCGCCAGGTCTCCCAGCCGAATCCATCGTAACTGTTCAAGCATGGCCGGTTCCAACCCCGCGGCTCTTCAGTTGAGCGATCACGATCTGGGTGGATCTTGTATCGACCCGGCCCACTCGGCAGCCGTCCGGACGTCGACCTGGGTACGCGGTTCAGCCAGGGCGCGCGGCACGAGGGCCGGCCAGTAGCCGAACGCCGGCCGGGGCGACGGCCGGCCGGTCGCATAGCCGGCGATTCCCGGTGGCCCTGAAGTGACCAGGGGCGCCAGCTCACGACAAAACCGTTCGACGGCCGCGCGCTCCGGGTCGCGGACAGTCACGCGCAGGACCACCTCGAAAGGCGGGGCCGCCGGACGAATCACACCCGGGGCGACGTCGCCGGCCCCCAAGCACTCGACGAGGGAATCGGCAAGCTGAACACCCGCGCGGCGCACCCGCTCGAGAATGAGTGCCCCGGCCGCGCGTGCCTTGGCCTCGGCGGCGCGGCCGACCACGGCCAGCATGCCGCTGGCCGTCCATCCGTCTCGATAGACGGCCACCAATTTGAGCCGATCCGACGGCGGCTGCCCTGTCGCTCCCTGAACCAACACGCGATCCATCCCCTGCTCCGCAAGCGAAACGCTGGTGAAATCCACATCAACATCCGGTGTACGATACCGCGCGGGGTCGTCGATCTCGTAGAGCAATTGTTCGGTCACTGTCCCGACGGAGACTCGCCCCCCGGTTCCCTCGGGCTTGGTGAGCACGCAGGAGCCGTCGGCCGCCAGCTCGGCGATCGGGTAACCGATCCCAGCAGGATCGCTCAGCTCATTCCACTCATGCCAGAGCCCCCCGGTCGCCTGGGCGCCGCACTCGATCAAATGGCCGGCGACGGAAGCCCCGGCCAGCTTCGTCCAATCGTCCCAGCGCCAGCCGAAATGGGCCGCCGCGGGGCCGAGCGTCAACGAGGCATCCGCGACCCGTCCGGTCACCACGAATCGGCAGCCGGACTGCAATGCTAGAGCGATCGGCCGCGCTCCGAGATAGACGTTGGCGGCGACCAGCCGTGAGATCACACCGGATATTGGGGCGCCGGTCTCGAGGTGCGCGAGGTCGATCCCATCCTGGGTCCATGCGGGGATCAGCCCCAGCACATCGTCACCCGTGACGACTCCGATGGCGATGTCGCGCAGTCCCGCGTTCTTGAGGATTTCGCCACAGCGGGCAGCGCACGACGGCGGATTCAGCCCTCCCGCGTTGGTGACGACCCGCAAGCCATCCTTTTGAATGAGGACAGGGGCCAGCCGCTCGACCAGCTCGGGAAAGTCGGTGACATACCCCGCGGTCGCATCCTTGGACCGGAGATGACTCAGGATCGCCATGGTCAGCTCGGCAAGGTATTCGAGCGTCAAGACGTCGATCCGGCCGTCGCGAGCGAGCAGATAGGGCGCATCGAGGTTATCGCCCCAGAAGCCGGCGCCGTTGCCAACGCGCAACGATCCGGAAACGGGATCAGGAGCGTTGGATACCATGGTTTTCAAGTTCGACTGACCGGATGGATTGACCATTGCTGCATGTTATCTCAGACTTGGAACACACCGATGCCGATCGGCACGGACTCACGGTTCCGCACCGCGACGTCGAGGGCCATGGAGAGCACCTCGCGGGTCTTCGCCGGGTCGATGATGGCATCGACCCAGAGGCGGGCGGCGGCGTAGCGGATGTCGGTCTCGCGATCGTAACGCTCGCGCAGCTCGTCGGCCATGGCGGCCAGCCCGGTGTCGTCAATTTCCTTTCCCTGTCGCTTGAGAGTCCCGACATTGACGTCGAGCATGGTCCGGGCGGCCTGCTGCGCGCCCATGACGGCGTATCTCGCACCCGGCCAGGCGAACAGGAACCGGGGGTCGAATGCCTTGCCGCAGAGCGCGTAATGCCCCGCGCCGAAGGAGTGCCCCACGATCAGGGTGATCTTGGGGACCGTGCTGTTGCTGACAGCGCTCACCAGCTTGGCCCCGCGCCGGATGATCCCGGTCCGCTCGGCGTCGCGGCCCACGTCGAAACCGTTCACGTCCTGGATGAACAGGATCGGTAGGCGGCTCTGATTGCACTCGAGCACGAACCGCGCGGCCTTGTCGGCGCTATCGGCGTAGATCACGCCGCCGAACTGGAACGGACCGCCGCCCTCGGGCCGGAACCTGAGCCGTTGACTCGCCACGATCCCAAGTGAAACCCCGCCAAGCTGGCCGAAGCCGCAGACCAACGTTCGGCCGTATTCAGCCCGATACTCGTCAAGCCGGCCACCGTCCAAGATCGCGGCGAGCAAGTTGCGCACATCGTACTGCAAGGAGGGGTCTGGGCTCACCAATGTGTACAGCTCATCGGCCGGTCGAGCCGGCGGCTCGATCGTGGTCCGGCTTCCGGCTTGCTCGGGGTCGGGAGGCAGCAGCGCGATCAACCGGCGCAGCCGTGCCAGGCAGGCGTCGTCATCCGGCTCCCGGTAATCGACCGTGCCGCTGATCGCCGCGTGGACGTGGGCGCCGCCCAGCTCGTCGTGCGAGATTTCCTGGCCGATGGCCGCTTTCACCAGCGCCGGGCCGGCCAGATACAGCCCCGAGCCCTCGGTCATCAAGACGGTATCACAGAGGACCGGCAGATAGGCTCCGCCCGCCACGCAGTTCCCCATGATCGCGGCGTATTGAGGGATTCCCCGCGCCGAGATCACGGCGTTGTTACGGAAGATCCGCCCGAAGTCGTCCTCGTCGGGGAAAACCTCGTCCTGCATCGGCAAGAAGGCGCCGGAGGAGTCGACAAGATACACGAGGGGGAGCCGGTTTTGCCAGGCGATCGTCTGGGCACGCAAAATCTTCTTGACCGTCATCGGAAAGCACGCACCCGCCTTGACCGTCGCGTCGTTGGCGACGACCATCACGCGGCGACCCGCGACCGAACCGATGACCGTGACGACGCCCGCGCCGGGCGCACCGCCCCATTCCTCGTACAGCTCGTAGGCGGCCCACAAACCGAGCTCGAGCGCCCTAGCACCAGGGTCGAGCAGGGCGTCGATCCGCTCACGGGCCGTCTTCCGTCCCTTGGCGTGCTGCCGCTCGATGGCGGCAGGGCCGCCTCCCTGGCGGAGCTGGGCCTCCTCGGCCGAGAGCGCGGCAGTCAGCGCGCGGAGATCAGGATCGTGACCGAGGCGGGCCGCGGGTCGCGAATCAACGCGTGTCACGGGATTGTCGTTCCTCCTCTCAGTGGAGACGGGGATCGGTCGCCACGATGATGGTGCTGACAGCCTGCTGGTTGAAGCCCTTGAAACCCTCGCGCCGCTCCAGGTTTTCCAGGTGGCTACCGATCGTCCCGTCCCGCAGGAACTTGTCGCGCTCGAGGGCGGTGATCCACCCGAGCTGGAGTGCGCGGTCCGCCCGGCGTCTGTCGACCGGCCATCGTTCACCGGCGGTGAACGCCTGGCGCAGGAACGGGAAGTTCGAGAACGGCGGCATGGTCTCGATGCCCGCCTCGGCCTTGAGGCCGTCGCGCAGGGCATCGAAATCGAATTGAGCTTCCAGGTGATGCAGGCCGCCTTCGAGGATCGACTCACCATGCAAGGCGACCCAGAGCCCGACGGTCCCCGGTCGAGGCAGGTCGGGCAGCGTCAGGTGGGCAAAGTCCTCGGTGGCCTCGTCGGGCGCCAGGTCGAGGTCGGCGAAGATGACGATCCCGGTGACCGGATGCTCAAGGACCTGCGCGCCCCAGCCGGCGTGGGCCCCTGCGTGAAACCGCTCGCGCAGCTCGAATCCCAGTCGCGTGAGCATGCCGATTACGCGCGGGAAGAACCGCCGCGAACAGCGGAACGTGTGATGATCGTGGTTGGCCCAGCCCAGGCCGAGGCGGTCCTGACGCGCCTTCTGTACCCGCGCGGCCGTGTTGCGCGACTGCCAGTATTCGCGTTCAACCTCGAAGACCAGGTGGCACGCCAGGTCGACCGAGCCTGCGAGCTCGATCACACGATCGAGGGTCATTTCGGTGGCGTCGAATCCCTCGCCGTCGTCGTCGAACCGGCGGCGGCGAGCCTCCCAGAGGTCGCGAGCCGCCAGCGCGTCGCGGGCCGCGTGCGGCCTCATTCGTCCCAGCCGCGCCAGGTCGCCGGGAAACGGCTCGAAGCCCAGGTAGGCACGCCGCTCCACCACGGCGAGCGTCGTCCGGTTGCCCTGGATTCGCCCGACCCGGTATGGCCCCACGGAATAGCCGAGGATCTCCAGCCCCAGGTCGTGCGCCCGAGAAAACGCCGCGGCCCTTTCGACCTTGATGGCCACTTCCCGGACTGTGAAGACCGTCCCTCCGTTGGTGCTGGCATCAACGGGCACCAGCGCGATCCGGGGAAAAATCCCGCCGGAATGCGCGAAGACCGGCACCCCCACGCCGTAAGAGGTCGATTGGCGCTCGTAGCCCAGCGCCTCGAGTCGATCGCGTAAGCTTGTGTCCCCCTGGATCACAAGGTGGTCGATCCAGACCTTGAACCACGTCCCGGTTTCACGCTGCATCCGGTCCGCCAGATCGGCTGCGAATGCGTTTCCCTCGAGGGCCGTCGCGACCGCCTCGTCGAGAAACGCTTCCGTGTCGGGCCAACGCTTCCAATCAAACGCCGCGGGCGCGGCGGTCTCCGCGATCAGCGACATTGTGTTTTCTCCTCGAGGCTTGCCTTCACTCTCCTGATCTCGTCCTCGGCTGCCGACAGTGTGGCGCCGATCAGATCCAGCCCGATTACAACCTGTCGCGTCGTCAAGCACAGAGGCGGGCAGATCCGGATCGTGCTCGTGCCGCAAGGGAGCAGGAGCAATCCACGATGAAAGGCCAGGTCGATCATCCAGTCGCGCAATGCCGGCTCCGGCTCTCCCGTTTCGGATTGGATCTCGACGCCGATCATGAGTCCGAGCCCGCGGACCTCGCGGATGCAGGGAAATCGCCGGGCGAGAGCCAGGAGGCCGTCGCGCATCTGTCTGCCCCGCCGGTCCGCGTTGGCACAATAACGCTCTTCGACCAGGCGCAGCGTCGCCAGCGATGCCGCACAAGCGACCGGATTGCCGCCGAACGTCGAGGCGTGGCTTCCGCTCGGCCAGTCCATCACCGATGCGCTCGCCACGATCGCGCCCAGCGGCAGCCCGTTGGCGATCCCTTTGGCGAGGCAGACGATATCACCGGCGACTCCCCAGTGTTCGGAGGCGAACATCTTTCCGGTCCGGCCGATGCCACTCTGGACCTCGTCCAAGACCAGCAAGACACCATGCTGATCGCACAGCCGGCGCAGGCCCGGCAAGAAATCCGGGGGAGGCACGATGTAACCCCCTTCACCCTGGATCGGCTCGACGAAAATCGCGGCTAGCTCATCCGGCGGGCAGATCGTCCGCAGCAGCGTATTGACACTCTCGAAGTCGCCGTAGCGAACATGATGAATGTCAGGCACCAGCGGGGAGAACCCGCGGCGCTGCATTGGCTTCGAGCCGCTCAAGGACATGGCGCCGTAAGTACGCCCGTGAAACGCGTTCAGGAAGGCGACAACCCGGTTCCGACCGGTGTGCCACCGCGTCAGCTTCAAGGCAGCCTCGATCGCCTCGGCACCGCTATTCGTGAAGAAGACGCGTTTCGGCTCTGGCCCCGGCGCCAGCACCGCCAGGCGCTCCGCCAGCCGGACCTGGGGCGTATAGTAGAAATCCGTCCCCGACATGTGGATCAGCCGCCGGGATTGTTTGCGGATCGCCTCAACAACCCGGGGATGCGAATGCCCGACACTCGTCACGGCGATCCCCGCCGTATAGTCGAGGAAACGGTTGTCGTCCATGTCTTCGACCATCGCCCCCTTCGCACGGCGGACCACCAGGGGATAGACGCGCGTGTACGACGGTGACATGACGCGATGGTCTCGCTCCAGCCAGGCACTGCTTCGAGGACCAGGCAGCGGTCCCAGAATCCGCGGTTCATCACGGTACAGAGGAACCATTCCATTATCCTCCCAGCGACCCATTCGCTCGGGTCAAGATATCTTTCTTGTCGCGCGGGCATCGCTCCCGCGGCCTTGTAAACTCGGAACTCTCACTGCCGAGATCGCGAAGCTCGCAGAGAAGACTGAGGCGAATGGTTGGAGCGATCGAGTGGACACAGTATTATTAGGAAACGCGGCATCGCGGTCAAATCATTCCGGCGGCAGGCACGACTGCGCATGATGTGGCACGATGACGTGGTTGCGCGCTACGGCCTCCCAATCAACCTCTCGAGGCGGGAAATCCGATGATCCCAACGGTTGTCGTCGGTCACGGCCTGGCAGGACGTGCGTTCCACTGTCCCCTGGTCCGGCGCCAGCCCGACTTGACGCTGTATGGGATTGTTGCCCGCGATCCCCAGGTCCGCGCCGCGGCCATCGCGGAATGGGGCGAGGGCGTGCGCGGGTTCGCACACCTTGACGAGGCCCTGGACGACCCCGCGGTCCGGCTGGTCGTGGTCGCGACGCCTCACAATACCCACGCCGATCTGGTCGTGCGCACACTCGATGCGTCGAAGCACTGCGTGGTCGACAAGGTGATGGCGCTCACGACGGACGACGCCGATCGGATGATCGCCGCGCGAGATCGCTCGGGCTGCATGCTGTCGGTATTCCACAACCGGCGCTGGGATTGGGACTACCTGACCGTCAAGGAAGTCCTCGCTCAGGAACGGATCGGACGGCCCTTGCTCTTCGAGAGCGCAGTCTGCCGGTATGCACCGCCGCGCGGCTGGCGCGGGCAGTTCGATACGGCTGGGTCGATCCTGCACGACTGGGGCGCTCACCTCGTCGACCAGGCGCTCCAGTTCGAGCTGGGACCATGCCGGCGACTCGCCGCCTGGCTGACCCCCGCTCCCTGGGAGGGCGTCGACACCGGCGGGCACGGGCGGATCGTCCTGGAGTTCGATCACGTGCTCTTTCAGATCGAGACCAGCCGGATCTGCCGGATCGACCGCCCGCGCTGGTGGATCGTCGGGACCGACGGGGGATTCGTCAAACATGGGATCGACCCTCAAGAGGAGGCACTGCGCGCCGGCGACATCGATCGGGCAAAGGAACCACCGGACCACGAGGGCCTCTTGCGAGTCGGCGGCCCCAACGGCGAGGTCATCGAATCCCGCGTCGTGACGGTCCTTGGCCATTGGGACGCGTACTACCGGAACATCGCCGATCACATCCTCGGCCGCTCGCCGCTCGCCGTGACTGCTGAGCAGGGTCGCGAAGTCGTCCGCCTGCTCGAGGCGGCGATCGTGGCAGCTCGGGAACACAGGACCATCGAAGGCCCTTGGGACGCTTCTTGACAGCCTGCGTCACGAATCAGCAGGCGGCACAACCCGCATAGATTGCCGGTGGGTTGGCTTTGCCTACAGAATTATGGGGCAAATAGACAGCACCCATGGGCAGCGCGACTCGCGAGCGTGATTCGGTCGAGATGTGGGATTGGGTCTAGCTTTTACTTGGCCTTACGGCCAGCAGAATAAGCGGCCGCCGCTGAAATGATGCTCGCGAGAATCGTCAAAGCGGTGCGAGAAGAATCGTCGCGGGTGGATGAGTTTTGTAGATGACGACGGAGCAGAACGCGCCAGCAGCCAAGAAGGCAAGCACTACGAAGTAATCCCATCTTTCGCGATGCCTTACCTCCCTCAACTCGGTGACATGCTTGTGTTCGGTTTCTATTCTTTCTTGGGCAATCCTTGCAGAGATGACCGTCTCTGGCTCTGGTGTTTTTAGATCGAGTTTCTGAAAAATGGCAAGCAAATCATATATTTCTTGATTCTTGGGTGACGCAGCCATAATCAGTCTCGGAGCGCGGGAATGTCTTGAATCACTTTGCCATCGCTGTCGACGACCGCAAGGTGATTGCCGTTGGCCCTGGCTCTTGTCATGATTTCGGCGAGCGCGAGCCCGAGTTTCACAAGATCTGCGTCGCTCATTTGGTTCTTGACCGCCAAATCGTGTATGCGTTCACTGGTGTATGCGGACGCCTGAAGCACCATCGATGACCCCACGGTTATTGGCTTCTGCACTAGCTCCGCTCCCCACGGCGGCTGATCTGGTCGGTTTTCCATGAAAAGTGCTCCCTGGGCGCCTTTTCATGAGATTCTCTCTAAACCGACGTCGGAATGGAATAGCTTGGCAATTCTTTCGGTGAATTGCGGGCGTCCCCACCGCATTATTGTTTGATCGGCAGACGGAGCGGCAATCTTGCCTTTTATAGCTCAGAGGGGAATATTGGCGGATACGGCGGGTTGAAAAGGCGTCGAGGTGCGGCGGATCCGCTTCGTGGACGCATGGCTGATACCGCAGGAGATCGGTGAGCCGGGCGTGGCGGGCGGGACCACTCAAACGCCTGAGCCGAGAGCCCGTAACCCCGACCAATCGGCCGGCTCGAGTGGGCCTCCGGGCAGATTCGGCGCGCCCCGACCAGGGTTTCATCCTGGGAACGCGGATGAGGCTCATGGGTTACGGCTGCGCAGGAATTCATCCATGGTCATTGCGCCGTTGGGGCCGTAGACCACGCCGCCGCCGTTGCGATATGACTCCTGGAGCTGCTGTTGCCGGAGGGCCCGGGCCATTTGCTGATAGGCCTGCGTCTGGGCCTGTTGATTGGCGATCTGAGCCTCGCCGACTGCCGCCTCTCGCTGGAGCGTCTGGAGCTGGACCTGGGCGTGGAGTTGCTCCTGACGTCTTTGTTGCTCTTCGGCCTTCAGGGAATTCTCTACGGATTGAGCCCTCTGCCTCCTGTTCTTTCGGCGTTCGATTGTCGCCTGAAGCTCCTCCTTCCCGCGATCGGCCTTGACCGCAGCCGGCTTCGTGGCTTTGCCGGGGACCGGACTGACGCGCGTAACCGAAACCCAGCCGACCTTCCCCTTGAACTGACCGCTCAGGAGTTCCACCTGGACCGGGTAAATCCTGTTGATCAACTGTTCGGGGAAGACTTTCTGGACCTTGACCTCCGTGTTCAATGTCGTGAAGAAGATCGCCTTCTTGGCTTCCAGCCGTTTGACGACGGCGTCCCTCGACGATTCGGGGGCTCCCTGCCATTCCTGGAAAACGGCCGGAGCCGAATCGTCGGCGACCACCAGGCGGATGAGGCTGCGCACCACGCCGAACATCGTCGGCTGTGGGGCCAGGTAAGCCTTCTCCCCGGGGATGGGGTCGCGATACAGCGGCCTGTACTCCGCCTGCTCGGCCTTCTTCCCTTCTCCCGCGGCCCCCAGCGCCGCGAATTCTTCGTCGCTCACGAGCGACTTGGAGCAGACCCAACCGCGCAAGCCCTTCTGGGTCCCCTGGCTGACCTCGACCTGGACGATCTCCTTGAACACCGGACCCCTCAACTTCTGAGTGGAGAGGGACTTCGCCCTCGTCCCGGACGGGATCGCGAGCAGCTCCCCTCGCTTGACCGCCTGCTCCATGAATCCCGCGACAGCGAGCGGGTCCTTGATCGCGGCCTCATTCACCTGCTCGAGCAATTTCATGTCCTTGGCAAGCCCGATCGGGAACTGCGGATGGTCGTTGCTGAGAGTGCTCCGGGTCGGAGAATCGGGCGCTTGCACAGCCAGCAAGAAAGCCAAGACGAGCGGGGACATGGTGAATCCTCAAGCAGTGGCCACAATATTCGGGGTTACGACCGCTCGATGTTCTAAAACATTTCTATGCCGGATTCAAGCTATTTTTAAGAGGTCCAGTTCCGTTCGACGAGAATTGGTGGGACCTGTCCCGCTTTCCGGGGGTCAAGTCGCGCGACTGTCACCTGCCAGAACAGATGATCACGCGCGACCCGCTGAAGATCCCTTGCCTGACACCAGAATACTCGGCTACCTTGGACGACGTCTCGGGCCGGTCCCTGTCCGAGATGCTCACTCTTGTGAGGACCGTGCCGCCAAGCCATTGCTCCCCGCGGGAGCAGGTGCCCCTGATCCATGACCGACGCCACCGCGCCAGATCCCGAGTCGTTGCGCAGGCAACTCCAGCGGCAATATCACCGCGTCGTCGGCCTGCGCGGCCGGCTTTATGCCCAAGCCGATCCATCGGCTGACCTTCCTCTCCAACAGCAACTGGCAGCGGAGGAAGCGAGTTTGGACGGGCTTGAAAGCCAGGTCAGTGCCCTCGCGCCCCCCACGGAGCCGGGTGGTCTCTCGACCCCGCCTCGCGGGCGCATGCTTGGGGCGAAAACCACTGGCCTGCGGGTCGAGCGAACCGTGCACATGAAGCCTCTACCCACGGGTGTGTATCACCTGCTCGACCCCGAGACCGACCCGCTCCTGACCGTCATGGTCGCCAACGAGTCGCGTGAGACGAGGCGCGTCTGCGTCCGGGTCTACATCGAGGGGCTCTCGGCCGAGGAAGTGCGCACCGTCGAGATCGACCCGCGGAAGCAGGCGACATTCCACCTTCTGCCGACCCTGCTGCCCGAGCGGGCCCGGACGATTACCGAGGTCCAGCGCGCCACGCTCCACGTCGTCGCGGAGGACCTCGATGGTAAGACCGAGAGCCACGACACCTTCTCGATCGTCTGTCTGGCCCGCACCTCCAGCTTCAATGCCGTCCGCCGCCCTGATACCGGCCAGGTCGTCGATCTTTCCCACTACTACGGCGCCTGGGTCACACCCCATGCCGAGGCCGTCCAGGAGCGGGTCCGCCGCGCCGCCGACTTGCTGCCGAACCGGCAGATCTGGGGCTACCAGGACGATCCCGAGTTGGTGACACGTCAGGTCGAAGCCTTGTACCGAGTGCTGAAGGAGGCGGAGATCACTTATATCAACTCGGTGATCGACTACGGTGCCCCACCGGGCCAGGCGATCCAGCGGACCCGCCTGCCGCGTGAGTCGCTGGCCGGACGGGCGGCAAACTGCATCGACGGCACGGTGCTCTTCGCCAGCCTCCTCGAAGGGGCTTCGCTCAACCCGGCGATCGTTCTGATACCGGGTCATGCGTTCGTCGGCTGGGAGGCATGGGATGGGTCGGATGAGTGGCGTTTCCTCGAGACGACCATGATCGGCTCCCATGAGTTTGAGGCGGCATGCCGCTCGGGTCAGAAGCAGTACGATGAGGCCAAGACGCATGGTCGCGGCCGTCTGACCATGCACAAGCTGACCGAGTTGCGGGCCCGCGAAATCTACCCGATGGAGTAGCGTCTTTCCTTGCTCCCGAGAATCTTTGGGACGGCTCGGAGGTCACAGATGCAGGTCGAGCTCCATCTCCAGCCCGGTACGATGGTCGATCGCGCCGCGATGATCGAGTTCGCCGGGCGCGCGCTCCCACTGGAACATCCCGCGCTCGTGAAGATTCTCGATGTTTGCCTCGATGATGCAGGGTGTGGAGTGCTGGTCACGCCCACGGCGGCTGGACCGCGCTGGGAACTGCACCGGATCGCTTCTCCGCTCATCGATCCCGCGACGGCCTGCTCCATCGGGTTGTCCCTGGCGGAGGCGCTGGATTACCTCCACCGGGTTCAGTTCCGGGGCGGCATGTCCCTGAGTTGGGACGAATCGGTTCGAGCGGTCCGAGGGGGGGATGGGAGCTGGCACCTGGCCGTGATGCCGCCTTCCCCCGCGCAGGTCGCCATGGCTTCGACCCCCCGCGGGTTCACCGGCGTGGCCCGGTACGGAGCACCGGAGTTGCTCTCCGCGCCGGGGATCATCCCCACCCCCGCATCCGACTCGTTCACGTTGGGAGCCCTGCTCTTCGAGCTGCTCACGGGCGAGCGTCTGATCCGCGCGAAGCCCCTGGAGGAGATCATCCGTGAGGTGCTTGCAGGCGAATATCGCAGGGCCTCCGATCTGCGCCCGGATCTCCCCGGCGTTCTCGTGGACTTTCTGGCCCGTGCCCTCCAGCTCGAGCCGGGCTCCCGGCCGTCGCTTCCGGAGTGGCCGGCGGCGATGAAGAGGTTCGGCGGCCAGCTCCTTCCGCGACCGGCGCCAAGTCCAGATGATACGGTCCCGGAGCTCCGCGAGCGGGAGAAGCCGCGTTTCCGGTTGATCAGTCTGCGGGACGACTCGGGGTATGAATTGAGGCTGCGGCTAGCCGATCCCCCGAGAGTGGGCGGGTTCGGTGGACTCCGCGCCGCCCTCCAGGAGAGTCAGGTGCTGGGTCTGGAGCAGACCTGGAACGTCCCCTACCTAGGCCCGGGCAGCGGCGGGACGAAGAAGGGGCTCGCTTCCTTGACCGAGAAGACGACCGAGGACACGCGCGGGGCCTCGCTGCTGCCGGCCAGCATCGCGCTTGAGACCCAGGAGCGAACGCCGCTGGCGGCTGACGCCGATCCGGTGGACTGCACGGTCTTCGCGCCACCCACGGCCCGGGCGGGGGAATCGATCCTGGTTCAAGTCTACGCCCACATGCCGGATCAAAGCGAGCAGGTGGTCCAACTCGCCCAAGAGGCCGATGACGCCGCGCGGAGGCTGGGTTTTCGGTCCCTGGAGGTCGAGATCCCGCGCGGGACCAAACTCCAGATCGAGTTGACGCTGCCAGGGGTCGAGATTGAGGATTCCATTCAGCAGGTCGTCTGGCGGGGAAGAGCGACGTCGGTCCAGTTCGCCGTGGATCTGGCTCGAACGCAGCCTCCGGGCAATCTGATCGGTCGGGTCGCAGTCTATCGCGACGGGACACCGATCGGCCATGTCCGGTTCAAACTCGAGATCAACGCCGGCGATCGACCCCTCGTCCCGTCCATGCCTCGTCCGCTCGGCGACGAGGCGAAGCGTTACTCGCAGGCGTTCCTCTCGTACGCCATGAAGGACCTGAACGAGGTGATGAAGCGCGTCCAGATGTTGGCCCGCTGCCACATCAATTTCTTCCAGGATATCCTCTCGATGGAGCCCGGCGACCGCTGGGAGCAAAAGCTCTACGAGCACATCGACCACTGCGACGTCTTCATGCTGTTCTGGTCCACCGCCTCCAAGGAGTCGAAGTGGGTGCGGCAGGAAGTTGAGTATGCCCTGAAGCGGAAAGGAACCGACGATTCCGCGGCCCCCGAGATCGTCCCGATCCTCCTCGAGGGACCTCCCATCCCGCTGCCACCCCCCGAGCTATCCCATATCCATTTCAATGATCGACTGCTCTACTATATGCAGAACCCTAAACCACAATGACGATTGTGCCGATAATAGCGGATGTCCGGCCTCGAGGTCGTGGTCGAGCACGGGGAAGCGCCCGTTCTTCTTGATGGGGCGACTCGCCAGAGGCTAAACGAGGCGAAGAAGGCGGACGGGTCGCGCAGGGAGGTGCGATTGAGACCGGGCACACTGTTTCTGGCAGTCAGTCTCGGAGTCGTCCTATCCTGCTGCCACGCCCGCGGAGATGAGCCGGCGAGCGCGCAGGAGGGTGTGGCCGAACGATCTCCTCGCTTTCTCGCCCGGATTCGTGATCGCTGGGTGCGCCGCGCGCAGGCGACAGCACAGCCGAGGAGCCAGGCGCCGGCCGAGGGTATCGCCACGCCCCCCGCCGCGTCCCCGATCCAGGGACCGACCGCAACCGCTGCCTCTTCCTCACTTTCTCAGGAGCTCAGCCGGACGGGTGACGAGTCGGTGCGCCGAGTTCAGGCCAGTGCCATTCTCAGCCCAGGGGCAGCTCAACCGGGAACTGCCGCATCGCGCCCGGCACCATCTCCAGCCCAGGCCCCGTCATCCAGAACCACACCCACTCCACCGAGCCCGAGCCCTTCACCGGCTGCCATTCCACCGACTCCGAGCACCACGCCAGCCCAGCCGAGCACGGCCGCCTCCACGCTCAGCCAGCCAGGTCTTGCCGCGGCGATCGCTGAAGCCGCCGCCTGCGTGGAAACGGCGGGGGGCTTCGGTGAGTTGAGCAGCTTTGGTCAGGGGCGTACGTTTCAGATGATCGGCGACCAGGCGCCGATCCTGGCCCTTCATCCACTGGCGTTGCCTCCCAAACCGCCGCCGCTGCCACGACCGGGCCAGGCGTCATCGTTCGTCGCCTCGGTGCGCGGGCTGAAGATCTCAGAGAACCAGTCGCCCAACCCTCAGGACCGCGTCTTCTACAGTTTCAACTTCTTCGCCGAGGTCAACCAGCACCTGAACCAGAAGTTCCAGTCGTCGGTCGACGGTTTGCGGGTCTACCGCGAGGTTTTTGGTTTCGA